>NZ_WTKT01000001.1:0-421898 GCF_011378685.1 Pseudoalteromonas sp. C8
GCCGTCAGCGAGTACTTCTGTAGTGATGGTTTGTGGGTTACCAGCTTCATCAGTTACTGTAATAGTAACAATCGTGCCTTCTGGCTCCCCCGTTGCGGTGCCTGAAATAGTTGGGGTGGTGTCGTTACTATCAGCCAGTGCATCTATCGTGATCACCGGTGCTAAAGTATCAACCTCGCCAGTCGTAGTTGCTGTGGTTTCATTGCCCGCAGTATCTGTAACCGATACCTCAACAGTAAATTCACCTTCACTTAGTTCATTTGGTACGTCCACACTAAAGGTGCCATCAGCTTGTACTTCAGTAGTAATTATTTGTGGGTTACCTGCTTCATCAATCACGGTAATAGTAACAACCGTGCCTTCTGGCTCACCCGTCGCGGTGCCTGAAATAGTTGGTGTTGTATCGTTGCTATCTGCCAGTGGATCAATCGTAATAGCAGGAGCTGAGGTATCAATAGTACCCGTTGTTACTTCTGTACTTACGTTACCAGCAGTATCAGTGATTGATACGTCTACGCTGTATTCGCCTTCGCTTAATTCATCTGGTACATCAACAGTGAAAGTGCCGTCAGCGAGTACTTCTGTAGTGATGGTTTGTGGGTTACCAGCTTCATCAGTTACTGTAATAGTAACAATCGTGCCTTCTGGCTCCCCCGTTGCGGTGCCTGAAATAGTTGGGGTGGTGTCGTTACTATCAGCCAGTGCATCTATCGTGATCACCGGTGCTAAAGTATCAACCTCGCCAGTCGTAGTTGCTGTGGTTTCATTGCCCGCAGTATCTGTAACCGATACCTCAACAGTAAATTCGCCTTCGCTTAATTCATTTGGTACATCCACACTAAAGGTGCCATCGGCTTGCACTTCAGTGGTAATTATTTGTGGGTTACCAGCGTCATCAGTTACCGTAATAGTAACAACGGTGCCCTCTGGCTCGCCCGTTGCTGTGCCAGAAATTGTCGGTGTGGTGTCGTTGCTATTTGCCAGTGGATCAATCGTAATAGCAGGAGCTGAGGTATCAATAGTACCCGTTGTTACTTCTGTACTTAAGTTACCAGCAGTATCAGTGATTGATACGTCTACGCTGTATTCGCCTTCACTTAATTCATCTGATACATCAACAGTGTAAGTGCCGTCAGCGAGTACTTCTGTGGTGATGGTTTGTGGGTTACCTGCTTCATCAGTCACGATAATAGTAACAACCGTGCCCTCTGGCTCCCCCGTTGCGGTGCCTGAAATAGTTGGGGTGGTGTCGTTACTATCAGCCAGTGCATCTATCGTAATAGTTGGTGCGGTATTATCGATAGTTCCTTGTGCTGAAGTTTCACTTTGGTTACCTGCTTCATCGCTAACGATGGCATTAACGCTAAAGTCACCTTCAACTAACTCATTAATAGCATCAGCTGTCCAAGTACCATCAGCTAGCGTTTGTGTTGTAATTGTTTGTGTATTACCACCAGCGTCCGTCAATGTTAACGTAACCGTTGTTCCAGCTGGCACATTTTGTACGGAACCTGAAATTGTTGGAGTAGTATCGCCGCTATCTGGGATTGTATTAATTGCTATAATTGGAGCTGATAAATCAATTGTTCCAGTACCGGTATCGCTTGCTTCATTACCTGCAGCGTCTGTTACTGTTGCTGTAATTGTAAAGTCGCCTTCAGCAACAGCTTGAGTTGCACCAACTTGCCAAGTTCCATCTTCTGACACAACCGCCGTCAATGTTTGAGACTCACCATTTGCATCAGTAACTAAAACACTAACAAGGCTACCCGGTGCTACATCACTCGTTGTTCCGCTAAATGTAGGTGTTGTATCGTTTGAATCAGCAAAGTCATTTATTGCAACTAAAGGAGGGGTGGTATCAACTGAGCCTAATTGTGAATCTTGAGCTGCGTTACCCGCATTATCAGATACATTAGCAGTTACGGTAAAATCCCCCTCGCTCAAAGCAGTTGGAATCTCAATACTCCAAGTACCATCAGCACTTATAGTAGTAACTAACTGTTGCTCAGCCCCTAGACTATCAGTAACAGTTAAAGTTACTTCACTGCCCGATGCTAATCCTTGGGTAGAACCGGTAAGAGTAGGTGTTGTATCGTTTGTATCTGCAATATTGTTGATAGTGACACTTGGTGCAGTTAAATCAACCGTACCTGTAACAGTTGCCGTACTGCTATTACCAGCAGTATCACTAACACTCGCTGTTACTGTGAAATCTCCTTCACTGAGATCTGCAATAATATCCGCTGTATATGTACCATCTGTATTTGTAATTGTTGTAAGTGTTTGTTCATTACCTTCACTGTCAGTTATTACTAATGTAACTTCTGTTCCTGCTGGTACATCAATTACATTACCGCTTACAGATGGGGTTACATCATTCGTATCCTCAATAGGATTTATCGTGATTGCCGGATCGGTTAAATCAATCTCTCCAGTTTCACTTGCAGAAGCTGTATTACCCGCAGCATCAGTTACAGTTGCAACCACATTAAACTGGCCTTCAACCAATTCATTACTTGCCTCAACTGACCAACTTCCATCAGCACCAGTAACTACTTGCACGGTTTCTGCTACGCCATCGCTTCCTGTAAATGTAACGGTTACTAACGCACCAGGTTCTACGTCTTGTGTAGAGCCGCTAATTGTAGGTGTTGTATCGTTAGTATCAATAATAAAATTAATACTTACAGTTAAATCAACATTACCTACTGCACTTGCTTGCGCTTCATTACCCGAGTCATCTATAACAGCAGCAACTACAGTAAAGTCGCCCTCCGGTAGAGGAGTTGTTACTTGTGCAGACCATAAACCATCTGCTTGCGTCACTGCAAGTAATGTAAATGTACTCCCATCGCTTGCCGTAATAGTTAAAGTAATGGTTGTACCTGCAGGCACATTACCGGTGTTACCACTTAAAAATGGAGTGGTATCGTTAGTATTAGCAATTGCATCGATTTGAATTGAAATAGGAGCAAACGTTATTTCGCCGTTTGTTTGCGCAGTAGCCTCATTACCTGCTGCATCGGTTACTGACGCAGTTGCTGTAAACTCACCACCTGGCAAGATTTCATTAGCATCAACACTCCATGTACCATCTCCATTTAATAAAGTAGTTAAAGTTTGTACGCTACCGTTTATATCGGTTACTAATACTGTAATTACAGAGCCCGCTGGAGCGTCTTCTACCCTACCTACAAATGTTGGTGTAGTATCGTTAGTATCAGCAATTGCAGTAACGGTAATATCTGGATTTGTTAAATCAACAACACCTTGGTTATTTGCTTGGGCTTGATTACCTGCAGCATC
Source organism: Pseudoalteromonas sp. C8 (assembly GCF_011378685.1). Taxonomy (NCBI): domain Bacteria; kingdom Pseudomonadati; phylum Pseudomonadota; class Gammaproteobacteria; order Alteromonadales; family Pseudoalteromonadaceae; genus Pseudoalteromonas; species Pseudoalteromonas sp. C8. The sequence continues at coordinate 3,310 of NZ_WTKT01000001.1, forward strand.
GCTTACACTTGCATCAACCTCAAACAGCCCTTCAGCTAATGGCGTAGTTACATCAATAGACCAATCACCATCAGCGTTAGTTTGGGTTAATAATGTTTGAGTTTGACCATTAAAATCGGTAATAACCACACTAATAATAGAGCCAGCAGGTACATCTTGCGCGTTACCTGTAATAGTTGGCGTGGTGTCTTGAGTGTCGTTAATATTATTAATTTGTACCGTAGGCGCCGTTAAATCAACTACTCCTGAATCACTTGCTGATGCTAAGTTTCCTACACTGTCGCTTACTTGTGCATCAACAGTAAAATCACCTTCAGGTAAAGGAGTCCCAACTTCTACACTCCAGCTTCCATCGGCTTGAGTAACCGCAGTTAATGTTTGTATTTGTCCTGCACTATCTGTAACAGTAATTGTTACTTGCGTGCCTTCAGGAACCCCATTTGTTGTTCCAACAAGTGGTGGTGTTGCGTTATTTGTTTCATCAGTTACATTTACTGTGATTACCGGAGCAGTTAAATCTACATTAGCTAAAGCTTGGTCTACAGCTTGATTTCCAGCGGCATCAATCGCCACTGCGCTTACGTTAAACTCTCCTTCAGATAAAGGTGAGGTAGTAGTAATAACCCAATTTCCTAGCGCATCAACCTGAGTAACAATTGTTTGTACCGTACCTGCACTATCCGTTAACGTGACCGACACATTATCACCAGTGTTCAACCCAGATACAGTCCCTGTTACTGTCACTGTTTGAGAAGCAGAATCGGCAACAGGATCAATAGCAATAAGCGGAGGTGTTGTATCAATTTCTATAGAAATAGTGTCGTTTATAGGGTTGCCAACAGGATCTGTTGCTTCAACAACAACGGTCACAGGGCCATCCGCAACTGGAGTTGGTAGGGTTATTTCAAAGGTACCATCAGGGCCAATCACAACACTAACTACTTGAGAATTTCCATCAACATCAGTTACCGTCACATTTACCGTTTCGCCAATTAAGTTTTCACTCGTACCGGTAATTGTTGGTTGTGATGAATTAGTAACGCCCAGCTCATTAAGTGAAATAGAAGCCGAAGTTGCGTCAGGCACAATACCATCAGAGGTATCTCTTAAATTAAAAGCTTCAGTAGCGCTTTGATCAAAAGAAGAATCAAAAGTAACACTACTAGGATCAACACTTTCAGAAATTCGGGTTAACTGTACAAACGAACTACCTCCATCTGCACCAGCTGCATTACCGCCACCAGCGGCTGTTGCCTCTAAATTATCTAAAATGTCCCCATCACCCTCTAATGCATCTAAAAAATCTGTTACATCTGAATTAGCCGCCGTTGATGAGTCTTGCTCTGTACCTAAGTCTAAGCTTGCGATTGCTTCATCTAAACTTTCATCAAAAACAGTTGTTTCGCTAGAGTCTCTTGCTTCTTTCGCTAATAGGTCTGGTGTTATTTTTACCTTTTGATTTGCGGGTATAGATAAGGTTTCACCTTGCACATCTATTTGTAACGACGACTTAATAGCAGTAACAACTAAATCACCTACGGTAATAATGTCACCCACGTTTAACGCTCTTATTGATCCATCATCCAACACAACACCCGCCGAACCCTGAATATCAATAACTACAAGTTGATTTGCTTCCATTTAGATACCCTCAAACTTTTTAAAATAACAATCTAATAAGTTAAAGGTAGAACAAAAAAAGCACATAGATACTGGACTCAAGTACAGGTTTAGAAGAAAAATTCAAAAATAAAAAATCAACAAAAAAGTGGTAGAAATTTTTTTTCATGCTACCCGAAAAGATTACTTGCAAAATTAGCACTCCTTTACTAAATATTTAAAAGAGTATTTTCGGTCTTAACAGGATCTAAGAGGAAGCAATGATTATAAAAAACACTTTTAAAAAGCATCAAGGGACTATGTTAATCGGATTAGCGATTACAGCCGTAACTTTATCAAACTACGTGCATGCAAACGAACAATCAGCAATGCCACTTACATACGTCTCAAGTAAAGCGATTGAAAACAATCCTGAAGTACAAGAAGCATGGCATGCTTTTAAATCTTCTATTTATGGAGTGGATGCTGCCCGTTCAGGTTATTTACCAAGTGTTGATGTATCAGCAAGTGCAGGATATGAAAGAAGAAATTACGGTATTGAAGAAGAATATAACCGTAATACAGCCGAATTAAGCGTTACTCAAATGCTTTATGACGGTTTTAGAACATCTAATACAGTTGACCGTTTTAAACGTATTCAACTTATTAGGTACTTTGAGCTTATTTCTCAAACAGAACAAACAGCACTTGAAGCCTCGATTGCACTACTTGACGTACAAAAATTCAAGGAGTTAGTACAACTTGCAGAAGCTAATTTACAAGAGCACGAGTCTGTATACCAACAAATAGAGCAAAGCGTAGGCGCCGGTGTAGCGCGCGCAGCAGACCTAGAACAAATTAGTGGCCGTTTATCTCTAGCGCAATCTAATGTGTTAACGGAGTACTCTAATTTACATGATGTAAGCGCTCGCTACCTAAGAGTTGTAGGTGAGCTACCTATGAACGATATAAAGCAAGCTGACCTTGATGAAAACAATATACCAATTTCGGTTAACCAAGCGCTAGACGTCGCCTACAAAAACAGCCCTTCATTTTATGCCTCTTTGTATAATATTGAAGCGCAAAAAGCGAACGCCAAAGCACAAAAAGCGGCCTTTCATCCTAACGTAGATTTATCTGCCCGCTACGGTAGCCAAGATAGAGATGAGCTTGGTCAAAATGAAACCAGAACAGAAGCGCGAGTCGGCATAGATATTAGTTATAACTTGTATAACGGTGGTCTTGATAGCGCTAATTTAGAACAAGCTTATCAAGATATAAACATTGCAAAATATCAACGAGATCAAGCCTGTATTGATATTCGTCAAAGTCTGCAAATTGCCTACTACAACGTCACTATACTAGAGCAAAAGTTGCCAGCGCTTAATCAACACCGCGAATCATCAACTAAAGTTAAAATTGCATATAAAGATCAATTTGATATAGGCCAACGAACTCTACTAGACGTACTTGATGCCGAAAACGAATCGTTCCAATCAACACGTTCATACATAGTTGCGCTATACGACCGCCAATCGGCTATTTTAACTATGCTAAAAGAAATGGGGAAATTATTGCCAGCACTTGACGTAATGTCAGGTAAATACCCTACATTAAAAGAGCTAACTGACGATCCTATTGTGCATAACGCACAAAATATTTGTCCGAGTTACGATGTAGCAACCACCTTTAGCCGCAAGGCATTTCTACAAAAAAAAGCGAAGCAAGATAATGCCTACATGAGTGTAACCGCTATGCCAAGGTACTTAGATATACCGTTGGAAACCGACACTACACAAAGTAGCTTTTTAGATGATGATGGTGACGGCGTACCAAACGAGCAAGACACTTGTCCGAGTACGCCGCTGTCAACTAATGTTGATTTATCTGGCTGTACAATTTATAGCGCATCAACCTCGAATATAGAGATTGGTATCCCTTTTTCTGCTGACTCAAGCGATGTAAGGCCTCAATATATTCAAGAAATTAGTCGGCTTGCAGATTTTTTAAAAGAAAACCCAAATAAGCAGGTTGAAATACAAGGTCATGCATCTCTAGATGGAGATCGAACATATAACCGCAAACTATCTGAAAAACGTGCGTTTGCCGTTGCTGAAATTTTAATTAAACAATTCGATATAAAACCAAAACGTGTTAAATCGTTCGGGTACGGTATTGATCAACCTCGAGTAGACGAAATATCAGTAAGAGCAAATGCTGTGAATCGACGTATCGAAGCTGTAATTACTGATAGCTAAGTCAATTAACGTTATGTAAATAACCTAAACTCGGCTTGAAATATTTAAGCTAAATTTATTTCTCGAGTTTAGGTTTAGTAGTAACAACCGCATGCAGTTCTACATAACATTGGATGGTTTATGGAATTAAACGATGTACTTGAGCATGGTGGCATACTCGTTGACTGCCTAGCAGTTTTATGTCGCCATCATGATAAAGAGTTTTCAAGAGAAGCACTATTAAATGGACTTCCTCTAACTGATGGAAATCTTACTCCATCAGTTTTTTCGCGCGCAGCTAAGCGTATTGGCTTTAAATCAAAAGTAGTTAATAAGCCACTACAAAAAATTAATACAGCACTACTACCTGCCATCTTAATTTTAAAAGATAACCAAGCCTGTGTTATTAATTCTATTGATTACGATAAGCAGTTGGTGAGTGTAATTTACCCAGAACTTACCGAATCAGTTATCGAACAAAGCATTGATGAATTAGCGGGCAACAGTGTTGGTTTAATTATTTATGCACAACCAGAATTTGCATTTGATGAGCGAACACCTGTACTTGAAAAACTATCAAAAGACGGATGGTTTTGGGGAGTAATTAAAGAGTGCCGCTCACTTTATAAAGACGTAATTATTTCAGCTATTGCGTTGGGTTTTTTGTCGGTTGCCATGCCTTTATTTGTAATGAACGTATATGACCGCGTAGTGCCCAACCACGCAACAGAAACCCTTTGGGTACTTGCCATTGGTATTTTAATAGCACTCACTGCTGACTTTGTTTTACGCTTAGTAAGAGGTTATTTTGTAGAGCTTGCTGCAAGCAGAATAGATGTAAAAGTATCGGCTGTAATTATGGAGCGGGTATTAGGTATGAAACTAAAAAACCGTCCATCATCAGCTGGCTCCTTTGCTAGCAATATTCAATCATTTGAAGCTGTACGTAACTTTTTTAGCTCCATAACGCTTGTCGCATTAGTCGACTTACCATTCGTAGTTTTATATTTAATTGTTATCGCCATTATTGGCGTACCTCTAAGTTTACCCATTATAGCGGGCGCACTTATATTATTAGCTTACGCTATAGCCGCACACCGCAAACTTGAAGCCCTTTCAGAGCAAACAATGAAAGCAAGCTCAATGCGAAATGCAGTATTAGTAGAAAGTTTAACCAACATTGAAGATGTAAAAAGTTTTCACTCAGAGTGTAAAACACAATCTGTATGGGAAAAGTCGACCATTTACATTGCGCAAGTAAACGCACAAAGCCGACTCGTTTCTAGCTCTATATCAAATACAGCATCGTGGATACAGCAATGCGTAGGCGTAATAATAATGATAATAGGCGTACACCTCGTTATTGAAGGTGAGCTAACTCAAGGCGGATTAATTGCAGCCTACTTATTATCATCTCGTGCTATGGGCCCTATTGGGCAGTCAGCCGCTGTTTTAGCGCAATATCATCATGCCGCAATAGCAATGCAGTCACTAAATGAGATTATGGAAAAAGAGGTCGAGCGCCCACCTGGTAAGCATTGGTTAAGCCACCCTATTTTAAAGGGCGATATAGAATTTAAAGATGTATGCTTTAAATACTCTGACGAATCTCATAATGCACTCAACGGCGTTAGTTTTAAAATTAAAGCTGGTGAAAAAATCGCAATTTTAGGACGTAATGGCTCAGGTAAAAGTACATTAGAAAAGCTTATTTTAGGGCTATATGAACCCTGTTCAGGAGCAATTTTGATGGACAATAACGATATACATCAAATTGACCCTGCAGAGCTTCGCCATAATATTGGTTATGTACCGCAAACCGTTGCCCTGTTTTATGGGACCTTAAAAGACAACCTTACGATAAGCGCTTGGCATGCTAAAGACGAGCAAATTATTGAAGCCTGTGAGCGAAGCCAATTATTTGATTTAATTAATTCGCACCCAGACGGATTTGATTTACAAGTAGGCGAGCAAGGCCGCCAATTATCAGGAGGGCAACGCCAAGCTGTAGGGATGGCAAGAGCCATAATTAACGACCCACCAATACTATTACTAGATGAGCCAACCTCATCGCTAGATCACAATAGTGAAAGTAAAATTATTAACAATTTAAAAGATTATTCTAAAGATAAAACCCTAATTGTAGTGACTCACCGCTCATCATTACTCGAGCTTGTTGACCGTATTATAGTTTTAGATAACGGAAAAGTAGTTGCTGATGGACCAAAACAAAAAGTAATTGCGGCGTTAAATAATAAAACCGTGGAGCAAGCCTCATGAGTGATAACAAAAAACCACTTGAACAACGCTCTTTTGAATCTGTTAGCAAAGCAATAGAAGCAAGAAAACAAGGTAAGCCATCCGTATTTAATAAACTATTTAAAGGATGGATTTCACCGCCAAATACTCAAGACTGGGTAGTAGATGCACAGTGGGAAAAAATGCAGCAGGAACCAGCAAGCGCTAGGCTACTACTTTATTTAATTTGCTTAACGTTTATATGCCTTATTGTGTGGTCTGGCTTTGCTAACTTGGATGAAGTTGCTCGTGGCGAGGGACGGGTTATTCCCTCTAATAAATTACAGCTTATTCAATCTTATGACGGCGGTATGGTCGAAAAAATAAATGTCCGAGAAGGTCAAATAGTAAACGAGGGTGATGTACTCATTAAAATAGACCCTACCCGCTTTATTTCTAGCTTTAGGGAAAATCAATCCAAGGTTGAATCGTTAAGTGCAAAAGTTGCGAGGCTCAGAGCGCTCACTCAAAAAAAGGAGCTCGTATTTAACGAAGATGTTATAAAAAATGCACCTCAGGTGGTTCAACACGAACGCTCTCTTTATTTGAGTAACAGCCAAGAGTTGGAGCAACAGGTAAGTATTCACAAACGCCAACTAGAACAGCGACACCAAGATTATATTGAAGCAAAAGCGGCACTTCAGCAGCATACCAGTGCGCTACGCTTAACAAACAGGGAGCTTAAAGTGACCCGTCCATTGTTACGCACCGGTGCCATTTCGGATATAGATATTATTCGTTTAGAGCGTCAAATAGTTGATTTAAACGGCGAGATAAACAGAACCAAGGCAGTTATAAATAGGAGTCTTTCGGCCATTAACGAAGCTAAAAATAAGGTAACCGAAGTTGAGCTCGTTATGATTAACCGCTGGAACAATGAACTCTCCGAAGCGCTACTTCGATTGGATTCAATTAAAGAAACTGAATCTGGCTTAGCCGATAAAGTAACTCAAACTGAAATACGCTCTCCTGTTAAAGGCACTGTACAACGATTATTAGTTAATACAGTTGGCGGTATTTTACAGCCAGGTAGTGATGTTATGGAAATTGTCCCGCTTGACGATCAACTTGTAGTAGAGGCAAAAATCCCGCCTAAAGACATTGCATTTTTACGCCCTGGTCAATCTGCAATGATAAAATTTAGTGCCTACGACTTTGCCGTATATGGTGGCCTTGAAGCCGAAGTATTACATATTAGCGCCGATACAATTACAGATGACCGCGAGAATACCTTTTATTTGGTGCAACTAAAAACCACCAAAAATAATTTTTCAAAAGAGCTGACTATTATTCCAGGAATGACCACTCAAGTGGATATTATTACCGGTAAAAAAACCGTACTTGAGTATATTTTAAAACCGGTTCTTAGAGCTACATCGCAAGCAATGACAGAGCGTTAAAACATTTTATAAATGGAGAAGTAATGCGCCAAAGTATTTTTATTACACAGCCTGAATTTGAATCGAAACACTGGCATACAGCGTTTCCTGGTTGTTTAATATGCACAAAAGAACCAAACAGAGTCATGGCATCAAGTATTATTTGGGTTTTGGCCGGCACACCTAATTGGCTTGAGCTTGTTAAAAAGTATTCTCAGCAACGTTTACTGGTTATAGTTATGACCAACGAACTAGAAATAAATCAACTAAGAAGTGCGCTTGAAGCAGGAGCTAGGGGGTACGTAGAAGCACTCGCTACTAAAGTAATTATTGAACAAGTACTGGAGACAATTTGTGCTGGCGGAATATGGTTACCTGGGCAATTGCTCTCTAACTTAGTAGGAGCTTTATCAAATACACCGTTTAAATATGCGAGCACATGCGAGCTTGATGTACTCACAAAGCGAGAACGTCAAGTAGTTGATATTGTTGTAACAGGTGCAACTAATAAGCAAGCTGCAGAATCTTTAAGTATTACGGAGCGTACAATTAAAGAGCATATGAGCTCTATATTTAATAAGCTAAAAGTTCGCGACCGTATTCAATTAATGTTAGTTGTAAAAGGGCATTAACCGCACCGTTAATGCCTATTACTTACTCTTTAATAACCCCATCAAAACCTAAGTTAATAAGCGTATCTATATCATCTTGGCTTGTTACACCTTGAGCCACCACTTTAATGCCAATAGAATGCGCTAACGTACATACTCCTCGCAGAAATGTTTGGTTATCTTGGCTGTAACTAATATTGTGTCCGTAAACGCTATCAACCTTAATCATTTCAAGACCAAATTCCTGAATTTTATTAATTTTAGTAAATTCAGGGCCCACACGTTTTAATGCTACCTTAGCGCCCATACATCGAGCCTGCTCACAAAAATCTTTAAATATCTCAATTTCGCTAACGGCAATACTTTCACGAATATCAAAACAAATTTTAGAGGCTAAATCAGGAAACGCCGAAAGGTACGTAAGAATCGAAGCAAGTGCAGCATCATCAAGTAACGTTTGAGCAGATAATTCAACCGAAATCAGTTCACTTGGTGGCTCAATACTATAATGAGCCACCAACGCCTTAATTAAACCCCAATCTAAACGCGCTAATAACTTTAATCGGTTAGCCCACTGGTAGTAGTAACTAGCACGGTATACTTGCCCACCAAGCTTTAGGCTCAACCCTAATTGATTTTGCATTACCTGCCCTGTAAAGCTAGTTACTGGGTAAGTATTTATTTCTAAATTATTATTGTTGAGTGCCTCTTCTATGGCATTTTTCCAGCTAGTTGCATTATCAAACAGCTCACTTTCTTGCTTGATCTGAGCTACTTTTGCTTGTACATCAGATTGTTTACCCGATGATTTTAAAAGTTCATCCGCACGCTTTAATACATCAAATCGCGTGTCGTCTTTTTGAATATAAGTACAGCTGTGAGGTATCGCTAGCTTAACGTTTTTATACTCTTCAACAAACGATTGATGCATCAATAAAATACGTTCACTGATTGCTTGAATATCATCAATATCACTAAATAAAACGGTAAAATCGCTGTGAGAAATACGTGCAATGTAATTTTCAGAAAAGTGTTCTTGGTTGCTCTCTAAGAAGCTAACCAACATCTGTGAAAATCGACGTAGAAAGTTAACCATTTCTACTCGTCCCACTTCCTCACTTACGCGATCGAGGTTTACAACCCTAAATAAAAACAAAGCACCATGGGCATGATCTTTCGATTTTTGTAAGTGAGCCTCAAGCGTTGCACCAAAGTATTCTCTATTTGCTAAACCAGTTAGCTCATCGTGTTGCGATTTAAATCTAAGCTCTTCTAAACGTTTATTATCTTCTTTAATAATACGGCTAAAACGGGTAGATAATTGGTTCATTGATTGCACTAAACGCGCAAACTCAAAAGTGCGCGGAACGCTCGATTTAATAAAACGTTTTTCACCAAATGCATTAGCCTGATACACAACATCATCTAGTGGTTTTAATATCCTACTTAAAAAGTAAGCACTAACTATACAAGCAAAAAAAGCGACAATTAAAAAACTAAAAAATAGTTTAAGCGCACTTTCCCATAAGGCTTGCTCAGCATATTGACTGTGGCTTTCTATAAACAAAGTACCAAATTGCTGCCAACCATTATTTACTTGCCCAACCCCTGGCTGTACATTTAATCCATACATTGCTCTAAACCACTGCGGAGCCGTCGCTTTAAGCTCATCGGTAAACGTGCGTTTAACAATCACCTCACCATTAGGGTTTTGTAATTCTATTCGCTTATAGTGACCGGTATCAAATGTGGCCGATACTAATAACTCAAGCTCAACGGGGTCCTTGTCTAATTGGCTGATCATTAACGCGAGTGAACTGGCGTTATCTACATTTTTTAAGTACAGCTGGGTCGAAAAATAACTTTTAGCCGAATTAGTGCTAATTAAAACACTACTTATAAAGCCTACAAAAATAACAATTAATAATGCAATCCACAGCTCTTGCCTGAGTGTTATTTTTCGTTTTTTAAGATACTTAGATAAGGAAAATGATGCCATTACCACATAACTCCTTCTTTGGTTGTCTGCTCCAAAATTTTACGCCAGCGTGAAAGTCTTGCTGTTGGGCTGGCTACACTTTTGGTTGAATTATTAGCCCATAAACCTTGGCTGTTAAAGCTAAAAACAGGGCTTAAATCTACACGTTTTGCAGCAGGTAAAACCTTTGTTATTAAACTGTCTAAAATAAGTGGCTGAGCGTTTGGTGTAGCAAAATAACCTAACACCATATGTGCTTGCGTTTTGTTAGTGCCCGCAATTTTTGCTTTTACATAAATAAGGCGTAACTTGTCGTCACTCACCCCTAGGGCTCTCAAGCTTATATACTTTGCTATTGCGTAATCTTCACAATCACCTAGGCCTCTGCCTAACGTTTCTAAAGGGGTTGCCCAATAATCGTTTTGTTTCCATAGCAAAATATCAGTTTGGTAGCGTAAATTACGCGCAAAAAAATCATTAACAATAAGAATTTGTTGTTGCTCTGGTTTGTTTTGAGTTTGTACCAACATACTTTGCCAGTTACGTGCAACAGCCGCTCGCGCAGGTCCATATTTTTGACCCATCAGCTCAATAAAGGTATTAAATTGAATAGTTAGTCGGCTTGCAAGCACACCACTAGAGAGTACAAAAAACAACAATAGGTAGCGCAAATTGGCTTTGCACCATATAAATAATTTAGGATTTAAATGAGTTGGCTTAAACGCCATTTACAGAGCCACTGTTAATATAAGTGGCAATAAAATACATCTGTTGAGCACTACGCAATCTGCTTAAAAATTAATCCTAACAACAGCATAGCACTCAATATAAGAGGATGAGATATTTTGAATAACTTTTTTAATTAACTGGGCTATTTAGTAATAAGTTACTTTTTTAACTTCGCGTGGTTTTACTTCACCTATGTATAAATCGTGCACACGCTTCATATTAAGCTCAAGCTCGGTCACGTAAGTGTCATCTACTGCGTAAGTTTTAATTATTTGTGCACCTTTAATAAGCCCCTGCACTTTACTTTCTAGGTAATCGTCTTGAGCAATTGAACCTTCCACCGTTGTTCCTGCGGTAATTTTTTGCCCATATACTTGTTCAGTAAGCTCGCGGTAAGCCTCAAGCTTAGAAGCTTTAATTGCCATAAGTTGCTTTTGTGACAGGTTAGCGCCTTTTTGCAGGCTAATAGGTGCATACCCTATCGCTTTTAAAACGGGGTAATTATTTGGCTCTACATATTTATATTCAACATGCTTATCAAAAACGCTGCTACAACCGCCTAAGGTTAAACACCCAAGTGTAATAAGTAATGAAATTGCTCGCATAGCATTTAGCCCTTGTATAGTAATTAGCAGTACATATGCACGTTTAATGCCATTTATAGCATTACTAATAATTACCAAATAACATTGGTACAGTCCTTGCTCTACCTAGTTAATAGCTAACGTTTAATTGGAGTAAAAGTATGAAGTCGTTTTTATCATTGGCATTTGCAGGGTTAAGTGCAACGGTATTATTAACGTTCTCCCCTTTTACTAAAGCGCAGTGGTATGAATCAACGGGCCATGCGAACGTTCAAAATGGTGATACAAGCGCGGCTAAATCTGCCGCTATAAAAGATGCGATTACACAAGCGTTAGTGTTCTCTGGCGCACGGGTTAGCTCTGTACAAACCCTGGTAGATGGCGTGTTAATGCAAGATCAGCTAAAAATTAGCAGCCACGGCGAAATTCAAAAAATTGAACTGGTCAGCGAAAATAAATACGACAATAAATTTGCCGTTACATTACGACTCGATATTTTTTCTCAAACAGAGCAATGCCCACAAAATAGTTTTAATAAGTTTGTGGCCGTTACACAAAGCCAACTTGTTCATCGTGAACACGCCAAAATGGGTCAAATATTTGACGTAAGCAAAGCGATTAGCAAAAATATTTTTACCTCTCTACAAAAATCAAAAATGAGCGCAGTACCTATTGCTTACTATAATAATGCAATAAGCGTTGATAAATACTTTTCGCAGCAGCACGACTATTCAAACGCTCAATTAGAAGAAATATCTTCGCGCAGTAACGCTCAATATGTTCTGCTTAGCCAAATAACCAGCCTTTCGACTAGCGACAAACTCAATAACGATTATGCATTTTGGCAAGACGAGGCGTATGAGCGCAGTTACAACATTGAATTTGTATTATTTGATGGCACTACCTATGAGCAACTTTGGCAAAATAGTTACCATACTCAAGCAATTTGGCCATTTGAAAAAACAACCATAGTTGATGTTAATAGTGATAGATTTTGGCAATCGCCTTATGGGCAAAGCATAACCGATATCAACCAAGCAGTAAGTTATGACATTCAAGCAGCCATGGCGTGTTTACCTACTCAAGGTAAAATAATGCATATGGAAAATAGCAAAATCGTTATTAACTTAGGTAAAGCTCATGGGTTAAAAAAAGGCCAAATGCTAAGCATTGCGCACCATAACTATTTAACCGACGCGGCAGGTAATGTTATGCCACACACCATCACCACGCTTAATAAAATTCGCGTAGAGCAGCTTTATCAGCAAACTGCAGTAGCTGTCAGTATTGATGACAAACCACTACCTGGTGTGCAAATTAACGATGTTGTAGAAATAATCAGCCAAGATCTTTAAATATTTAATTAACTTTTTTAGTTAATTTAGCTTTTAAATTAGGGTGAGCCGATAACCACTCGCCCAATTGTTCTACACCAGATAAATGCGGATAATGCTTTCTGCATGCAAACACCACATTACGCTGCTGATTAGGGAATATAGGCAAGTAATCAATCCCTACACGGTCGGTACATGCCAACTTTGGTACAAATGTAATACCGTCATCCATAGCCACTAACGCTAATAATGTTTCTAAACTATTACCTTTATACTGGTTAGATACATCGACTCCTGCAGAAAAACAAAACTTTTGGGCTTGATCTTTAAAGCAATGGCCATCACTTAACATTAATAGGCTGCATCCTTGAAGATCGCTCAACGCTACTTTTTTATGCTTAGAAAGCGCGTTATCGTGTGATACCGCCACTAAAAAATCTTCTTTGTATAAAGCAACCGTATGGTAATTAATAAGCTCTGGCACATCGGCTAAAATAGCAAAGTCGAGTTCACCCTTGTTTAAAGCTTCTAAAATTGTTGCTGTTTGCATCTCAATAAACGAAAACTGGCTATCAATAAATGCCGCTTTCATCGATGTTAGTAACGCAGGCAACAAGTAAGGCGCAATGGTAGGAATAATACCAATAGTTAATTTACCTTGTAGAGGCTCGTTAGAAGTAGCAGCAAGTTCTTTGAGTATTTGCGTTTGCTCTAAAATAATCTCTATTTGCGTCAACAAACGTTCACCTTTTGCTGTTAAGGTAACTTGCTTGGTTGAGCGATCAAACAAAGTAACGCCAAGCTCATTTTCGAGTTTTTTTACTTGACCACTTAATGTAGGCTGGCTTACAAAACATGCATCGGCAGCTTTGCGAAAATGTTTATATTGCGCTATTGCTTTTACATATTCAAAATCTTTTAAGTTCATATTCAGCTCTACGTGATAGTTTATAACTATCAGTTTAATACAAACAAACGATTGGAACTATATTTAATTATTCACCATAATGGCTATCAACAAATCAAGAGGAACAAAAATTATGTTAAACAATATCGAAGGTCAAACAATCCCAAGTGTTACATTTGCAACTCGTCAAAATAACGATTGGAAATCAGTAACAACAGATGACATTTTTAAAGGTAAAACTGTTGTAGTGTTTTCACTACCAGGTGCATTCACACCAACATGTTCATCAACTCACTTACCACGTTACAACGAATTAGCAGGCGTACTTAAGCAAAACGGCGTTGACGAAATTGTATGTTTATCAGTAAACGATACCTTTGTAATGAACGCATGGGCTGAACATCAAGAAGCGCAAAACATTACTTTATTACCAGACGGCAACGGCGAATTTACTGACGGCATGGGCATGTTAGTAGACAAGAACGACCTAGGCTTTGGTAAGCGCAGCTGGAGATACTCTATGCTTGTTAAAGATGGCGTGATCGACAAAATGTTCATCGAACCAGATTTACCAGGTGACCCGTTTGAAGTATCAGACGCAGACACAATGCTTGATTACATCAACCCTAAGCAAGCTAAACCAGAACCAGTAAGCATCTTTACTAAACCTGGCTGTCCTTTCTGTAAAAAAGCAAAAGAGCTTCTTGCAGAAAAAGGCTTCGCATATGAAGAGATTGTTATGGGTGCAGGCGCATCACTAACAAGTCTAAAAGCTGTATCTGGTCGTGACACTGTTCCACAAATATTCATTGGTGGTAAACACATCGGTGGTTCAGACGACTTAGAAAAATACTTTGCTTAATTAATAAGTAAATTAAATACCTAACGTTAGTAGGTAAAAAATAGGGGCTTTTATGCCCCTATTTATTAGAGGAAAAAATACTATGAAAGAATTGCAAACCGATGTTGTTGTTATAGGCGCAGGCACTGCTGGTTTAAGTGCTTATCGTAATGCTAAACAGTTCACACAAAATGTATTAATGATCGAATCAGGCCCATACGGCACCACATGTGCACGTGTTGGTTGTATGCCAAGTAAGTTATTGATTGCAGCCGCTGAAGCTGCACACGCAATTGAAATGGCTCCTGCATTTGGTGTTCATAGCTCAAAGCCAGTCATTGATGGCAAAGCAGTTATGGCACGCGTTAAAAGTGAACGAGATCGTTTTGCAGGATTCGTAGTAGAAGCCGTAGATGAATTACCAGATGGTGATAAAATTCGTGGTTACGCTAAATTTTTAGACACAAACCGCATACAAATAGACGACCACACAATTATTACAGCAAAACGCTTTGTAATTGCCACCGGTTCACGCCCTTCGTACCCTGGCGTATTTAATAACTTTGGCGACAAACTTATTATAAACGACGACGTATTTGATTGGGATGACCTACCAGAATCAGTCGCTGTATTTGGCCCTGGTGTAATAGGTCTTGAAATTGGCCAAGCACTTAGCCGACTAGGCGTAAATGTAAAACTATTTGGTGTAGGCGGCGCAATTGGCCCACTTACAGATCCAGTCGTAAAAGACTATGCAAATACTGTTTTTGCTGAAGAATTTTTTGTAGATACCGACTCAAACGTATCTGACATGATGCAAGTTGGCGACAAAGCACAGCTAACTTACACCGACAAACAAGGTGAAAAACACACCGAACAGTTTGACTACGTACTTGCAGCCACAGGCCGAGTACCTAACGTAGATAAACTAGGCCTTGAAAACACCGGCATTGAACTTGATGAACGCGGCGTACCGCACGCAGACACGCACACAATGCAGTGTGGTGAATCGAACATATTTATAGCAGGCGATGCGAGTAACATGCTCCCATTGTTACACGAAGCATCAGACCAAGGTGCTATTGCAGGTCAAAATGCCGGGCGCTTCCCAGATGTACGTATAGGTCTGCGCAGAGCTAAAATTGCAGCTGTATTTAGCGACCCACAAATAGCAATGGTAGGCGAAAGCTACAAGCAAATTACCGACCGTTTAGGCCCATGCGGTTGTTTTGAAGTAGGCGAAGTCAGCTTTGAAAACCAAGGCCGTAGCCGAGTAATGCTTAAAAACAAAGGTCATATGCGTGTATATGCGGAGCAAGGCACAGGCTTATTTTTAGGTGCAGAATTTATTGGCCCACAAGCCGAACACATCGCTCACTTACTAGCATGGGCTGTACAAAACAAAATGACCGTACCAGAAATGCTTGATATGCCATTTTACCACCCAGTAATTGAAGAAGGGTTACGTACCGCCCTTCGCGACTTAAATGCCAAACTTAAATTTGGTCCAGACATTGTAAATTCATGTATGGAATGTGGTCCAGGCGCATAACCTATTTACTACACATACAAACTTGCTAAGTAAAAGCCAAAACTAACGTTTTGGCTTTTTTTTATAATTTTTTTAAGCTGACCTCTCAAAAAAAAATTTAGCTGTTACACTTAATTGATAATTCAATTAAAAAGATGGAATAGCTATGCCCAATAATAAATTTAGACTAGTCACTCGCAGCGATTTTGATGGCTTAGTTTGTGCCGTATTGCTTAAAGACTTAGACCTAATTGACGATATTTTATTTGTTCATCCAAAAGACATGCAAGATGGCAAAATAGACATTACCGAAAACGACATTACCACCAACCTCCCCTACGTTGCAGGTTGTCACATCGCATTCGATCATCACCTTAGCGAAACCGTTCGTAACTCTAGCGACATAAAAAATCATATTATTGATCCAGAAGCCCCATCAGCAGCTCGCGTAGTTTATGACTATTATGGCGGCGCTGAAAAACTTTCAAATATTTCTGTTGAAATGATGGACGCGGTAGATAAAGGCGATGCTGCTCAGTTTTCAAAAGACGAAATATTAAACCCAACCGATTGGGTATTAATGAACTTTATTATGGATGCACGAACTGGCCTTGGTCGTTTTCGCGAGTTTAAAATTTCAAATTACCAATTAATGATGAAACTGATTGATGCGTGTAAAGATCAAAGCATCGAAGAAATCCTACAAATGGAAGACGTAGCCGAGCGTGTTGCTTTATATAACGAGCATAACGAAAAAGCTAAAGAGCAAATTTCTCAATGCGCTACCGTTCATAAAAACTTAGTGGTTCTTGATTTAACTCAAGAAGAAACTATTTACGCCACAAACCGATTTGTTATTTATGCAATGTACCCCGACTGCAATATCTCGATTCATAAAATGTGGGGCCTTAAAAAACAAAACGTAGTGTATGCCGTTGGCAAATCAATCACTAACCGCAGCTCAAACACGAATGTTGGCGAACTGTGCCTTAAATACGGCGGTGGTGGTCATTTAAATGCAGGTACTTGCCAAGTAGAAACAAGTAAATCTGAAGCCGTGCTTAGTGAGTTAATCGATACGATTACAAGTGATGGCTAGGATTTAATATTTCATTATGTAAAAGCGAGTAAATTAACGTTTACTCGCTTTTTTTGTAATATTTAATATCAATTACTTCTCCTTCATTTTGTTTTTGTATACTTCCTACTTTACTCACTTTTGTACAATATGACCAAGCACCTTGCCTACCTGCCATAAATGAACTCGTGTTTACAAAAAATTTTTAGTACCAAAGATAAGAACAACTTGTTGTTGCCAATTTGTAAATGAAAAGCTAGCATATTGGACAGTAAGGTTTTCACTTGAAACCTTGCCAAAAATAAAAATTAATTATTACCAATTATGGAAAATACAATGCAACACAAATACACAACAACTATATCTGCAATATCGGTACTCGCCGTGCTTTTGTTAGGTGCTTCATCTGGCAAAGCAATGGCATCATGTAACTACAGTGGTAACGCCCCTAGCGGCTCTTACGCACCAGGATATGTTTCTGGCAATCAACGTACAGAAGTACGAAAAGCTAAGTTACAGGTTGGTCCAAGCTCAACAACTTGCTACTCACAAAGCCAAATAAAAAACAGCAGTTCGAAAAACGACCATTTTTATACAACTTCAGATGGCTCCGTTCTTTACTTTTATGAATCGGGTGATAGTAATAGATCAGAGCTTCGTGAGGAACGCGAGTTTAAAATTAGCGAAAATACATCATCAAGCCGCTACATCCGAATTAATTCAAAGTTTGTATCTAAATCATCAAACCTAGGAAAAGCCATTTTTGCGCAAGTGCACGTAGATGAAAGCGGACAAAAAGGGCCATTAGCCGCACTTAAATGGGCTGCAGCAGGCGAACAAAAAGACGCATACAACAATTCACCTGAAGGGATCTACCTTTCACTTCGCAGAACCATGAACTGCTCAGGAACTGATTGTTTCACACATATTTACGTAGGTAATTACGACGAAACATTTAAAACTTATAGACTTGGTTTATTTAACGGAAAGCTGAGATTAAAGGTCAACAACTCATATATTAACTTGCCACGTAAAGATATTTACGATGAAGACGGTGATGGCAATAAATCAGAAGTAAAAACTGGAAGCTCTATCGATTTAAGAAATAACGCTGACTGGAAAGATAAAAAACTCTACCTCAAAACAGGTGTTTACATAAACACAGATGGTAGCGCAAAAGTAGCAACTAAAAACTTAAAGTTTTATTAAGCGTTAGTTATATGTATAGCTCGTCAAATATACGACGAGCTTTACTTAGCGCTAATATAAATAAATTATGAATAAGCACAATCATGACAAAAAGCAAAAACAAAGCAACAAAATGGCAAAGTAAATCGACTACATTAACGTTGATGGTCCTCGCGTTTCTATGTGGTTATTCTACTGCTTTATTAGGTGTATTTGACTCATTTACGGGAGAAGTTGAATCGTATGAAGTAAAAAACATTCAACAACTCACACTTACTAACCACGAAAAATTAGATACTCGCCTAGCTAATAAAAACCTAAACAAGCCGCCAGAAAGCAAAGTAAAGGTTATTCCAAACCATACCAACGAAAGTTTTGTTAACCCTGTTGAGGCTCACTTTCAAAGCAGTGACACCTACGATGCCATATCAATGTTAAACAAAGTGATTATATTATCTGAAATGGGGAATTATGCTGACCAAGGTGAAATAGCAGAAGCACTTGATTCCTTTAAAAACTTACTCGTCACCTCTGCCGATGAACAAGCTAACTTAATTGATCATATGAGGACACTCAGTTTTGAATCAAAAGAATTTCATCATATTGTATCTATTTTACAAGAACTACCTGAACACCAAGGTAGCCTTGCCTTAACGAGTGTTGCGCTTGAGCTTAGTCAAAATGATGATATTAAATCACAAGAACAGTTCTTATTACTTGCCGCAAACCTAAATAATAATATTGAAAATCCACGTATTCAAACTGCCCTTGCTGATATCGCAATTTACGCTGAAGACTCTGAGCACATTGTTTTAGATGCATTAACTTTATTAAAACCTTTTCATATGGATAACTACGAAAAAGAGCAAATATTAACGCGAATAAATAACCTATTAGCTACTAGCAATACTACTAACCGCAGCCAACTTATTAATAACGCATTAAAATTTAGCAACAGCGAAGAACGCGAGCATATGGCAAGCCAATTTATAGATTCTAACTATGATATTGAAACACGCCATGAGATTTTAAGTGGGCTTCACACTGGCATTGTACCTCGCTCAAATCAGCTCAAAGAACTGTTATTAAACATAGCTAGTAATCAATCAGACCCGCTAAACCAGGCAGCACAAAGCACGCTAAAAGAGTTGTTTTATATTACCTACCAAGAATATAAACAAATTAAAAATTAAGCAGGCAAATACTAATGTCTACAAAACCATTGCAGTGGTAACTCATACCCAAATAGTACAGGTGAGGGTTTACTGCTAAAGCACTTGCACCAGGCATTATTCCGAAAGGGTAAACGGATGTAACCAAAAGCTAGAGCATGCTCTTCTCTAGATTAAGGAGCGCATTCAAAGAACTTGACCCAATAGAGATGAGATATTTTATTGTATTTCCATAAAGCTTCGTAATAGCGCAACAAATTACTTATTTTTATTAAGTAGTATTATTAAATAATTAGGCAGAGGTCGAATAAAATTAAAAACAATGTAGCCAATAACTGCAAAAACTCCCCCTCCAATAATTGGAATGATTGGGCCAAAGCCCATACTTGCCGCAACAGCATACCCCAGAAAATAAGCGGGTTTATAGATCCTAAAAAAAACAGCTGCTACCAGAATTGAGGGTAGCGCTAGCATCGAAACAAATTCTACATAACCAGCATAAAACAGTGCGCCGTTAACGAGTGCATAAAGACCGGCTCCAGCAAGTTGAAACCAAACGTGTTTTGGGTAGAGCTTACCGTACTGTTTATTTATAAGCGTCCCTAGTACCCAGCTCAATACGGGTAAAATTATTACTCCCCACCAGTTGGATATTGCAGGTAAGCTAGAGTCATTCAGTAAATGATGCGAAGGAACGCCGCTGTTGAAGTGCTGGTATGCTAAGTAGGCTACTACGTAGGCAATAACCATAATGACTAGCAATGAACGAGAGTCTTTGGTTTTATACATTTTAAAGCATCCTTGTGATTTATCTGTGATAGTTACTAGTGCGCAAAAAGTCAGTATTGCGATTCTTACACCCTATCACGTCGAAGGTTTTCCACTAATATGGTTTTGTAAGCAAATATGTAATGATGATTATATTTACTCAGAAAATTTGTACTGCGGGCTACGGAGACATTTTTTTGATAAATTACACTATGGTTCTTCACTAAATATAATTTAGTAACTTAAATTATTTAAATTGATTTAAGTCATGTGCAAACAAGTTACGTATGTCGCATTATGGCACTTATCCGTATTTCGGTTTCGATCTATAATCGGTAATTCAGGGTTAATCAATTAAAGTCTAGAGGTATTAATTTCGACCAAGAGCCAACAGGTGAGAGTTATTTATTGCAAGAAGCTGTTTTACATTATCCGTCTGATAATAAAATTAAACTTTATTGGGCAGGTGAAAACCGGCCTAATCCACCTTGGCGTGTGGAAATATGTACCTAACAAACGATTAATGTTGTAACTATCTGTTATGGCAAAGATAGTCTTGAATATAGTTGAGCCACTTTAATAAAAAGGCATCTATGAACTTTTTTAAATTTCAATTTACGCTGCTATAAATGCGCTATACAGAAATTAAAAAAGGAGTAAGAGGTCTAACTTATTGATTTAATTGGTAGCCCCTGCAACCACCAATTCAAAGACTTAATCAATTGATTAATAGTAATATAATAAAAACAAAAAGCAGAGAATGTAACATAGAGTGTAACATAAACTCACTCTCACCTTTTTTAAATACCATTAATGGAAACCCATTAAAATAGTTTCTATTAATTAAGTCGCTATCCGATTTACAAGCTTTTTAAGCCTAAAACTAACCTAATGCTGTGATTAATTCTAACTTCAAATCTTCAGAATATTCATCTTCCATAACAATAGATGAAATTAGTTTTTGTAGCAGCTCTTTAGATATTTTGCCTTCAGCTACCCATACCGTTATATTTTCCATCCGGATTACAAAATCAGAAACACAATAATCAAATCCGTTGAGCTCTAAAAAGTAAGCGCCTAGTACAATACTCGAGCGCTTGTTTCCATCATTAAACGCATGAAACTTATTGATAGCAAAAACTAAATGGTTGAGCTTCTCTTCAAAGCTTGGGTAATACAGGTCATTTTGAATATGCTCAAGAACACTTTCTAATTGCCCAATATTTTTAGTTCCCGATAATCCACCTGATTTATCAATAATCCAATCATGTACATGTATTGCATGCGCAGCATCAAAATAAAGTGTAGTTAAAGGCATTATCTATCCTTTAACCGTTTTAGTACGTCTAACGTGCGGGTATCGGATAGCTGCTCTTCTAGCGAACGGCTTTTTTCACCCAAGAATCGGTCGAAGTCTCCTTGCGGGACCGCTTGAATATATTCTTCAAGTTTATGATGTAAAGCAGCTCTAAAGCCTAAGTCACGGCTTGCCATACGTACCCTCGCGTCTTCAATACTTGGCTTTAAAAAAGGTGACTCTTGTGCCAATAAAATAAGCTGATCTAGTTCCTCTGGCATCAACTTTCGACCTAGGCTCTCAGATTTATTTTTTAATTCCATTGCCAAGCCACTTTCAAAACTAGCAATTACTTTTAATACTTCCACATACATCGTTTCCCGTGTTTTATCTACATCAGCTAAATTTAGTATTTTTTTATACTCAGCTGAATTTTCCCTAAATATAGCTTGGTAGATTTTATCGGTATAAACACCGTATTTATAATTTCCCATATCTAAGTAATCGCGAAGCGCGTCAGTAAATTGCTTACGATAACTTTCTTCCATATAAGCGGTAGGCAAATAATCGGCATCCCTTTGATTAATAAAACGAGTATGCCCCCCTGACTTTTCAGCTACGACGTCTAGCACAATATCAAGTAACCGACTGCGAATAGCTTTCGCTTTTTCACTTTCAGTTATTAACATTGAAAGGTTAAGTAATGATCTAAAGTTAAACACACCTAGACTAGGTGACTTTGGATCTATGATGTCGACGACACTGATGTCGTCGACATAGTTTAATTTAAGTTCTTTCAATAACTTACCTTTTAGTATTCGGTAGCCATTTGACTTTAATTCACCACTTTCTCTTGTTAAGTACCGATCAACCGTGCGCTCATCAATATCTAAAATATTTGCAACTTGCGCTTTAGTAAAAATAATCTCTCCCTGTAAAATCAAACCACCTAACTGTAAGTGTGCTTCTAATTTATCTAAAGCATATTGGTTATTCAGTATATTTTGACGAGCAACAACTGAAGATGTTAAATCTGTATTCATAATATCTCCTACTTAAAGCGCCTGTTCGACTATAGCGTCGGTTAGGTGGAGTTTAGTGGTCTGTGCGTCGATTAAACGGGATTTTAGTTGTTCGCATACCGTTATTAATTCATCTACTTTAGCTACAATGCGGTTTTGCTCTTCTAAAGGTGGTAATGGAAAGCTTAAGCATTGTATTTTAATTATGGTCAATGCGTTATAAGCACTTCCAGACACCCCCCCAGTTACTTGACTCCAAAAAAAAGGGGAATCAATAAATATTTTAAGATAGTAAGTATTAGAAAGTCTATGATGACTAATTTTTGTGATATTTCCGTCTTTATAGTAAAAAGGTCGGTCATCAGCTATCCAATTATTTCCTATGCTTCCACCAATAGACGCAAGCATTAAATCTTGCGGGTATGGAAAACCTAGCATTCCCTTAAGCTCATTATATTGCTCTTCTGAAATAAATAGCTCTGTTGAAATTTCATTACCTTTACCCAACTCACCCACTTCTTTTGATCTAAAGAAAGGAACTCCACGTGCAACATAATCTTTAACATGTATTCTTTTACTGGAAGAAACATCGAAAGCCTCACCAAGTCGAATAATCTCCCACCCTTCGGGTAATTCAAACGGTTTTTCTTCGTCGGTGATTTCTGGCAGTGGTTTTTGCTTTTTGATTTTTTTGTCTTTAATCAGTTGGGCTTTTTCTGCTGCTATGCGCTCTAGGAGTTTGGCGGCGGGTTCATCAACAGGGTTTTGTGGGACGAGTTTGCCCATTACGGCTAGTTGTAAAATAGTCTGTTTTAGCGTGTCGATGCTGGCGGTGGTGGTGAATAGCGTGTCGAAGTGTTCGCTTAAACGTTGCCAGTTTTGTTGGAGCTGTGTTGTGGCTTGTTCGGGTGTTGCGGTTTGCTCTGGTACTTTCAGCAAAGCCTCTAACAGCACTTCAACTAATGTTTGATGTGCCGTAATACTGTTTTCAGTTTGAGCCTCAAGCGCATCACACAAGCCCATTAACTCATCGACTTTAGCAACAATACGTTGCTGCTCAGTTAAAGAAGGAGTTGGCACCAAGAACTTAGCTAAATCAGCCGCAGATAAATTTGGCTGTGCCGTACCATTATCATACTTTTTTATTGTTCGTGCCGACAGTGGTGAGTCAAAATACATTAATAGGTATTTTGGTAGTAATGCTTTTTCAGTGCGAACAATAACTAAAGACGAAGCTATGGCGCCGGACTCAAAGCCTTCGACTAATGCTGATTTACCTAAAGAACCTCTTAAACAAAAAAGAATATCGTCGTTGATAAATTTACCAGCCCTTAATAACTGAAAACGTTCATCTGTAATAAAAGTCATTTCTCCTTTAGCGATCCTGCCCGAAATTAAATGGCCAGCATTTACAAATGGAATACCTGATTCGACTAATAGTGATTTATTTGGATAATTTTTACTTCTATCACCATTCTCAAGCAACGTCAGCTGGCCTAGCCTTTTAAACTCCCACCCTTTTGGCAATTCAAACGGCTTTTCATCTTCACTAATCTCTGGCAGTGCTTTAGGCTTTTTGATTTTTTTATCTTTAACCAATTGTGCTTTTTCATCGGCTATTCGCTCAAGCAATACTGAAGCTGGTTCGTCGTTTGGATCTTGTGGCACTAATTTGCCACGCACTGCGAGCTCTAAAATAAGTTCACGGAGTTTTTTAATGCCATGAAGTGAAAACTTTTTAGATGATCCACGCCCTGCTGACGACTTTTGCTCAATAGCAGTCGTCCAAATATCTAGGTGTTCGGTAATTAACTGCTCAGCGCTTGTGTTTGGTGCTTTAGTCTCAGTCATTACTTGCCCTCAGTATCTTTTGATAGGGCCGCTGACAATATGCCTTTAAGCTGGTCACGCAGTGCTTGTATGTCAGCTTGTTGCTTTGAGTAGTCGGCTAATAACTCTTCTGGGTCGTGACTGATTACCTCGCCTACATGCGGGTTTTTAATATCGAGGTTGTAGTTACGAGCAATAATATCGTCGATTGATACTTTCCACGCTTGCTCGGTCTCTGTACGGCTAGCAAAGCCGTCTGCCTCATTGCCCCACCATTCGAGTTCAGTTTTAAACTCTTCAAACTTCATTGGTTTGGTTTTGTTATAATTTTTAACCCCTGCTGGGTATGGGTGCTCGTAAAACCACACGTCTTTGGTTGGCGTGCCTTTAGTAAAAAACAATATGTTAGTTTTAATACTTGTGTACGGGGCAAATACGCCATTAGGTAAGCGTACTATGGTGTGTAAGTTACATTCCTCAACTAACAGCTTTTTAATTTTGGTTTTAACGCCTTCACCAAATAGGGTGCCATCTGGCAATACAACCGCCGCGCGCCCTTTAGTGTTGAGCACTTCTATAATGAGTTGTAAGAACAAGTCGGCAGTTTCGCGAGTTTGCATGTCGCTTGGGAAGTTTTTTTCTATGCCGTCTTCTTCGGTGCCGCCAAACGGAGGGTTGGTGATGATTACATCTACTTGGTCATCCCAGCTTGAAAGTGGCTTATTTAGGGTATTACCGTGTTTAACTTGTACCGGTACCTCAATGCCGTGAAGCATCATGTTGGTAGTACACAGTAAGTGCGGAAGTTGTTTTTTTTCTACGCCGTGTATTTGCTTTTGAAGTATTTGGTGGTCATCGCCCGATTTAACATAGTTTGCTTTTACATGGTCGAACGCACACGCTAAAAAGCCACCAGTACCACAGGCGGGGTCCATGATTGACTCGCCTAGTTTTGGGTCGGTTACCGCCACTATAAATTTAGTAATGGCGCGGGGGGTGTAGAATTCGCCCGCGTTGCCTGCGCTTTGTAGGTCTTTTAGTATTTGCTCGTACAGGTCGCCAAATAGGTGACGCTCTTTTGAGTCAGTAAAGTCTATTTCGTTTAGTTTGTTGATCACCTGGCGTAGTAGCGTGCCGTTTTTCATGTAATTAAAGGCATCGCTAAATGCTTGGGTTACTACATAGCCGCGTGGGTTTTTATCTATGGGTGCTGTTAAGTTTTTAAGCTCAGGGAATAGCTTGTCATTTACAAACTCTAAAAGCTCATCGCCCGTTATGCCTTCATTATCTGCTGCCCAATTGCGCCATAAAAACTGCTCTGGGATTGGCTCGCGGTAGTCGTCTAATTCAAGCTCTAATTCTTCTTCTTGCGCGTCGAATACTTTTAAAAATAGTAACCACGACATTTGACCAAGGCGTTGTGCGTCGCCATCGACACCGGCGTCTTTACGCATAATATCTTGAATAGACTTAATAGCTGAACTGATAGACATAGTATTCTCTTGTTTGATTATTTTTATAAACAGCGGCTAAAAGCAAATATGAAAGCTGTTTATTTTGATTGGTTTAATGATTTTCTGTAGTTAATACACAACGACAGCAAAGGTAAATTTAGGCTGTTTTAGGCGTTGGCATTTGGTAAATTTCGGCTTCGAGCTCTTTAAGCGCTTGCTCGTATTGTGCTTTGCCACCAAAGCCATTCTTGATGATTTCTTTGGTGTTACCTATATCTGTAAATGGCGCAACTTTTAACGCTTGTATAGATTCAATTTCTTGCACGCCTACATCTGCGTATTTTAACAGAAGGTTCTCAAGTACAGTGTGTGCGGTACCCGAATATTTAGTGAAATAGTTACGCTTTTGTACGTTATCTGCGCGCTCTTTACGGGTTAGTGGAGGTTGGTCGTAAACTACATGGCAGATCATATCAAATGGGTCCATGTCTTTGCCTACTTCTTCCTCAAGCGCTGACCAAATAATCCCTTCTTCGGAAAGCTCGTCGATGATTGCTTGTTTGCGATCTGACTCGTTCCAACGCTTTACAAAGTCGTCAAGTGAACTGAACTGCTTGTTCATGGTTTTACGGGTGTAATCTATAAATGACTCGGTAACAAGTTTACCGTCGGTATCGTAATACTGGACTCGCTCTGCCACTTTATTAACGGTAACACCCGATACTCGGTACTTAACCATTTTGTTAGTTTCGTCGTCCCACTCACCATCAAGCGAGCCATCGCCTTTAGGGTCGTTAATTGTGTCGTTATTGGCATCGGTTGTA
The DNA here is from genome assembly GCF_011378685.1 of Pseudoalteromonas sp. C8. Classification (NCBI taxonomy): domain Bacteria; kingdom Pseudomonadati; phylum Pseudomonadota; class Gammaproteobacteria; order Alteromonadales; family Pseudoalteromonadaceae; genus Pseudoalteromonas; species Pseudoalteromonas sp. C8. The sequence continues at coordinate 29,971 of NZ_WTKT01000001.1, forward strand.
TCGTCAGTGGTTTGGTCGCCAAATACGTTGTCTGGTGTTTCTGCGCTGGTTGTATCATCTTGTGATTCAAGATCAACGTCTTCGTCTTCAATATCAGTGGGCGTTACTTTTATTATTTTTTCTGGCGTGCCATCAAAGCGTTCATCGGCAAATAACTCGGTGGCTTTTTTAAAGTCGAGTATGGTAAACCAAAGCTTGCCGTAGCGATCGTCAATACGGGTACCACGTCCAATAATTTGTTTAAACTTGGTCATTGATTGTATGTTTTGATCAAGCACTACTAGCTTACAGGTTTTAGCGTCTACCCCTGTGGTCATAAGCTCTGAGGTGGTAGCAATAACTGGGTATGGACGTTTAGGGTTTATAAAGTTGTCGAGCTGGCCCTTACCTAGTTCGTCGTCGCCGGTGATCTTCATCACGTATTTATCGTTTTTTGCCATTTGCTCTGGGTTTAAGTTGGCAATGGCACGGCGCATACGTTCTGCGTGATCTATGTCGTTACAAAACACTATGGTTTTAGCCATAGGGTCTGTACGTTTTAAATAGTTGGTAATGGTTTCTGCCACCAGCTGTGTTCGCTCGTCAATTACCATTGTGCGGTCAAAGTCTTTTTGGTTGTATATGCGGTCTTGTATTACTTCACCGTTATTATCAACCTGCCCTTTTGTTGGTCGCCAGCCTTGTAGGTCAACATCAAGATCAACACGTACCACTTTGTATGGCGCTAAAAAGCCATCTTCAATACCTTCTTTTAGGGAATAGGTATAAGCGGGGTCGCCAAAATAGTCAGAGTTTGATACTTCCTCTGTTTCTTTTGGTGTTGCGGTTAAGCCAACTTGGGCAGCACCTTTAAAGTAAGTGAGTATTTCGCGCCAAGCGCTATCTTCACTTGCGCTACCACGGTGGCACTCGTCAATAATAATGAGGTCGAAAAAGTCAGGGTCTACTTGCTTAAACGCTTTTTGAGATTCTTCTGGCCCCGTTAGCGCTTGGTATAGTGCTAGGTGTATTTCGTAAGCAGGATCGATTGTTCTGCCGGTAATTTTGGTCATTGAAGTACCAAACGGCTGAAAGTCATTTATACGAGTTTGATCGACCAATATGTTTCGGTCGGCTAAAAATAATATGCGTTTTTTAGCGCGTGACTTCCATAAGCGCCAAATGATTTGAAACGCGGTATAAGTTTTACCGGTTCCTGTTGCCATAACAAGGAGTACGCGGTCTTTACCTGACGATATAGCTTCTACTGTTTTATTAATCGCTTGGAGCTGATAGTAACGCGGGTGTTTACCGCTACCATCGTCATAGTAGGCTTGGTTAATTATAGGGAGTTGCGATTCGGTATAGCCTTTATAGGCACAATACTTAGCCCAGAGTTCTTGAGGTGATGGGAAGTCTTCTAAGCGTATTTCGGTTTCAAGGTTATGCGCATCAGGCGTGCCTAGCTTGGTTTTATCGTGGAAAATAAAGCCATCACCATTAGAGGCGAATATAAACGGCACATCGAGTAGCCTGGCGTAATCTAAGCCTTGTTGTAGCCCTTTACCTACCTCGTGCTTATTGGCTTTAGCTTCAATGACAGCAAGCGGCATACTAGGTTTATGGTAAAGCACTATATCAGCCGATTTAACCGTTTTACGTACACCAAGTTGCCCACGTACGATTACTTTACCGTCACGTAGTTTAACCTCTTGGCGTATTTGAGTTATGTCGTCCCATCCTGCGGTTTTAACTGCTGGTAGAATAAACTTACTGATTATATCGGTTTCGCTGAGCTTTCTTTTATCCATAACTTAAACCATCCCTAAATACTACGCTATGAGTGCGCACAACTCGTTGATTCAACGCGTTTCATGCTATTTAGTGATGCTATATAAAATACGGTTAATAAGCAAAAATAAAAGGTAAACTAAATTATGAGATATTAAAAAATAAAATTGTAACTTCTATATAAAATAGAGAAGAGGACAAATCGTTTATTTACCGCTTTTTATGTTCCGATAAAATAAAAAATCATTATTCTATCATGTACTTATAAATATAATTGTTCCGCTATTTGTTCCGCGTTGTTCCGTTTATAAAAAGCGTTTTTAGAACAGGTAAACGAGTGATATTTTTGCAATATTAAAGTTTACAACAACTGCTAAGCATTATCGTAATCATCTAGCCACTCGGCTACAGTTTGCTCTTGTGGTTTTCGTTTTAAATATACTTCCTCTTCTTGCTCTATAGAAGGGGGTATAGCTTTACCTTTTACCGCACTACCTTGTTTACTTATACCGTGGCTATGAAACTCCGTATTATTTAATGTCCGTGATTCACAATATCCGTAGTTACTCATACTCGTAGTCTCACCATTTTCTGTGCCTTGGTATATGTGGCTATTAGCATTTTCGCTGCCACTGTTTAATGCCCCATAAACATGCCCCGCTATATTGCCACGGCTAAGTGCCGCAAGAGTGCCACCGTTTTGCCCTTCGCCTATCGCTAAAACGCCACGATTAACCGCTTCTATAATTTGCTGATATGTTATATTTGCTAAGCAAAGTGTTTTAGAGTCGAGTTTATTCCCTTTTCTTATCTCTGCTTGCCAAAGGTAGTTTTTCATAATATTTATTTTTTTATAAAGTTCACTTGGCCTTCTTGGTTTTGGTAAGTTTGAGCAACTCCAGAATTTGAGTAACGCTCCTTGTGCTGGTGGATTAAAAAGTTTTCCATTTAAGCGCCCTGACTTTTTTTTACGATCCAATGATACGTTAAAAATTGTGTAGTAATCTTCGTGGGAACTCAAATCAGTAAAGCTCATTGTTAGCCCATCGTATTTACTCAAATATCGTCCAACTTTAAACTGTCTAAATTGGTATATAGGCTGTGCGATCACACAGCTTAACTGGCTTAGTAAAGTGTTTTGATAGATGTGGAGCCAGTCACTAGGAACCGGCTTTCCACTGTTGGGGGTAATATTTAATTTGCCGTTTATGATACTAATTACATCACCACGGTTAATTAAGTCATTAAGCTTAACCATATAACCTCCTAGCTTCCCAGGAGGTGCATTATTGGCTTTAAAAGTTCAGCTGTTTGCTCTGGTGTGAACTCAGCTAATTTGCGTTTAATACGGCTTTTATTTATGACTTTTATGATGGTTTCAGCAATATCTAATGAGCTAAAACTATATTTTAAATGACCACCGATACCATCTGAGTTTGGTATTTTTTCGCGTGTAAATGTAAAATCATACTCACGTTCAAGATCTGTAAAGTAATTTCTGCCACTGGATAAACCGGCATTACGTAAAATATCTAATTCAGTCGCACCTTCAGGATGAGCAAGAATATATAAGTTAGCTCGCTCTGTTTTAGACTGCGGCTTTTTAGGAGCAGGGCTTTCGGCGTTACTACCGCTTACAGCACACATTATGCTGCCCCTTTGTAGATGTTGCTACATGGTAGTTTCTCGACCCAGCGTTGAATATCACTTTCAAGCCAACCAACTGAGTTTAAACCTAGCTGTTTTCTTTTTGGAAATACACCTAATCGCTCTTTGCGCCAAATAGTAGAACGACTCAGACCGGTGAGTTCTGTTACTTCTTGGAAACGTAATATTTTGTTGTTCATGGGGATTCGCCTTGTTTCGTTTTAGTTCAAGGCGAATGTTAGAGATTCAGAAAAAATGAACGAGAGTGAAATAAAAATATTTTTTTTAACTAAAAAATGGAATTATTAAAATACCCTATAAAATTAATAATCAAAATTTCTTGTAGATTTTTGCACTGAAAAGTCTTCACTCAAAATTATATCTAATAGGTTATTAACCTTGCCATTTCTGTTTGCTAAGTCTACTTCACCAATCTCACCATCAGGAAACACACAAGTGGCCATAACACTCTTTGTGATAGTAACATCCATATCCCTCTCCCAAATCATCAGATCTAAAAATGGTATTATTCTGTAATCTCTTATTTTTTCAATTTCAGCAGGCTTAATAAAGCGTTTCTTAGGTTCAGAAATATTTAAATCTTTCCTCCACAAAGGCAGGTGGTGTTTGAGCGCCATTAATATTTCATCATCGGTATAATTATCTAAACCAATATTACAAATAATAGAAGTGTCACCCATAAAATCTGAATAACTAAATTTAATTATTTCTTGCTCATTATCCTTAGCTGATAACTTTTGCTGATTTTCTTTTTCTTTAAGTCTTGAGTGGTAGTGATCCAACATAGCACAAGGAACAGGGTTAACAGCTTCATTTGAGCTAAGTACTTTGAGTTGTTGCTGTTTTAACTCTGAGCGCTGAGATACTTTGGGGTCCAAAGGTTCGTTGTTAAATGATTGCTCAGTATCTGGTTGGCCATTCAATATCTCACTCCATATAAATGAATTACCAGATTTATCGATTCGCTCTTCACCCGCATGTTCGTATATGCAAGTTCGCATAATTACTTCTTCTAATAGAGCAATATCATCTATATTTCTAATGTAATCATAATTGTTGATATCGAACCAAGGTATATCTTTCCTTGACTTTATTCGTTTCAAAACCATCTCCTTAAATTACTTTTTAATGCTGATTACCAGTAACAGAATAATTTCCCCTGCTCGCTTCTTCAATATGTTCAGACCACCAGCACATCATTTTTCGCCTGCGTTTTAGGTAGTCGGTTCGGTTATAAGCAGCTCGTACTTTGTTTTTATCTACATGGGCCAGTGCCGCTTCAATTACATCTGCGTCAAAGCCAAGTTCATTTAATGTTGTACTTGCTAATGCTCTTAAACCGTGAGCTGTTTGTTTGCCCTTTAAACCCATACGCCTTAGAGCCGCGCCTAGTGTTTCTCGGCTAAGGTGCTTTCGAGGGTCTTTATCTGCTGGAAAAACAAATTCTCGATGGCCACTTATTGGTTTTAAATATTCAAGTAAAACTATAGCCTGGGGTGTTAGTGGCACTGAATGAGCTTTGCGTTTTTTCATACGCTTAGCAGGTATATTCCACTGTTTATTTTCAAAGTCTATTTCATGCCACGCAGTACCGACAGCTTCACCAGGACGAACCATTGTATGTAGCTGCCACTCAAATAAACATCGGGTCATTAACTTGATACTGGCATTATTTACAATACTAATGAGCTTTGGCAGTTCCTCTGGTTTAACACATGCCATACTTTTATGAGTAGCTGTATCAAACGCTTTACTAATACCGCTTAGGTTATTAGATTGCACTCGGCCAGTGTTGATAGCAAACTCCATGACCTCATTAATCCGACGACATATGCGGCCTAGAATATCTAACTTGTTAGCAGCCGCTAATGGCTTTAGGGTTTCAATAGTAAGCTGTGCCGATAACTTGCTTACTGGTACCTTACCTAAATACGGGAAAAGATGAAGCTCAAAGCCGCGACGCAAATTAAAAGCATATCGCGCGCTTACTTTTGGCTCTTTTAAGGCTATCCACTCTCTAACAACTGCTTCAAATGTATTTTTAGCTTCAGCAGCTTTATCGTTAGCAAATGCCTCTTTATGCTCTTTAGGATCAATGTCCTTTGCTAATAAAGCTCTGCCCTCAGCTCTGCTTGTGCGAGCATCAGATAAGGTCACATCTGGGTACATACCAAAACTAATTTGAGCTCTTTTTTTAGTGTAGGGTTTAGAGTAAGTGAATAACCACATTTTTGATCCATTGGGCTTAACTCGAAGAGCAAGGCCCTTGCCATCTGCCATAAGATATTCTTTATCTTTTGGTTTAGCTTTTTTGATTTGCGTGTCATTTAATGGGGTAACTAATTTAGGCATTTAACGCTCCACTGTCGAACGGGCAACCAGCTCTTAGAAAATAAGAAAAACCTAAAATTTCTTTTCTTTCTTTAATTTTCATCTGGTTACACATTTATGTTACATCAAGAACTCAAAATTGGTTCGGTGTAACATCCAGTGTAACTAAAAAAATGAGCTGTGGCGATACCCCATGAAACAACATGAAAGCCTACAGGCCTTTAAAAATAGTACATAGTGGTTTTTTTGAATTGCGGTGAATTACCGTGAATAGTGTTTTTGGTAGCCCCTGCAAGAATCGAACTTGCAACTGCCCCTTAGGAGGGGGCCGTTATATCCATTTAACTAAGAGGCCACAAATAAGCTGTGTGCTTAGAGATGTGAATTATAACGGCATCTGGTTTTTTATATCAAGCAACAACTGAACTTAATTGCTTGATAAGTATATATCTTCTTTATTTAGTACATAAATTGGGATTAGTTTTCGACTACTCGCGACGATTTTTTTTGTATGCGCGTTAATTACACGTGTATTTACAACAACAGCATCACTGCGATAAATTAATGTACCCGCTAATACATGACTCGCCATTTGATCTTCGCTAAGCTTTTCAATATCACGCGAAAAAGCAAAATCACCACGACTATTTACATCTATTGTTTGGGTTGTTTTAAAATCAACCACGCCATAACCAAACTTTTGTAACTGATGAATTAACGTTTCAGAAATTTGATTACCCAATTGATTACTTTTAGTAAGCGATGAATCAAGATCGACCAAGGTAGTAACAGCAATATTAATATTGGCGTCGGTATCACTTTCAAACTCAAGCGTATCAACCAAATCAAGCGCCATTTGCTCTACATAGTTAGCAAGTGTTTTATGGTGCTTAAGTGGTGTAAATTGATTGCCGTTAACATTATCTTGAGTTGATTGTTGTTGGGCTGTTTTAAGCATGCTTGCTAAGTCATAATTTACTTGTGTGGTTGAAGATGCATTCATTTCAGCACTTTCACTATTTTGAGTAAAGGCACAACCTGCTAAGTTAACTAAAGCAAAAAAAATGATAAAGCGGTTAAATAATTTACTATACATAATTATCTCACTTGCTTGCTTGTTTTAACATTATGCCATCAGTGCGATAGCTACTATTAAGCGCATCAACAACCGACTGTGGAATAAACCCTTGTGCAGAACCTACTACGGCCTTACTTTCTAGCCCAACAATACGTGCATTAACAAGTACACCACCTTGATGGTTTACAAGCGTACCGGCTAGTACATATTTAAAGTTTTGATCTTGATTTAGCTCTAAATAGTCGCGACTAAATACAAAGTCGCCTGTTGAGGTAACACGCATATAATCAGTTGTTTTAAAATCAATAACGGGTACACCAAAGCTGTGTAATTCATGCATGAAGCTTTCTGCAATTTGGTTTCCTAGTAAGCTACCATCGTTGTAGTCTTCATCTAAAAAAATAAAACTCGAAACAGCTAACGGTGTTTGTTCACTTACATACTGTAAGTTTTCAACCATGTCTTGCATTATGCCGCGCACATAATGGTTAATATTTTTGCGCATTGGCGGTGTTGCTTTTGTGTAGTTATCTTGTGGAGCCATTCCTGACTGAAATAAGTTATCGTCAGAAACAGGCGCTGCAACGTCGCGTTGGTTACTCACCAGTTGGTTGCTTTGCTCACTTTGTGGTGTTGTGGTGTCTGTATTCATTGTGCCTAGTATTTGAGAGCAACCAAAGCCCAGTGGTAAGCATAATGTAATTAATAGGTTTTTCATTTTGTGCTCCAAATTAGTATTCGCTTCGGTATAAAAGTCCGTCACGCTGCTGAATTTTCTCATTGCCCCACATTACATTAATTGGGATCTCGGTACTTCCCGCAGAGAGCACCTGTTTATTTTCTATATTCACAAGCCGTGCATTAACTATGTATGCATGCTGCTGACGAGTCACTGTTCCTGTGATAACTAAGTCAATATTTTGGCGATTACGTAATTTACTTAAATCGCGACTTAAAATACTATCTGAGTTTTCTGATAAAGAGAGGTTATTCCCAAGTCTGTACTCAACGGTGTGATAACCCAGTTGAGTAAATTGTGTAAGCAGACTTTCTTGGATCTGCTGACTTAAGCCTGAGGCCTGCCCTGTCACTAATTTTGTATCTAGTGCATCTGCATAAAAGAAGCTACTAACGCCAACACGTGCATTAGCATTTAATGCTCCGTTTAGGTGGTTAAGTTGCGACGTTAAATTAACTACATAGTCATTAACCGTAAAAGGAGCCATGGCTGCTTTAGGTGCATCTGTAGGCACGCTTGGTTCTGGCGGCGGCACCAAGTTACAAGCAGCTAAATTTAAAAATAATAAAGGCAGTAAAAGGCGCATAATTGCCATCCTCTTCAAAACATACTGAGGATGAAGCAATTTGTATGCCTATATCGTACTTCTGTAAGGTTGTTGAACATAAGAGCTAACAAAACATGCTACTTGTTGCTTTATAAGAGCTAAACAATCATTTTTCGCATCCGCTGAATTTCTATAAGCACCTAACTTCAATCGATAAAAAGTTGTGTTATTAACACTTACGGTTTCTACATTTATCTCAGTAGATAAGATGATATTTTGTGGTGTTTTTTCTTGGAATTCGCTGAGCTTCTTTTTCAATGCATCTTTATTTTTAAAAGCGGCAATTTGCAAAGCAAACAATGCCGAGTCAGTTTTTAATATACTTTGGTTATTAACTACATCATTTACACGAGTATTTAGAACATCAGAATCATTTAGTTGTTTTAGATTAGTAGCAAGCTGCGTTAATTTATTTTCTAACTTGAGTAGCTGCTCTACTTTTGGTTGAGAGCTTTCCCATTGTGCCGCAAAGCTTTTGAGCGGCTCCAAATCAGACTTTTCAATAAGAATCGGTTGCTGTATTGCTTGAGCCATATTAACTTGTTGAGATGAGTTACATGCAGATAAAACAAGTACACCCATTAGCATCATGCATTCTAAGCTCCGTTTTAAAAGCATTTTCCTTCCCTGAAATGACGTTGTTTTATGGGGTCATATACTCCCTAAGCGTATTTAATTATGAAGGGTGTATTTTATGGATAAACAGATTTTAAGCAAGTTTCTATTTTAACTACAGCCTTACTGGCTTATCGGTATAGTTACTTACTATGCAATCGAGTTTGTACAACTTGAATACGTCACAGTCTGCTTTTGCATTTTTAAAGTTTTGGTAAGAGCCAAGTTTTAGCCTGTAAAACATTTTGTCGTTTATTTTGGCGGTTTCTACGTTAGTCAATATTTTGTCTCTAAACAACGGTGCTGCTTTAGTATTTAGCTCTTGCCATGCTTTAGCCACACCTTGCTCTGAGTCAACCGAAGCTACCTGTAAAGCAAATACATGTTTAGGTTTATTTAATTTTACAGTTTGTTTTTTATTACTGTAATTTTGTTTAACTTGTTGGCGTGACTTAACATTGCGTGTGTTTCGTGGTGAGCGTACAGACTTGCTGCTATACCCTTGATTAGACTGCGCAATAGCTTTGCTGTTTATAATATCGATATGATTTACGAGGTAAGTTATTTCTTTTTCTAATCTTAAAATTCGCTCTATACCTTCACGAGCTTGTTGCCACTGCATTGCGGCATCTTTTAGCTGTGCAAGTTCAAGGGCTGTAATTGATACGTAGTCAGGCGAGTTGCTTTGAGGCTGTTCATCAATGGTTTTTATTTCAGGCGAGACGCTGCATGCTGTACCAAATAAAAGCATTAGCAAGCTAAGTAAAAGCCCAATGTTATTTTTTTTATATATAAACATGTATTAGTTGTCCTGAAAGCAGTGTTTTTACACTACATTTCAGTTAAACATTCTCACAAGAAAGCGTTTAACTTTATTTAAGCTGTGAGCTATAAAACTTAGCTCTTCGCATGCTTGTCAGTATTTCGTAAAACACAACGCTGCATACTCCACCCCTTCCTTGAGAGCATTATTTAATACAAATTCAATGCCAATTAACACAAACTTTACAACATAAATAACAATATGTCTGTAATGACTTAAAAACTTTTATTTTAGAGCTATTCCTTTTCTTATTTTGATCCTAATAAAACTCATAAAAAAGGCGCCGATATAGGCGCCTTTCATGTTTTACGTTAACTGTTAAATCAGTTTTTTAATAAATGATTTTAATTCATCGGCAAATTCATCGCGACGAAGTGCAAACTCAATCGTTGCTTTTAAGTAACCAATTTTACTTCCACAATCGTGGCTACGGCCTTTTATAGCGTATGCATCTACTTTTTCGTGTTCCATTAACATCGCAATTGCGTCAGTTAATTGAATTTCGTCGCCTGCACCTTGCGGAGTTTTTGCAAGTAACGGCCAGATATTTTCGCTTAATACGTATCGACCCACTACAGCTAAGTTTGATGGAGCTTCATCTACTGGCGGCTTTTCTACCATATTAAGAATTGGCGAGCTTTCACCTTGCTTTAAGTCAACATCACCTAAATCAACCACACCAAACTGGTTCACTTGTGCCATTGGTACTGGTTCTACCATAATTTGGCTGTGCTTAGTTTTCTCAAAATTAGCGATCATTTCTGCTAAGTTATCTTTTTTAAGATCGCTCTCTACATCATCAATAATTACATCTGGCAAAATAACTACAAACGGTTCGTTACCAATAATAGGCGCTGCACAACTAATAGCATGGCCTAAGCCTTTTGCTTCACCTTGGCGTACGTGAATAATGGTTACGTCTTTAGGGCAGATTGCTTGCACTTCGGCAAGTAGTTGCCGCTTAACACGCTTTTCTAAAGTAGCTTCTAGTTCAAAACTTGTATCGAAGTGATTTTCGATTGAATTTTTACTTGAGTGCGTTACTAACACTATTTCTTTAATTCCTGCAGCAACGGCTTCGTTTACTACATATTGAATTAAAGGACGGTCTACCACTGGAAGCATTTCTTTAGGAATTGCTTTAGTGGCTGGTAACATACGAGTACCAAGGCCCGCTACTGGGATCACTGCTTTCATTTTATGTTTTCCTTAATCTTTTATTATACTGAAAATGGATATTGAATCACTTCATGGCATTGATAGCCTGTTACTTCAAAGTCGTCTCGTGTTACCCACGTTTCTATGTCTTCTAATGATTTAATTTTTGGATTAATTTTTAACTGAGGTGATTCAAATGGCTCACGCCTTAACTGCACGTCTCGCATCAGTTCAAGTTGGTTTTCGTAAATATGTGCATTAGCAATTTTATGATACGCCTTACCCGCTTTGTGGCCGGTAATTTGAGCCACTAACGCAAGCAACACAAAACACTGAATTTGATTGAAATTAAGGCCGAGCGGTACATCACAGCTTCGCTGGTATGACGTTAAGTATAGCGTATCGCCAAGTAAGGAGAAAGTGTGCGTATGCATACACGGGCGCAAACAACCAAGCTCAAACTCACCTGGATTATAAAACGTGATTATTTCACCACGGTCATCAATGCCATTTTTTAAGTTATTAATAACTTTGGAAAGCTGATCAAGCGTTGAGCCATCTGGACGTTGCCAACCACGGCCTTGTACGCCATAAACACGCCCCATGTCATCCTCACCTTTACGGTTAGGGTTATTGAGCCATGCGTTGTTATCGTTAGCGTTGGCATCCCATGTTTTACAGCCAATCTCACGAAACTGCTCAGCGCTGTCGTAACCGCGTAAATATCCTAGTAACTCAGCAATCGCTGCTTTGTAGTAACTTTTGCGCGTCGTGATCATTGGAAACTTATTATTAGCCACATCGTATTCTAAATCGGCATTAATAACGGTTAAACAACGCGTACCTGTACGTTTGTTTTCGACCCACTGACCTTCGTCAACAATACGCTGACATAATTTTAAATATTGTTTCATGTTTTTCTTATTATGCCTTAGCTGTTTTAACGTGTTGTGGTTGCTTATATGCCCAAATTAATAAACCTAAACCACCCACTATCATAGGAAGTGACAATATTTGTCCCATTGAAATAAAGTCGGCAAATAAACCTAGTTGTGCATCGGGTTGGCGGAAATATTCAATACAGAATCTAAACACGCCGTAACCTAATAAAAATACACCAGCTACGCTGCCTGCTGGACGTGGTTTTTTAATAAACCATTGCAGGATTAAAAACAGTACTAAGCCTTCAAAAAATGCTTCATATAATTGCGATGGGTGACGCGCAAGCGGACCGCCCGTTGGAAATACCATTGCCCATGGCACGTCAGTAACTCGGCCCCATAACTCACCGTTTATAAAGTTACCAATACGCCCTGCTAAAAGCCCTACAGGAACAAGTGGTGCAACAAAGTCGCCTACTTGAAGCAGTGACTTTTTACGCGTCCACGAAAAAATTGCGACGGCGGTTATAACACCAAGTGTTCCACCATGGAACGACATACCGCCCTGATCTATTCTAAATAAATACAGTGGGTTTTCTATAAAATAACTAAACTGGTAAAACAATACGTAGCCAATACGCCCACCTAGTATTACCCCTAACATGCCGTAAAACAGTAAATCGCTTACTTGGTCTTTAGTCCAACCCGAATTTGGCTTTGACGCTTGACGATTAGCAAACCACATCGCAAATGCAAAACCTATTAAGTACATTAAGCCATACCAACGTACGCTTAGTGGTCCAACAGAAAAAATAATTGGATCAATTTGAGGAAACTCAAGTGCCATAAAAAATAAACCTTTAGCTAAAAACCATTTTAATTGCGATAACTACAAGCAGCACCGCGAAAACTTTCTTAATTGTATTAACAGGTAAATAGTGAGTTGCTTTAGCGCCAATGGGCGCAACAAACCACGAGGTAATAACAATCCCAAATAATGCAGGTAAGTAAACAAACCCGGCAAAACCATGCTCTAAATCGGTAACATGCCAGCCTGCGCTGATGTAACCAATAGAACCAAATAATGCAATAACAATTCCGCACGCTGCCGCACAGCCAATTGCTTTTTTTATATCAACCGAAAAATAATTAAGCATCGGTACTATTAAAGCTCCACCGCCAATTCCTATTAACCCTGATAACCCGCCCATTATTGCAGAAACGCCCCCTAAAATAGGACCTGCCGGCAACGGTTTTTCTGACATCGATTTATTACGCGCGGAGAGCACCATTCTGGCTGCAATAAATACAACGCTTATAGCAAACACTGTACGTAATATTTGTTCAGGGATTAAACTTGCTGCAAAGCCACTAACAAGTGCGCCTAAAGCCACACCCGACATAACCCATGGTGCAATTGCCCAAGGCACGTTATCATTTTTATGATGAGCCAGCGCTGAAGACGTTGAAGTAAATAAAATAGAAGCGAGTGAGGTTGCAATAGCAATTACTAATACATGATCAGCCGACGTTACATTAAATGAGAGTAGCAGAGTGCTTAGTACTGGAACGATAATTAAACCGCCGCCAATGCCTAGTAATCCAGCTAAAAACCCAACAATACAGCCTAGTAGTGCGCAGCTTGCGACTAACAAACCTAAGTCATACATAGTAATCTCAAATACCTTTTTAAGGTTTATATATTAAAGGATTATAAAACTAATAGCATCTGTGTATTGCAATTAATTAGGCGTACGAGCTTATTTTGGGGTGTAAAACAAATCACCTAATTTATGCTCTAGCATAAAGCTTCGCGTTAAACGTAGTACTTGTTTGGCTGTGGATTGCGCTAAACATTCACTTAATAGTTGTTCCATGTCACTGACATTTAAACGCCTAAGTACCCACTTTACTTTATTAAGCGATGATAAGTTCATACTAAGGCGTCTGTAACCCATGGCAATAAGCAAAATAGCACCTTCAGGATCGCCGCCTAGTTCACCACACAAACTAAATGGCAGTTCATATTGCTCACATTCGTGCGCCACTTTATTTAGTACTCTTAGTACACCTGGGTGATAAGGGTTAAAAAGTTCGGCTACACGTGCGTTAGCTCTGTCTACTGCTAATAAATACTGTGTTAAATCGTTACTGCCTACTGAGCAAAAATCGACTTTTTTTGACCACTCAGGAAGCATAAATACACTTGAAGGTACTTCCAGCATTATACCTATGTCGGGTCTTTCTATGGTTTGCTCTGGGTATTTTTCACTTAATTCAAAATAAGCCTGTTCAAATAACGCAAGTGACTCATCAACTTCTTCAGTGCCGCTGATCATAGGGAGCATTATTTTTAAATTACCTAAACCAATATTTGCTTTAAGCATCGCTTTTAGTTGATCTAAAAATAACTCGGGATGATCAAGGCTAATACGAATACCACGCCAACCTAAAAATGGGTTTTCTTCGGTAATATTAAAGTAATCAAGTACCTTATCGCCCCCAATATCCAATGTACGCATAACCACAGGATTAGGATGATAGCTAGTTAGTACTTCTCGGTACCAGTTTTCTTGCTCTGATTGCGAAGGAAACTGACCCTTTTGCATAAACCACGCTTCGGTCCGATAAAGCCCCACACCGTCACAAATATGCGCGCTACTTTGCTCGGTATTAAGCTCAAGGCCTGCATTTAATAATAAGCTAACGTGTTCACCGTCAAGCGTAATTGATTCTGAGTCTTGCTCTGCTAAAAAGCGGTTATTAAGTAGGTTATCTTGATGCTGTAACTCTGTGTATTCATCCATCAGCATTTGTGAAGGCGATATATATAAACGCCCAGCAAATGCATCTAAAATCATCGGTTTGCCATTAAACTGTAGTAGAGGTAAATCTTCTATACCCCAAATGGCAGGGATCCCCATCGCACGCGTTAATATAGAAGCATGGCTATTTGCAGAGCCATTTACGCTTACAACGCCTGTTAAGTGACCTTTTGGCACTTCAGCAAGCATGGCGGGTGTTAAGGTATTAGCAATTAAAATAGTGTTGGGCGGATAATTTTTAACAGCGTGCTCGGTATTTACAAGATGGTGTAATACGCGAAGACCAATGTCTTTAACGTCAACAGCACGCTCTTTTATATAAGGGTCTTGCATGGCATTAAATTGAGATATTAAACGCTCTATTACAATTTTTAGGGCGCTTTTAGCACACCAGCCTTCTTGTAATTGCATTTCAACATTATGCCCTAAACTTTTAGCATCAAGCAGTTGTTGATACACATCAAATACCGCAAGAGCTTCATGCGGAATCGAGTCGCTTAGCGTCATCGATAGGGTATTAAATTCTTTGCGCGTTGCAGCTACAGCTTGAGTAAATAAACGGCGCTGCTCAGTGACGTCACTGTCTTTTAAAAGCTCAATAGATTTAAAATCAAGTTTTGGTAATACAACAAATGCTTGTCCTATACCTATTCCTGGAGCACTCGATACACCTTTTAAAACAGACGTTTGATGAGATGACTCATCTTGGCGTAGTATTTCTTTAATTTCAGCATGCGCTAACTGTGACGCAAGTTGAGCAGAAAGCGTTATTAAAAACGACTCTTCGTCTTGGCTAAATACACGTGCCATTTTTTGTTGGACAACAATAACGCCCAGTACTTTTTTTTGATGAACAACGGGTACAGATAAAAAAGCGTTGTAGCCTTCTTCGTTTACTTCGGGGGAGAGCTTAAAACGAGGATGCGATTTAGCAAATGCAATATTAATAGGTTCTTCGCGTTGCGCCACTAGGCCAACTAAACCTTCGGTAAAACCAATTCTAAACTTACCTACCGCATCGGGGTTTAGCCCTTCGGTTGCCATAAGTACAAAATTGTCTTGGCTGTAATCTGCAAAATAAATGGAGCAGCACTGGGTTTTCATGGCATCTTTAACCATTTGCACAAAGCACACTAATGCGCTGTCTAAATTCGCTTGTCGCGATACAGACTCCGCAATAGATCTCAGTGTAGCCAGCATGTCCTGCTCCTTTATTTTATTCTGAATTAACTACCTTTTACTTCGCCAATGATCTTTATGTTGTTCTCTCTTATTAAAAGGCATGGCGAAAGGAGCAAACTCTTTCATTACACGTCGATAAACATCCCGTTTAAACGATACAACCTGTCTTACAGGATACCAATAACTTACCCAGCGCCAATCATCAAATTCAGGATGATGGGTTTTAAGTAAATTTACATCTTCGTCTTTACAGCGTAATTTTAGTAAAAACCATTTTTGTTTTTGCCCAATACACACCGGACTAGAGTCTCGGCGGATTAATCGTTTGGGTAATTTATAGCGTAACCAATGTTTTGAGCTTGCGACTATTTCTACATCTTCTGGTCGCAACCCTACTTCTTCGTGTAATTCACGGTACATGGTTTGTTCTGCAGTTTCGCCATCATCAACACCACCTTGGGGAAATTGCCAAGAGTGTTGACCATAACGTCTGGCCCAAAAAACCTGTCCCTGATTATTGCAAATCACAATTCCGACATTGGCACGAAAACCTTCGGCATCAATCACCTTAGTGCCTCATTTGTAAGTCGATTTTTAATGATTGTTCCACATTAGCCGCAATACGGCAAATACTATTATACCCAACCCGATTAGTAAGCTAAGTTTGAGCTTTTAGTACATTGATAAATTATGGAGAGTGGGTAAATATTTGGAAAATAACTTAACAAGGCTATTGCGGTTCTTGTTTTCCTCTAGTTACTCACAGTTTGTGCATAACTTTTGTAAAACACGCTCATTTTGCAAACAAATCCACAATATTAGATCCAAAAACTTGGCTTCTCCACAGATTCTGTGGATAAACATGTTCATATAGTTGTATTTATCCTTACAACTTTTAAATTGCTTAATCAAAACTGAATGTACAACATTAAAAAAACCAACTGAGTCAGTAACTTAAAGTAAAGCAGCTTAATTTCAATATGCTCAAAATTAACCCAAACAACAAGCGGGCAAAAAACACACAACTCTAGAGATATCCACGGCTTAGCCTATTTGCTATCATGGCTATGATATTTATACAACCGAAATTAAGAATACTGATTACGTTGAATTGATACTTATAATCGCAATAAAAAGTAGCTCAATAACAAAAAACTATCATATGCAGTTTCTCCGCATAAGTAATTTCAACGTAGTTAGTGAGTTATTAAACCTCTATAATATTCATATTTTAATAAAATTGGCATGACATGCGACCTACAAAACCACACTCAATTAACGATTTAATGCAACGCGTTAATAATATTGCCGGATTAACTCTAGGGCAGCTTGCTAACAAGTATAATTTTAAAACGCCAGATGATTTACTGCGCGAAAAAGGTTGGACTGGTCAGTTAATTGAATACGTACTAGGTGCTACTGCGGGCTCAAAACCACTTCCGGATTTTGAAGATTTAGGAATTGAGCTAAAAACACTCCCTATTTCCTATAAAGGTAGGCCACTGGAAACTACGTTTGTATCGGTTACACCTTTAATGAACGTTACAGGAATGACGTGGCATACCAGCTCTGTACGTAAAAAACTAAATCATGTTTTATGGCTGCCAATTTTAAGCGAACGTGATATTGCCCCGTTTGATAGAACCATTGGCAGCGGCTTTTTGTGGCAACCCTCACCTGAACAGGACGCTTTATTACAGCGCGACTGGGAAGAGCAAATGGAGCTAATTGCGCTAGGTAGAGTCGACGAAATATCAGGCCATTTAGGCGATGCGATGCAAATACGCCCTAAAGCAGCTCATAGCAAAATAGTGACTGATGCTATTGGTCCAAATGGGCAAATAATTAAAACCCTACCCCGTGGCTTTTACTTAAAAACCAGTTTTACAGGTGATATTTTAAAGCAGCAGTTTCAGCTTTAACTGTGTTATAAAATATTAAAACTTAAGTAACCTTTAATATTATTGCCGCCACCCTCTTTCGCTCTGTGCGCGCGCCAGCAAGCTTAACCCTACAACTTATTCTCATCTCTTTGAAAAAGTATCAGGCATAAAAAATCCCCGCTTATGCGAGGATTTTATCATCTAAAATTAAAAATTAGATTCTATATAAAATAGAATTACTGACCTTTAACTTCTTTAAGACCGTTGTACGGTGCTTTATCACCTAATTGCTCTTCAATACGTAGCAATTGGTTGTACTTTGCAACACGGTCAGAACGGCTCAATGAACCTGTTTTAATTTGACCTGCAGCAGTACCAACAGCTAAATCAGCAATTGTTGAATCTTCAGTTTCACCAGAACGGTGAGAAATAACAACAGTAAAACCAGCGTCTTTAGCCATTTTGATTGCAGCTAAAGTTTCAGTTAAAGAACCGATTTGGTTAAACTTAATTAAGATTGAGTTAGCAATACCGTTGTCGATACCACGTTTTAAAATCTTAGTATTTGTTACAAATAAATCATCACCTACTAATTGGATTTTATCACCCATTAGTTTAGTTTGATGTGCAAAGCCATCCCAATCAGACTCATCAAGACCATCTTCAATAGAAACGATTGGGTACTGATTAGTAAGATCTTGTAAGAAGAAGTTAAATTCTTCAGAAGTGAATTTTTTGCCTTCACCCTTAAGGTCGTAGATATTTGCTTCTTTGTCGTAGAACTCAGATGCAGCACAATCCATCGCTAAAGTAATATCTTTACCTAGCTCGTAACCTGCGTTTGCAACAGCTACTTTAATTGCAGCAAGAGCCGCTTCGTTAGATGCAAGGTTAGGTGCAAAACCACCTTCATCGCCAACCGCTGTTGAATGACCATCAGCTTTAAGTACTTTAGCAAGGCTATGGAATACTTCAGCACCCATACGTAGGCCTTCGCGGAAGTTTTTAGCGCCAACAGGTTGGATCATGAATTCTTGAATATCTACAGAGTTATCTGCATGTTCACCACCATTGATGATGTTCATCATTGGAAGTGGCATAGAGTAAACACCTGGCGTGCCGTTTAAGTCAGCGATATGTTCATAAAGCTCAACTTTTTTAGACTGTGCAGCTGCTTTTGCAGTTGCTAGTGATACAGCTAAGATTGCGTTTGCACCTAATTTTTCTTTATTTTCGGTACCGTCTAAATCTAGCATCACTTTATCTACAGCGCTTTGATCTAATGCACTTTGGCCTTTTAAAGCATCAGCAATTTCGTTATTGATATAACCAACTGCTTTTAATACACCTTTACCTAAGTAACGTGATTTATCACCGTCGCGTAACTCTAATGCTTCACGAGTACCAGTAGATGCGCCTGAAGGTGCTGCTGCACGACCCCAAGAGCCATCTACTAAATGTACGTCTGCTTCAACAGTTGGGTTACCACGCGAGTCCATAATTTCGCGACCGATTACTTTTACGATTTCTGACATCTTGATTCCTCTATATTCCCAAAATGGTGAGTTCAGCTAACTTTACTACGTTTTATATAGCTTAGTCAGCCCTTAAAACAAAAAAGCCGTGCAATATGCACGGCTTTTAAAATTACGAATTCGCTTTTTGGTGGATATGCGCGGCTGCTACAAACCCTTCAAACAACGGATGACCATCACGTGGAGTTGACGTGAATTCCGGGTGGAACTGCGCGGCAATAAACCATGGGTGATCTTTATTTTCGATAATTTCTACCAGTTTTTTATCTTCTGATAAACCAGTAAAGCTTAAGCCTGCTTTTTCAAGTATTTCTACAAAGTTATTATTTACTTCGTAGCGATGACGATGACGTTCAACAATTTCGTCGCTGCCATATACTTCGCGTACTTTAGAACCTGGTGTTAAATGACATTTTTGTGCGCCTAAACGCATAGTGCCACCTAAATCAGATTTTTCGCTACGTGTTTCAACATTACCTTCAGCATCTAGCCATTCAGTAATTAAGCCAACTACTGGCGCTTCTGAGTTTGCATTAAACTCTGTAGAGTTTGCATCCGTTAAGCCTGCAACATTACGTGCATATTCAATTAATGCTACTTGCATACCTAAACAAATACCTAGGTATGGTACTTTATTTTCACGTGCGTATTTAGCCGCTAAGATTTTACCCTCAACACCACGTCCGCCAAATCCACCCGGTACTAAAATAGCATCTAAGTGTGAAAGTAATTCAACACCTTTGTTTTCTAAATCTTGTGAATCTACGTATTGAATATTAATTGTTAAACGGTTTTTAAGGCCCGCATGCTTTAATGCTTCGTTAACCGATTTGTACGCATCTGGTAATTCAGTGTATTTACCAACCATACCAATTGTCACTTCACCCGTTGGGTTAGACTCTTGATAAAGTACTTGTTCCCACTCAGCTAAATCTGCTTCTGGTGGATCTAAGTGAAAACGACGACATACGAAGTTATCTAATTCTTGCGTTTTTAATAACGCAGGAATTTTATAAATGCTGTCTACGTCAGGTAATGAAATAACCGCTTTTTCTTCTACGTTTGTGAATAATGAGATTTTTGCACGCTCATTATTAGGTAGTTTACGGTCTGAACGACAAATAAGAATATCTGGCTGAATACCTACTGAGCGTAACTCTTTAACAGAGTGCTGAGTTGGTTTTGTTTTAACTTCACCTGCAGGGCCTAAAAATGGCACTAACGTTAAGTGAATAAATAGCGCGCGTTCGCGGCCAATTTCAGTTCCCATCTGACGAATTGCTTCAATAAACGGTTGTGATTCTATATCACCTACAGTGCCGCCAATTTCTACAATAGCAATATCATAACCTTCAGCACCGTCGTATACACGTTGCTTAATATCGTTAGTGATATGTGGAATAACCTGAATAGTAGCGCCTAGGTATTCACCACGGCGCTCACGACGTAATACGTCTTCATATACACGGCCTTGTGTGAAGTTATTACGACTAGTCATTTTGGTACGAATAAAACGCTCGTAGTGACCTAAATCAAGGTCAGTTTCTGCGCCGTCTTCTGTAACGTAAACTTCACCGTGTTGAATTGGGCTCATTGTGCCTGGGTCAACGTTGATGTAAGGATCCAGCTTTAAAATGGTAACATTTAAACCACGGGCTTCTAAAATAGCGGCCAGTGAAGCTGCGGCAATACCTTTACCCAACGAAGAAACAACTCCGCCAGTAACGAAGATAAATTTTGTACTCATGCGAACCCTAGAATATCAGGAATTAAAAGGAATATAACACCCAAAGAAGAGCCTAAGGGTATATCATCAAGACGGGGCGAAATTGTACCAAAACACTGCTTATCAATCCAGCTAAAATTAGCTAATACGCGCACAAAAAATGTGCACTATTTAACATTAAGCCTATTTTACTTTTTTAATCGCATCCCACGCACTATCCATCTCTTCAAAGGTTGCTGTATCTAAGCTTTTACCTTGCGCATGCAAATAGGCGTTTACCTTTTCAAAACGCGCTGAAAACTTATCATTAGCGCTACGAAGCAGTTGTTCGGGATCTCGTTTAACATGGCGTACAACATTAACAGTGGCAAAAAGTAAGTCGCCGAGCTCTTCCGCTGTATGATCAGATAACGGGTCTTGCTCAATCGCTTCTTTTACTTCAAGCACTTCTTCGCTCACTTTATCAAGTGCACCGTGATACGTTGGCCAATCGAAACCAAGTGCGGCAACGCGTTGTTGAATTTTTTTAGCTTTACTTAAGCTTGGCATATTGGCAGGAATATCTTGCCAAAAAGAAGGTGATTCTGTTTGCGCTCTAGCACTGCGTTCTTGTGCTTTGATTGCTTGCCACTGTTGCGATAATTGATCGTCTGTGAGCTCTTTTTTTTCACCAAAAACATGCGGGTGACGACGGGTAAGCTTATCGTTTAATTGCTCTACTACATCATTAAAATCAAATAGATTTTGCTCTTGTGCAAGCTGCGCATAAAAAATAATTTGAAATAACAAATCACCCAATTCACCTTTAAGCTCATCTAAGTTGCCTGACTCAATACAGTCGGCAACTTCGTATGCTTCTTCTAGTGTATGCGGCACAATAGATTTAAAATCTTGTTTGAGATCCCACGGGCAACCGCCCTTGGGATCTCGCAGTGTTTTCATTATGCTAAGAAGTTGTGTAAGCGCTGCATTATCATTCATGATTAATGACCACGCTTGGCATCGTGTACACCTTCAATTTGGTGTAACTTAGAAAGAACACGGTTAGTACCCGATAAGTCATGTACTTCTATTTGCATCGTAAATATAGCTAACTGATTATCTTCAACCGTATTTACGTTCATATTTAAAACATTTACTTTTTCGTTAGCAAGTACTGAGCTTATATCGCGTATTAGCCCAGAACGATCGGTTGCTTCTATTTTAATACTTAGTGCGTACGAGCCGTTGATATCATCAGACCAACTTACCGAAATAACACGCTCTGGATGCTGATTTTTTAAGTTATTAAACGAATCACAGTCTTCCTTATGAACACCTATCCCTCGACCTTGCGTTATATAACCTATTATTTCATCGCCAGGGACAGGACGACAGCATTTTGCTACATGGCTCATTAAGCTACCAACGCCATCAACCACTATGCCGTTTTTGTCACCGGTTACTTTGCTAGGCGCTTTAATACGAATAACCGGTTCATCTTCTGTCCGATCACTTACAAAGTTAAGCATTTGATTGAGGCGTACATCGCCCGCACCAATTGCAACCATTAAGTCATCAAGTTCTTTAAAATTAAAACGCTTGATGGCTGGCTCTAAATCTTTGTATGTTAAATTAAGCTTTTGTAATTCACTGTCGAGAATTTCTTTCCCCGCACTTAAGTTTTTGTCGCGGTCGAGCTGTTTAAACCAGTGATGAATTTTGGCTCTAGCGCGCGATGACTTAATGTATCCTAATGACGGGTTTAACCAATCACGACTTGGATTTGGTTGTTTTTGGGTCAGTATTTCTACCTGATCCCCAGTTGTAAGTTGATGCGTGAACGGCACTATTTTGCCGAAAATTTTTGCGCCAATACAACGATGCCCTACATTTGAGTGAATGTAGTAAGCAAAATCAAGTGGTGTAGCGCCAAGTGGTAAATCGATAATATCGCCGCTTGGGGTAAATATGTATACGCGGTCTTCTACTACTTGGTTTTTAAGCTCTTCTGCTAAATCGCCACCATCAACCACTTCTTCTTGCCATTGAAGTAACTTACGCAACCAGCTAATTTTTTGCTCATAACCCGAGCCGCGTCCCGGTAATGCACCTTCTTTGTACATCCAGTGTGCAGCCACACCCAACTCAGCATCTTGATGCATATCGCTGGTACGAATTTGTATTTCTACTGTTTTACCTTCAGGCCCAAATACTACGGTATGGATTGACTGATAGCCGTTTTGTTTTGGGGTTGCTACATAGTCGTCAAACTCTTTATTAAGATGACGCCAATTGGTGTGCACAATACCCAGCGCTCCATAACAATCTTGTAGGCGTTCAACAACGATACGCATTGCACGAATATCAAAAAGCTGATCAAACTCGTAGTTTTTTTGCTGCATTTTTTTATAAATGCTGTAAATGTGCTTGGGGCGGCCATAAACTTGGGCCTCTATGCCCGCTTCACTTAAACGGTTTTTTACTTGCTCAACCATATCTTCCATATAGGCTTCGCGCGTAAGACGTTTGTCGTCAAGTTGTTTGGCTATGCTTTTATAGGTGCCTGGGTGCAAATATCTAAACGATAAATCTTCCAGTTCCCACTTTAATTGCCCTATTCCTAATCTGTTTGCCAATGGTGCAAAAATATCAGCCGTTTCTTTAGCGGCAATGACGCGGTCTTCTTCATCCGCATTTTTTACATTACGTAAATGACATACCTGCTCGGCAAGCTTAATGACCACGGCGCGCACATCTTCAACCATGGTTAATAACATTTTTCGAATATTATCAACTTGCATAGTTCCTTTACCTTGATGCGATAAAGTACTAATAGTGGCCATTTGTGCAACCCCAGTTAACAGCATGGCTATATTACTACCAAGCTGCTCTTCTATGGTTTCTAGTGATATTAAATCGTTTAAAAAATACGGGGTTAAATACGCAGTAGCTAACGATTCGGGGTCGAGATTTAGCTCAGCTAAAATTTCAACCATTTCGATTGCAGTAGTTTGCCTGCTTTCATTATCACATTTTACGCAGAGCGCTTGCGCTTTAGTAAGTAGCTCTGTTTTTTCTTCAGACAAGGCAAGAAATGAAAGCCGAGTGCTAAAATCTGTTGTCTCATCTTGTTGATGTGATTGTCGTGTAGCTACCATAATGCGTTCTACCTCCGTTGAAATAACGCCATAGTTTCAATATGCCCTGTATGAGGGAACATATTCATTAGCCCAATTTTATTAAGATCAAAGCCAGCTTGTGAAATAATTGCGCTGTCACGGGCTAAAGTAACAGGGTCACAAGAGACATATAAAATAGTTTTAAACTGCTTTAAAGATAATTGCTCTAATACAGCCATTGCACCAGTCCTAGATGGATCGAGTACAAGCACATCTAAGTTTTTACTAAACCATGGGGCGCTCTGTATGCTTTGCGTTAAATCAAAGCAATGAAACTGCGCATTGGTAATAGAGTTAGTTTGCGCATTTTGAGCAGCCATTGCAACCGCTGAAGTCACACCTTCTACGCCAATTACAGATTTTGCTTGTTTTGCCAACACTAATGAGAAATTACCAATGCCACAAAATAAATCCAATAAATTTTCATCACCTTTTAAATCAAGCCAATTTGCGGCTTGCTTTAACATAGCTTCGTTAACTTGCGCATTTACCTGAATAAAATTACCTAAACCAAATTCAAATTTTAGATCAAACTCTTTAAGATAATAAAACGGCATGGCTAAGTGTGAATGATCAATTACATCGCTCTCGCTTTGCCATACAACTTCAAACTGTTGGCTTTTTGTTATGTGCTCAACCAAAGCCTTTGTATCATCGTTAATTGCTTTAGTGTGACGAATAACAACAAAGTTTTTCTCATCACTTTGGCATAACTGTAAATGGCTTATACTGTGCAGCGCTTTGTGTTGATTAATTAAACCATCAAAAAGTGTAAAAACATCCGCAAATACTTCATCAAGTACTGCACATTTATTAATACTCACAATATTTTTTGAACCGCTTGCTCTATAACCCACACGCATTTTTTTAGCTGCTTTATCAAACATAACAGCTATGCGAGCGCTGCGCCTGTAATGCACAGACTTTCTTAATAATGGAGCTTGCCAGTTTAAGCTGTTTAATTTAGCAAACTTACTAAATAACTGAGTAACTGCAGTTTGTTTTTCTACAACTTGTTGGCTTACTTCTAAATGCTGTAATTGGCAGCCACCACACTGATTATAGTGCTCACAAAAAGCGTCAACTCTTGATTCACTCGCTTTAATAATTTTAATTACTTTTGCACTGCTGTATTTAGCTTTATCTTCGACGAGCGTTGCTTTAACTGTTTCATTTGGTAATGCACCGCTCACAAAACATACTTTATTATTATGCTTCGCAATGCCACGCCCTTGATGATCCATTCCCGTTATATTTAATTCTAGTGTTTGTTGCTTAAGCGGTTTTTTTTTCGCTTTAAAAATTTGCGCCATTAGGCATTACCTTCAGTTTATTTATGAAGCACCTATATTTAGATGCTTTAGAATGCGTGTTGAACCGTATATACTCAAATCATACTAATAACGATAAAACGCTCCCATTATGACCAAATTAGGCTTACGCGATTCTGTTTTAACACTGACCCTGATCCCAACGGTGATCATAGGATTACTACTTGGTGGCTATTTTACAATAAATCGTTACATTGAGCTTGATGAAATTTTATATCAGCAAGGTACTACTATTTCTGAGCCACTTGCTATTGCGCTTGAGCAACCCATGCTCGAAAAAAACAAACAGCTATTGAATCGCCTTATAAGCTACACACATAACAAGCACTCTCCTACAATTAAGTCAATTGCAATTTTTGATAAAAATAATGCGCTATTAATGACGAGTAATTATCACCGCTCATTTGAAAAGTTAATTAATCAAAAAACGCTCATAAATTTAAAAACGACCCACGTGCAAAAGTCAGATGAGCTTGTTACATTCTTCACGCCCATTATTAACCATACAAGTCACGACTCTAAATGGGATCCATCTGCTTTTCAGTCATCTCTGGGCACCGTTATTATACAGCTAAACAAAGACCAAGCGGTTATAGGGCAGCAACGTGCTTTATTAATTAGCGGTATTGTAATTATTTTATCATTGGTGTTTGCAGCAATTTTAGCTTTAAGGTTAAGCCGCATGTTTATGACGCCGCTTAATAAGTTAGTACTTGCAACCGACAAGTTAGTGGAAGGTAAAAGAAGTACTGGCCTTAACGACAACATGATAGGTGAATTTGAGCTATTGCGAGAAGGCTTAAATACCATTGCTCACACTATGGTGATGCAAAAAGATGAAATGCAAAAAAATATTGACCAAGCAACTAGCGACTACCGCGAAACACTAGAGCAATACGAAACTTCAAATATAGAGCTCTCATTTGCAAAAAAAGAAGCTCAAGATGCTAACCGCGTAAAATCAGACTTTTTAGCTAAAATGAGTCACGAACTTCGTACTCCGTTAAATGGTGTTATTGGATTCACACGCCAGCTTTATAAAACACCACTAAACAAGCATCAAAAAGATTATCTCGATACTATTATGCTATCAGCAAATAGTTTAATGACTATTATTAGCGACATTCTAGACTTCTCCAAACTAGAAGCGGGTGCAATGGAACTTGAGTCGATTCAGTTTCAACTTCGTGATGCAGTAAATGAAGTAATGACACTACTTGCTCCTAGCGCACACGATAAGCAATTAGAGCTATCCATTTACATTAACCAACAAGTACCAGATGACTTAACGGGCGATCCCACTCGCTTTAAACAAGTACTGATAAACCTATTAAGTAATGCGATTAAGTTTACTGAAAAAGGCTCCATTAAGGTCGACATAAGCCATCGGTTACTCGACGACGAACGTACTTCTTTACTTGTGTCAGTAACAGATACTGGCGTGGGTATACCTGTGGATAAGCAAGACTCTTTATTTACGCCATTTGGGCAAGCGGACTCAAGCATTACACGTAAGTTTGGTGGTACAGGTCTTGGCCTCATTATTACCAAGCATATTGTTGAAGCGATGAATGGCCGCATAACATTAAACTCTGCACCAGGTAACGGTACCTGTTTTACATTCAATAGTGTGTTTAGTTTGCCCAATCATGTATTTACTAACGACTTACCGACTAAATCGCTCATTGGTAAGCGTATTTTGTATTTAGAGCCACACGAGCATACACATCACGCTGTACTTTCGTTATTGACTCAATGGGAATCAAGCGTAACGGCATGTTTTAACGAGACTAGCTTTTTAGACGCTATAAAAAATACTGAACATAAATATGATGTTTGCTTAATTGGCCATATGGCATCAGTTGATGATATGCAGCAACTAAAAAGCTATGTGAAAGCCGTGCGTGAATCTACTGATTACTTATATTTAATGCTTAATACTGTATCGCACAATATGCGAGAAGCCTTTATAGGCAGCGGTGCTGATGCGTGTTTAAGTAAACCACTTAATCACCGTAAGTTATGTGAAGTACTTGCTGCACCTTACAGGCTTGACCACCCTACTCATAATATTGAACAAAACGATCAAGCTTTGCTGCCGTTAAAAGTATTAGTTGTTGATGATAACGATGCCAACTTAAAACTTCTCCATACTTTATTAAGTGAACAGATTGAAGTAATAGAAACGGCACATAATGGTTCACAAGCATACAGCTTAAGTAAAAGTCATAAATACGACATAATTTTTATGGATATTCAGATGCCAATTATGGACGGTATAACCGCATGCAAGCTTATACAAGAATCATCACTTAATGAAGATACACCAATTATAGCTGTAACGGCACACGCCCTTCAAAGCGAAAAAGAGCAACTACTAAAAGATGGCTTTAAAGGCTATTTAACTAAGCCTATTGATGAAGATATGCTTAAACAAATTATTAGCGATCATAGTCCACAGACCCCGGTTAATCGCGATAAAGCTAAAACAGATACACCACAAAGCCCGGCTCCATTTCAAAGTAGTCGAATTGATTGGGCACAAGCCCTGCAGCGTGCTGGAGGAAAGAGCGAGTTAGCGCTAGAGATGCTTAATATGCTACTTCTAAGCGTCCCTGAAACTCTTACATTGCTTGCTAAAGCGATAGAGAGTAATGATTGTCAGCAAGTCCTAAGTATTGTCCACAAGTTTCATGGCGCATGTTGTTACACTGGTGTACCAAAACTTAAATCACTCGCAGAAACAATTGAAACATCACTTAAAAATAAATGCTTGTTAGAGAATATTGAACCTGAATTATTTGAGTTACAGGACGAGCTTGAAAACTTACTTGCTGATGCAAGCGTAACTGAGCTACAAAGATAAGCTTTGAATTTTAGATACAAAAAAACGCGGCATTAACCGCGTTTTTTTAATTAAGCTTTTTAAATACTTATGTAGATTCGTATTACATTCTTGCTTCAATCATTAATCGTTTCATGTCGCGTACGGCTTTATCGAGCCCATCTATCGCTGCACGAGCAATAATAGCGTGGCCAATATTTAGCTCATAAATCTCAGGCATCGCGGCAATGGGTTTAACGTTATGGTAATGAAGACCATGGCCAGCGTTAACAATCAAACCTAAGCTTGCTGCGTATTTAACACCTTCACGAATATGCTCTAACTCTTTGTGTAAATCAGTATCATTTGTTGCATCAGCATACGCGCCTGTGTGTATTTCTACATAAGGAGCACCACATTCTTTAGCTGCATCTAATTGTGCTTTATCTGCATCAATAAATAGCGATACTTTAATACCCGCGTCGGTAAGCGTTTTTGTTGCGGCTTTAATTTTATCTATATTACCCGCTACATCTAAGCCGCCCTCGGTGGTTAACTCTTCGCGCTTTTCAGGTACTAAACACACGTACTCGGGTTTTACTTCAAGCGCTATCTGTATCATTTCATCGGTAACAGCGGTTTCAAGATTCATGCGAGTTTGGATAGTTTTAGCCATCACATAAACGTCGCGATCTTGAATATGGCGTCTGTCTTCACGTAAGTGAATCGTAATACCGTCTGCGCCTGCATGCTCTGCTACACTGGCTGCATGCGCTGGATCTGGGTAACTTGTTCCACGCGCTTGACGAAGTGTTGCAATATGATCTACGTTTACACCCAAAAGAATATCTTTCATTTTCTTACCTGTAAAATTACGTTTATTGAGAGGCCATAAATAGCTCACGGCTTTTTAATGGTTTACTACCTAATAAGGGTTTTAATAAATAGCGACTTAATTGCTTTGCCATATATAGCACATCACTTTGGCTAAAGTCATGATTTGCTATGGCGTTGAGTTGTTTGCCACTAAATCCAGAACGCGTATCTTCTTGTACTAAAAAACCAAGTTCGGGGAAATAACTATACGTCTGCTTTTCATCTATTGGTTCACCACTGGCATCAAAACTAAAATCCACGCCATAACCGAGTAATTCCAATAATTGAAATTCGTACGAGCGAAGCACTTCTTGTAAATTGGCTCCGCTGTTTAGGTTTCCTAGGTGGGATTTATATAGCTCAAATACTTGTTCAATTGGCTCATTAACAGGAACGATGCGGTTAGTCAGTTCGTTCAAATAAAAACCACAATAAAGCTCATCACCTTTTAAAAAGTGCGGGTTACCATGCAGTTCAAACTTATTGATATATTTTAAATCGTACTTGCCACTGTAATTAACAAGGAGTGCCTGGAACGGCTGAAGTTGTGCTTTATGTTTAGTGGCCTGGCGACCACTAATTCGGGCCAGCATTCTTAACTGACCAACGCCTTCTACAAGCATATCTAACATTACCTGGGAGTCACTATACGGACGCCTATGTAATAAATACGCGGTGTAGAAGTCGCTATCCATTCACTAAGCTACTGCTTGGTTTAGTCTTCACTGTAACCTAAGCTTCTTAGTGCACGTTCATCATCAGCCCAACCCGACTTAACTTTAACCCAAAGCTCTAAAAATACTTTGTTATCAAGCATTTCTTCTATGTCTTTACGAGCTTCACGGCCAATGGTTTTTAGCTTTTCGCCTTTATTACCAATAACCATGCGTTTTTGTGTTTCGCGCTCAACAAGAATTAACCCATTGATGTGCCAAATACCGTTGTCTTGCCATTTAAACTGCTCAATTTCAACAGTCACAGAATACGGTAGTTCTTCACCCATAAAACGCATTAGCTTTTCACGAATAACTTCAGCTGCCATAAAGCGCATTGAACGGTCAGTTACATAATCTTCAGGAAAGTAAAATTCGCAAGGAGGTAAGCGTTTAGTTACCTCTGCTTTGATTAAATCAACGTTTTTACCTTGCGTTGCCGATACTGGCATAATTCCAACAAAATCAAACTTGTCACTTAACCACTTCATATGAGGCAATACAAGATCACGGTCTTTAACTTGGTCAATTTTATTAATAACTAATAATACAGGCTTACCACTTTGCGATACTTTATTAAGTACCATATCGTCATCTGCATTCCAATGAGTGCCTTCAACGACAAAAATAATAAGCTCTACATCGCCGATAGAACTAGACGCTGCTCGATTCATTAAACGGTTAATAGCACGCTTTTCTTCAACGTGTAGACCCGGTGTATCTATGTATACCGCTTGGTGTTTATCTACGGTATGAATACCCATAATACGATGACGTGTAGTTTGTGGTTTACGTGAGGTAATACTCACTTTTTGCTCAATGATTTCATTAAGCAAAGTCGATTTACCTACGTTTGGTCGACCGACAATCGCCACCATTCCACAAAATGTATCTACATCACGTTCATGAGGCTGTATTAAGGTATCAAGGTTCATTTTTAAGTATCTTCAATGCTTTTTCAGCAGCTTTTTGTTCGGCCTTACGGCGCGAGCTACCAACAGAAATTATGCTATCCATTCCATCAACAATACATTCAACCGTGAATGTTTGATTGTGTGCTTGGCCTTGTGTATCAACCACTGTGTAGCCCGGTAACGATAATTTACGGGCTTGTAAATACTCTTGCAGCAGGGTTTTAGGATCTTTCTGGTTAAGCCCTGGTGAAATAGCATCCAAACGTGATTGGTACCACGCCAATATAAGATCGCCACAACTGTCGATACCTGAATCTAAAAATGCAGCGCCTATAATAGCTTCTACTGCATCAGCAAGCGTTGACTCGCGACGAAAACCGCCACTTTTAAGCTCGCCCGGCCCTAAGCGTAAATAATCGCCTAGACCAAATTCAAGACCAAACTCAGCAAGTGTTTGACCACGCACAAGTGTTGAACGCATGCGACTTAAATCGCCTTCACGCGCTTTAGGGAATTTGGCATAAAGTGCATTGGCAATCACAAAGCTTAAAATCGAGTCGCCTAAAAATTCTAGTCGCTCATTATGTTGGCCTTTGTGGCTGCGGTGCGTCATTGCTTGTTCAAGTAAACCTTGATCAGCGAATTCATAGCCAATTTTTTTATATAATTCTGTTACATTTTTTTTCATCGTTACTGAATATTACCTAGGCGTTCAAAGCGAACACCAGTTGGAACCCATCCTGGTAAAATATCATCAGGGCCATTCTCAAATTCAAAACTCATCCATATAAAGACAGCTTTACCCACCAAGTTTTCTTTTGGTACAAAGCCCCAAAAGCGACCATCTTGGCTGTTGTCGCGGTTATCACCCATCATAAAATAATGATCAGCAGGAACAGTCCATTCATCAGAAGGCGTGCCCGGTTGCTGATAGTAACGCCCTTTTCTTTCAGGCGCTTGTGGGTTGATTAATATATCATGCGTAACTGTTGTTAAATTTTCATTCACACGAGCTAGAGGCATTGGGCCTTGTTTAAATTCGTTATCATTAATTAGTTTAAAATCAATTTTATTGAATTCATTACATAAAAGCTCACCCTGTTGGGTTTCGCCTTCTTTACAGTTTGGCTGAATATATAAACGTTTATCACGATAAACAATTTTATCGCCAGGTAAACCAATCGTACGTTTAATATAGTCAACACTTTCATCTAAAGGGTATTTAAAAACAACAATATCACCACGTTCAGGCTCACCGATATCAACTAACTGAGTGCGCCAAACTGGGTCTTTTATTCCATATGAATACTTTTGTACTAAAATAAAGTCACCCACTAACAGTGTAGGCATCATTGAACCAGATGGAATTTGAAACGGTTCAAAAATAAATGATCTAAAAATAGTAATTGCTGCAATCATCGGGAAAATCGACTTTGCTGTTTCTGTTAGTACTGGTTCTGGTGCAATTAATGCCGCAGTTTCTTCATCTAACGGAGCTCCAGCAGACGTTTGCGCTATCGCTAAGCGTTCCTGTCTTTTAGGTGCATACATTAAGTGATCTATTAACCATATTAAGCCTGAGCCTAAGGTTAATAGCACCAATAAAACTGAAAAATAACCAGCCATTTATAATCCTTTGTTTTTATTTACCAACTTTTAAAATAGCTAAAAACGCTTCTTGAGGCACTTCAACATTACCTACTTGCTTCATACGTTTTTTACCATCTTTTTGCTTTTTAAGTAGCTTTTTCTTACGACTCACATCGCCACCGTAACACTTAGCAATTACGTTTTTACGTAACTGTTTTACCGTAGTACGTGCAATAACGTGTTGTCCAATCGCTGCTTGAATCGCAATATCAAACATTTGACGAGGAATAAGCTCTTTTAATGCATCAGCTAATTGGCGACCACGAGACTGAGCACCATCACGGTGAACAATAATCGCAAGTGCGTCAACACGCTCACTATTGATTAAAATATCAACACGCACCATATCTGATGTTTGAAAGTGTTTAAAGTTATAATCAAGCGATGCAAAACCACGGCTTGTTGATTTTAATTTATCAAAAAAGTCCATTACCACTTCAGCCATAGGTAGCTCATACGTAACAGCTACTTGCTTTCCGTGATAGGTCATTTTTGTTTGGCTACCGCGTTTTTCAATACACAAAGTAATAACATTACCTAAGTATTCTTGTGGTACCAAAATATTAGCTTCAACAATCGGCTCACGAATTTCTAAAATATCGTTTACTGCAGGTAAATCAGACGGGTTATCAATCTGGAATGTACCTTCTTTAGTAACTATCTCATAGATTACCGTAGGTGCCGTTGTAATTAAATCAATATCGTATTCACGCTCTAAACGCTCTTGAATGATTTCCATGTGTAGCATACCTAAAAAGCCACAGCGGAAACCAAAACCTAATGCAGTTGAATTCTCTGGTTCAAAGAATAACGACGCATCGTTTAAGCTTAATTTATTAAGCGCATCACGGAATGATTCATACTCATCAGATGCAATTGGGAACATACCTGCATAAACCTGAGGCTTAATTTTTTGAAAACCAGGTAAACGAAGTGGAGCCGCATTTTTTTGATGAGTTATAGTATCGCCTACTGGCGCACCATGTATCTCTTTGATGCCAGCAATAACAAACCCTACTTCACCTGTTCTTAAAATACCGGTGTTAGTTTGCTTAGGTGTAAACACACCCACTTGGTCGGCAGTATGTATATGCTCATTCGACATTATTTTTATTTTGTCGCCAGTGCGTAATTCACCGTGCTTAATACGCACTAATGATACAACGCCTTGGTATGGGTCAAACCAAGAATCGATAATAAGTGCTTGTAGAGGTCCATCTGTATCGCCTACTGGCGGCGGAACATCTCTAACAATCATTTCAAGAACTTCGGCAATACCTACACCCGTTTTAGCGCTACATTGCACTGCATCAAGGGCATCAATACCAATAATTTCTTCAATTTCTTCTGCAACGCGCAAAGGATCCGCTTGCGGTAAATCGATTTTGTTAAGTACTGGAATTACTTCTAATTCCATTTCAATAGCGGTGTAACAGTTAGCTAATGTTTGTGCTTCAACGCCTTGGCCTGCATCGACAACGAGTAGTGCACCTTCACATGCAGCTAAAGAACGCGATACTTCATATGTAAAATCAACGTGTCCTGGAGTATCAATGAAATTAAGTTGATAAGTTTCGCCATCGTTCGCTTTGTAATTCAACGTTACACTTTGCGCTTTAATGGTAATACCACGTTCGCGCTCAATATCCATTGAATCCAAAACTTGTTTTTGCATTTCACGGTCGGTTAAACCGCCACAAACTTGGATCAAACGATCTGAAAGGGTCGATTTACCATGGTCAATATGGGCGATGATCGAAAAATTACGGATATGCTTCATAAACTGGATTCTATACTTCTATTTTAATGGACTAAATATGAATACCTAAGTGACTTGAAAATACTTGCTGTAGGATGCCATAAGCTCAGTTTGTAAATTACAAACATCACGAATGCTTTTTAATATTGATTAAAACCATTTTATTTATTGAATAACAATAAGTTAAATTTATTTAACTTACATAATTCAGCTAGATAAAATAATTTAAAAAACCACTATTCCCTGTATTTCCAAGTTACTTTGGTATAAAACGGCAATTTTACATTTAATTGGCGTCAATCACCATCTATTTGAGTTAAAGGGATACTAATTGGGTGAATTTTTATAACTTTTATATCGTGCTTTAGCGATTTCACGCGAGTTTTAGCTATAAAGAAACCAGTAACACCACCTAAAGCTGCAGCTAAAATTTGCCAACCTTCGGAAGACATAAATAATTGCGCTGCAATCAGTGCAAAAACCAGACTTAAAAGCAGTGGTAGCATGTATACCGCAAATGCATGCTTAACGACGTGACTATCATCAAGTGACAAGGTTACCTTTTGTCCTACTTCAACAGAGGATTCAAATTTATAAGGGAAGGTTTTTTTTGCAGTGCCAAACAGCTTACCAAACACTTGTGAGCCGCAACGACCATTGCAGCCTTTACAAGCTTGTTTTTGTTGTGCTTCTAAATGAGCAATGTGGCCATCGAGGGCCACAACAGTGAGGGTTTGTTCAATCATAACAATCCTTACGAATCGTTTATAATGCGCGGGTAACTGACTCAGCAATCGCTTTTGCGGTCATACTCGGTACATTACCAACAACCGATACATCAAAATTACCGCCATTATGCACATATACTGTCGTTGCACCAGAGGTTAGTGCACCACTTAAACGCTTACCCGGTAATGGACGCTGAATAAATACCGAAATTTCAACAAAACCATCAGAGAACAAGTAATAGTCTGTTAATTCGTTATTTAAATCGAGCTTATGTCTGTCTGATTTTAGTAATTCAAAGCCATCCGGTAACCAACTAATTTGCCAGTTAGTAGCTGTACTGTCTTCGTTTATAAGTGCATCGTTTGGTAAAGGCGTTGGAAAGTTTCGATTGAGCACTTCAAGTAACATACCTGCTGGCTGCTCTGTCACACTAATGTGAGTAAGCTGTAACTGCTCTAAGGCCTCACCTTCATGGTTAACGTACGCGGCTTTTAGTAATAACGACGATTCCATATCCAGCCAAATCCAATAATTATATTTATACTCGTCTTTAGATTCTATGCGAACTAGTTGAGCAGCACGCCCTGCAATACGACCTTTCCCGCCTAATACAAAATCATAGTGCGCGCTTAAGCGATCTATATCTTTAAAAAGCACTTCAGGAATTGGACCCGCTATTGAATCTGTTTTTAGGGAGTATGGTTCTGACTGAGGTTCAAAATAAGTAACTTGGTTGTCAATACGGACCATTTCAAGCCCAGCACCGTTAAGTAAACTTAAATGCTCAAGTTCTGTGTCACCTTGTAAAGCATGCACCCATCGGTAGGGTTCCATTGTTTTACCTTTGACAACCACAAACGAAGCGTCAAAATTACGGGTGTGAACGGCATTAGCCATTTTTAGTAATAAATCTTTGGCAGGATTTGTGTCGTTGGCAAATGCATTAAAGCTTACTACCAACGACAGAACAAAAGTGATTACTTTCATTTAATTAGTTTTTTTCCTCAGACGCTTTGGTATTAGTTTGCGCTGTTTCTAAAGAATTCGCAACTCGTGCTTGGCGTTGATGCTCAAGGACTAATGCACCAATACGTTGTTGCTGTAATTCACGTAAACCTTGCTCTGCATTTTCAAGCGCAGGCTCAGATGAGTAACTTACTGGCGACGCCATACCTGTCAGCGGTGTGGTTTGTAGTAATGGAATTTCGCTTTGTTGCTCGTTGTTACTTTGAGGAAGCGTATTAACGCCCACAATAGCAAACATTGCCACACTGGCTGCAATTGCTAGTTGAGCAACTGGCTTGCGCCAATTAAAAGCCACTACTTTATTATCTTGTACCGTCTCAGTGATTGCTTGAGGCTGTGTTTTTGACTGACTAAAGTCAGCATAAACAGGCTCGCTTTCTAGTGCTAATGCAACGCGATCGCTAATATCAATATGTATGTCGTTATTATTTTTTTGAGCACGCATCGCATCACCAATTAACGCATAACGGCCAAACGTAGTTACATCTTGCTCTGCAATTTCTGCATCAGTCAGATGTTGCTCGCCATCAAGTAATGCCGATAACGCTTCGTTATCTAACTTGTTAAGGTGTGCTTTTGTCATACTAAGACTCGCCTATTAATGGGTTTAATTTGTTATCTATTGCTTCACGGGCACGAAATATACGCGAACGCACAGTCCCGACCGGGCAATCCATTACCACTGCTATTTCTTCATAGCTCATCCCTTCGATTTCTCTAAGGGTGATTGCGGTTTTAAGATCTTCAGGCAAACTATCAATCGTATTAAAAATAACAGCGCGTACTTCTTCGCTTAAAAGTAGGTTTTCAGGAGATGCATTAGATCGCATTGAATCTGCACAATCATAAAACTCGGCATCTTCAGCGTCTATATCATTTGCTGGCGGCTTACGCCCCTGGGCTACTAAGTGATTTTTAGCACAATTAACGGCAATACGGTATAACCACGTGTAAAAGGCGCTGTCACCTCTAAAGTTTGGAAGTGCACGGTAAGCTTTAATAAAAGCCTCTTGTGCTACATCAGCAATATCGCCTTGGTTTGATACATAACGTGAGATCAAACCTGCAATTTTGTTTTGATACTTCTTTACTAATAGGTTGAAGGCGTTTT
The DNA here is from genome assembly GCF_011378685.1 of Pseudoalteromonas sp. C8. Taxonomy (NCBI): domain Bacteria; kingdom Pseudomonadati; phylum Pseudomonadota; class Gammaproteobacteria; order Alteromonadales; family Pseudoalteromonadaceae; genus Pseudoalteromonas; species Pseudoalteromonas sp. C8. The sequence continues at coordinate 66,886 of NZ_WTKT01000001.1, forward strand.
TATCTCCTTGCTGGACCCTTTTTACTAGCACTAAATCTAATTCCTGCTCGCTCATTCGAGCCGGTACTCCTATGTCTGATTTTTGCTTGTTATTCATATTGTCGTCATTGTTCACAAATACTCTGACCTCTTTATGAATAAAAAGTTCTGCTTAATATTATTTTTTTATAAAATAGATGATAAATAACGGCGCTAAGCCTTTAAAATCACTACGTAGTAGTATGACAAATATGGTACAACTACAGATATTAAAAACAAATATTGCTCTATACGAGCATTGTAACCGCAAAGTACCTCTGACATGAACCAAAATAAACATCACATTGCAGATGTCGCTATTATAGGTAGCGGCGCAGCAGGCTTATCACTTGCATTATCTCTAGCTAATTATTGTAACGTTACCGTGATCAGTAAAGGAGCGCTTACAGAAGGTTCTACTTTATATGCTCAAGGTGGTATAGCAGCTGTATTTGATAAACAAAACGACAGCATAGAATCTCATGTTGAAGATACACTCGATGCGGGCGGCGGTTTATGCGACAGAGACGCTGTTCATTATACTGCCAGCAATGCTCACGATTGCCTACAGTGGTTAATCGACCAAGGTGTTCCCTTTGATATGGAGTTTGATAGCAAAGGAAAAGAGCGTTTTCATTTAACACGTGAAGGCGGTCACAGCCATCGTCGTATTTTGCATGCAGCCGATGCTACTGGCAAAGCTGTGCAAACCACGCTTATTAGCCAAGTTAAAATTCATAAGAATATAACGCTCTTAGAGCAATACAATGCTATTGATTTAATTACAGATAAAAGCGCCGGAAAAACAGGCTCACACATTGAAGGTATGTATGTGTGGAACAAAAAAGCTAAAAAGGTAGAAACCATTTCAGCTAAATTTGTTGCTCTTGCCACTGGTGGCGCAAGCAAAGTGTATTTGTATACATCTAATCCAGATGTATCAAGTGGTGATGGCATTGCAATGGCATGGCGCGCAGGCTGTAAAGTTGCCAATATGGAATTTAATCAATTTCATCCAACGAGCCTTTATCATCCAGAGCTACAAAACTTTTTAATTACAGAAGCTATGCGCGGTGAAGGGGCTTATTTAAAACGACCTGATGGCACTCGTTTTATGAAAGATTTTGACAGTCGTGAAGAACTTGCTCCACGCGATATAGTGGCACGCGCAATCGATTTTGAAATGAAGCGTTTAGGTGCTAATTGTGTTTATTTAGATATTAGCCACAAAGATAAAGACTTTATTATTGAGCACTTTCCTACTATTTACGCAAAATGCCTAAGTGTAGGGCTTGATATAACAAAAGAAGCAATCCCAGTTGTACCTGCTGCGCATTACACTTGTGGTGGCGTAATGACCGACTTTAACGGTAAAACAGATCTCGATAACTTGTATGCTGTTGGCGAAGTCGCTTACACAGGCCTACATGGTGCAAACCGTATGGCAAGTAATTCATTATTGGAATGTATTGTATTTGCCCACGCTGCAGCTAAAGATATTTTAAGTAAAATTGAACATGCACCAGAGCCAATGGCTCTACCTCATTGGGATGAAAGCCGTGTTAGTAACTCTGATGAAGAAATTGTTATTACCCATAACTGGCATGAACTACGTTTATTTATGTGGGATTATGTAGGTATTGTACGCTCTACTAAACGCTTAGAACGTGCACTGCATAGGGTTGAGTTGCTGCAGCAAGAAATACACGATTATTATGCAAACTTTAGAGTAAGTAATAACTTGCTTGAGCTTCGTAACTTAGTACAAGTGTCAGAACTCATTATTAGAAGTGCAATGGAGCGAAAAGAAAGCAGAGGCCTACATTATACTATTGATTACCCCGAACAAAATAAAAATCCAACACCGACTATTTTGACTCCAAAACGCAATTAACCGCGCTTAAAGTAGCGCGTTTTAGACGCGCATAGCTTTGTTCATTAATACCATTGGCTGAAATTATAAGCCAATGGTTGTTACTAAAACCTTTAATATGTAGCCATATATTATTGCCATAAAAACGGCTTTTTTTACTAATTTCACCCTGAATTTTTAAACCTTCACCCTCAAACCTAAATAACTTGGGTTCTAGAATTATAACGCCATGGTTTGGATGAATTGCCAACACTTTTTGCCACACCAAAAAGCCAGCAAATATATTAATTATCAAACAAAAAAGCATAGCTAGTAGCGAATCTAAAAATAAACATAATATTAAACTGAGCATGCAAAAAAAGACCACAATAGGTTTGTGGTCAGCGTTATTATTAGTAACTGTAAACCTATACACGAACTCGGTCTAAGATCAGCGAAACCATACCGTTTAACTGCTCATCTTTACATTCTTGATGACCCATAAACCATGCAAATAAGTCAGGGTCTTCTTCTGTTAGCAAACGCTGAAAAATAGCCTGTTGCTCTGCGCTTAAAGAGTCGTATGCTTCTTCAACAAACGGCATAAACAAAACATCAAGCTCTAACATGCCACGACGGCAAGCCCAACGAATACGTGCTTTACTATGAATTTCAACCATTTTAAACCTCATACTTAATTGACTCGAGTTTAACAAACACAAGCCTATTTAGCAGCTATTAATCTCTCATTAAAGAATAAACCCGCACCAATAAGCGCTTGTCTGTACCATACGTAACAACTGCGTTATTATGTCACTTCATTTATATTGCAAAGAAGGTTTTTATGTCGAGCGTTTATGCATGTCCGTTATCTCATCAACTTATTAGCCTCTGCGGTGCTGATAAATTATCTTATTTACACGGGCAAATCTCTCAAGATCTAAATAAATTAACCAGCAGTAATTATTTGTGGGCTGGCCATTGCAGCGCTAAAGGTAAACTTTGGGGCGTATTTAAATTATTTTCTTATCAAGACAGCTACTACCTTACAGGCAGCGAAAACGAAGTAGAAAAATCGTTAGCTGAGCTAAAAAAGTATGCCGTATTTGCAAAAGTTGACATTAGTGCATGTTCAAAGCGATTAATTGGTCTCATTGGTGATGATTTATCGGGTGTACTCGCACAACTTGATATTAACTTTGAAGGTGATGCGAGCGCGTGTGACTTTGAAAGCGGTAAAGCACTAAAATTAGCTGATAACCGTGTTTTATTGATGGTCGATAGCCAGTTTAGTATGCCTGATGACGTATCTACACTTGATAACGAAGCTCCTTGGCAACAAGCATCTATGCTTGCAGGTGAACCTCAGTTAAGTGCAGATGCAATTGGCGAGTATGTTCCTCAAATGGTAAACCTACATGCTATTGGCGGTATAAGCTTTAAAAAAGGGTGTTATACCGGTCAAGAAACTGTGGCTCGCATGAAGTACCTAGGTAAAAATAAGCGTGCAATGTATATAGTTTCAGGTCAAAGCGAAGGGATACTTTCAGAGCCCGATTTAGAAACCCAATTAGGCGAATATTGGCGCCGTGCGGGTAAACTTATTGCACAAAGCTTTAATGAACAAACAAATAAATTAACAGGCCTCGTTGTGTTGCCAAACGATACTGATGTAACTCAGGTACTTCGTGCAAAACACACACCTCAGGTGGAGCTAAGCATTCTGCCTCTACCCTACTCTCTTGAAGATGAATAAATAGGAATGACTATGATCGTTGCGGCAAACAAAGTGGTAAAAATGCATTATTCGGTAATGGATAATGATGGCAATAGCATTGATAACTCGTTCGGTGGTGAGCCACTACACTTTATCATTGGCACAGGCTACTTAATTTCAGGCCTAGAAAATGCTTTGCAAGGCAAACAACCAGGCGACACACTTAGCGTAAAAGTTGAACCTGATGAAGGTTATGGCGAACGCCACGATAACCTAATGCAAGCTGTACCTAAGTCGATGTTTGAAGGTATGGAAATTGAAGTCGGCATGCAATTTCGTGCATCAACAGATGATGGTGACCAATCAGTAATGATCATCGATATCCAAGATGAAGAAGTTATTGTAGATGGTAATAACCCACTTGCAGGCATAACACTTAACTTTGATGTAGAGATACTAGAAGTACGTGATGCAACCGAAGAAGAACTCACTCATGGTCATGTACATGGTGAAGGTGGGTGTGGTCACGACCACTAATACACTGTTAAACCAAGAAAAAAGCGCCTAGGGCGCTTTTTTTATATCATATTGTTGCGCTTAACCGTTTCAGTTTTTGCCTTACTAGGCAGCGCGATTGATACATTCTTTTCTTTTAGAGCGGCTAGTAAACCTTTTTGATCGTTTGTGCCAACTCGATACAAAGTGCCATCTTTAAGCGTTAGCTGTATTGCACTAAAGCCAGATACTGTATACACCCAACCATCGTGAGTAATTCGCATACCAATACCGTGTCTGTAAGAGTTTTGAACTGCCTTAGCTTCTACTACTTCGTCAAGCTCAATGCTTTGCCCTGCAACGCCTGGGCCAAACGCCCAGCTAATATTCTTATCATCTACTTTTACTGTTAGACCATGGAACAAAAAGCCCACCAGCACTAAAATCCCAGCAAATATCATTAAAGGTCCATCAGCGCCTAACAAGTTCCATGCAAGCGCTACAAAACCGCCTATCCACGCTAATACAAAAAAGATAAACACCGCATACTGTTTATGCTGATACATAATATTCTCTAAATTAAATAAATACTTAAAAGCTGTACACCAATGTAGCACTCAGCTCTGAGTCAAACTTGAGTTTATCATCTTCGGGTTTTGAATTATAACGATACATGTAGGTAAATTTGAGTGATACCGCACCAATCACTTGGCTTATTAGTGCGGTTTCCGATTTTAAGCGAGAATTAAGACCTGAGAGCGACTGCTCTATACTCACATCTTGATTAAAACGAGTACGCTTAGAAACCAAACGTTCCCACTGCATTGCAACACGTACTAAATAACCGGTTTTATTAATTTCATCTTCGCTCACATCCGAATCTTCATCCGCTACTGAACGGTATAAACCAGGTCCTATATCAATATCTACTTTGTTTTTAGAGCCTTGATATACACGTGCACCATAGCCTGTCGCCACCGTACTTTTAAAATCAAGTCCACTAAACTCATCTTCTTCGTAATCACCGTAAATAAAAAATGAGGAGTTTTTAACACCTACTTTATAGTTACCTTGCGCTGATACAAAAACACGATTAGCTGTAACATCAGTGCCACCGCTTTCATCGTTCTCATCACGCTTATAAAGAGAGTCTATTTTAAATTGGTTACGCCACTTTTCAAAGTCTTGGTATAAATTACCTTTGAGCTTAAAACTGGTCGAATTGGTGTTACCTTTACTTAGAATAAAGCCAAATTCAGTATCACCGTAGAACATGTCACCTTTGTGTAACTCATGAATTTCTTCATCAGAGAGCTTGCCATATTCATGAAAATCTTCAAATGGATCAACGGCCCAACTTGGGCTGCTAATTATTAAAAAAATTAAAAATAAATACTTACGCACAATACTCTCTCTGCACACAATTATAAAAATAAGCAGTATTGCTTATTCAGTTTCTTTCCATAAAATATGACAAAACGGAGCATCTTTATCACGACTAATCAAAATTTTAGCAAACAAAACATCATCATTTTCAAATTCTAAACCAACCAACACCTGAATAAAGTGCTCTGGCTCTATTTCAAGGGCTACAAAGTCTTGCCACTGGTCATCTGGCTCGTCTTCTTCAATAAAGCCTAGGTCTTCTCTAAACTCATTAAAGTCTTCAACATCTTTTTCACTCAAGTTATTTGGCGCTAACTCTAAAAAAATATCATAAGCTTGGTGAGTAGCTTCTTCTACCGTATATAAACGTGGACCCGACATATGTGCTTACCTTAAGCTTTTAAGTTGCGCTATATTATCAAATCTCATCATCATTTTGATAAAAAAAAACGTAAAACACTGACTTTTTTGTAACCGAGTCATGCTTTATTCAGCATACAACTAAATCGATAAATAACAATTCACCTAAACTATTGAATATAAAGATTACTTTTATTATTTTAGTTAAAATAACAACGTAAAATATTTTTATTATCTTAGGTCCGAATTGTTTAGCTTTTTCTCATCTAAAACCAATCCTTTAAGACTACGGCTTTAGCAATAAATTCCATTTATTTAAAAAATACCGTCACTTTACTTAATTCCTATAACAACATAAGCTCAAGCAACAGGTCAGAGGAGTGTGTAATGATAAAACTAGAAAAACAAAATGGCATTGCAACCGTCACGCTTAGCAGAGCAAAAAAACAAAATGCATTAAGCTTTGAAATGTTTGTAGAGCTAAACAAAGCCATTAAAAATATAAAAAGAGATCGTAGTATTCGTGCTGTGGTAATAAAAGGTGATGGCGAGCATTTTTGTGCAGGCCTTGATATATCTGCAGTAATGGCTACACCAATGAACATAGTGAAATTATTGCTTAAATGGTTACCAGGCAATCAAAATTTAGCGCAAAAAGTAGTATTAGGCTGGCAGTCACTTAGTGTGCCCGTTATTGCACAAATTGATGGCAACTGTTTAGGGGGTGGTTTGCAAATAGCTTTGGGGGCAGATTACAGAGTTGTTCATATTGATGCCAAACTTGCCATTATGGAAGCGCGTTGGGGATTGTGCCCCGATATGGGCGCAAATGTAATGATGAGCGGTTTAGTTAAGCGCGACCAAGCACTTTGGCTTGCAAGCCACGCAAACCCAATCACTGCACAACAAGCAAATGAGCTAGGTTTGGTTACTAAACTTACCGATGATACTCACCAAGCAACGCAAAACATGCTCGATACATTACTTGAGCGTTCACCAGATACGCTCGCTGCAATTAAACGCATTACACAACTTAGCTATAAACCAAACCAACGAAAAATACTCGCTAAAGAAACCTTCAGCCAAATTCGCTTATTGTTAAACCCAAACACTAAAAAAGCAATTGCTAAAGCAAAAGGAAAAGCGAATATAACCTACGCAAATACAAAGCACTGGTAGACTATTGCACAATGCATAAAAGAGTTTGATTTGTTAAAGTTAAGCTCTTATCTTTTCTGTGAGCCACTTTGATGAAATATCTGCTCAGTAGCGCTATTATTTTACTATGTTTAGCCTGCGCTAAACTCATTATGCACTTTATTGGTGGAAGCTTTCCTGCACCGTTACTCGCTATGGTTATTTTATTAGTTTTACTCTTATCGGGTATTGTAAAAGAGCAACATATAAAACCATGCGCCTCCCCTATTTTAAATATTATGCCTATCTTTTTCATTCCTGCGGGTGTGGGATTTATTGAACATCTCGGCCTTATAAAATCGCACTGGGCATTTTTAGCCTCAGTTGTGGTGCTAGTCCCTATAACTACCTTGTTGCTTGTTAGCAGTGTAATTGCGTACTTTAAGGGAAGAGAAAATAATGACTGATTTTACTTTTTCCGCTATTTCAGAGCTACAGCCTAATTTATGGTGGCTAAGTATTCCTTTTATTATTGTATTGTTTTTAGCACTAAGGGCCGTAAACCAAAGTATAAAAAACAGCGTATTTAAATCGCTCACTAACCCCGTATTTTTAAGTATTAGTATTATCGCTTTATTACTAATTAACCTAAATTTGCCTTATACGCTATTTGCCTCGCACAGCAAATTACTAAGCTGGTTATTAGAGCCCGCGATTGTAGCTTTAGCACTTCCTTTATATCAGCAGTTTACACACGTACGAAAAAATCTATTACTCATAGTCGCAACATGTAGCTTAGGTATTGTTAACGCAACCGTTGTGGCATTTTTGCTAAGCATATTATTTAATGCGCCTGCGCAGCTAAGTGCATCTGTTGCCGCACTCAGTGTCACAACCCCAATATCTTTAATTGTTACTGACTCATTAGGGGGGATTAGCTCTCTTGCTGCGGCTTTAGTTATTTTTATTGGTCTACTAGGCGCTTTATTTGGCTTTATGCTTTTTAAACTCATTAATATTTTTAATCACGAATCTCAAGGTGTTGCAATGGGCACAGCTTGTCATGCAATTGGGACCGCTGCTGCTATTGCTGAGCATCCAAAAGTAGGCGCTTACTCCTCAGTTGCAATGGCGCTAAGTGCTTTATTAACAGCAATTATAGTGCCGCTGTTATATCCATTTTTAGTCAACATTTTGCTATAGTTGGAAAAATACAACATAGCCCTAATATAGAGCGCTTTATGATCAGTTCTGAAATCGAACAGTTTGAAAAATATTACACCATGCTTACTGAGTATATGGTTACCTACAGTATGCAAATTGTTGGCGCTATTTTTATCGTCCTCATTGGTTTGTGGATAGCACAAAAGCTTGCCAAATTTGTAGCCGCGTTAATGACCCGTCATAACGTTGACATTACGCTTACTAACTTTGTCAGTAGCGTGGTAAAAGTACTGCTAATTGTAATGGTTATAATTATTGCACTTGGCAAAATAGGTATCAGCGTTACGCCATTTGTAGCAGCCATTGGTGCTGCATCTTTAGGTGCTGGTTTAGCGCTGCAAGGAATGCTTTCTAACTATGGTGCGGGCCTTGCCATTATAGCCACTCGACCTTTTGTTGTTGGTGATACTATTGAAGTTAAAAATGTAAGCGGCCAAGTTAAAACAATTGAGCTTGGCTACACTATTTTAATCAATGAAGAAAAAGTAGAAATCACCATTCCAAATAAGCATATAGTAGGTGAAATACTTCATAACTCATTTAGTTACTCATTGGTCAAAGGTGAAATAGATATAGCCTATAGTGCTTGCTCTGATAATGCGATTAGCCTTATTGAAGACGTACTTAAAGCACACGAATTAGTCGCACAAAATCCGTTATCACAAGTGGGTATTGAACGCTTTGCCGATAGCGGTGTTACAATAAGCTACCGATATTGGGTACCTACTACTAAAATTATCGAAACCAAGCTGGCTATTAATGGCGGTGTTTATAAAGCAATTAATAACGCTGATATTGAAATCCCATTCCCTCAACGCGTCATTACTATAAATAAAAGCGATATATAGTCATAAAATCCAGTGGGTAATTCAATATTGAATTACCCACATCAATAAACTTCTTTTACTGCGTAAAAACTCCTTATCTGTTTGTTATTTTATCTGTAATATAAAGACTTGGTTAAAAAAGTCGGCTAATCACTCGCTTTAATTACATAATAACAATAATGAGCCATTATGAATCGCAGCCCTTTTTATTTAGGTGATTGGCAAGTCAATCCCCAGTCAAATACTCTTCAGCGTGCAGAAAAAAATAAACAGTTAGAACCAAAAGCCATGGATGTGTTAGTTCATCTTTGCTTCCAAAAAGGCGAAATTGTTACTACTGACGAGCTATTAGATCAATGCTGGAAAAATGTTGAGGTCGGCGATAACCCGCTGCATAAAACAATTACCCAGTTACGAAAAGCCCTCGGTGATAAAGCAAGTGAACCCACCTACATAGAAACTATTCGCAAACGTGGTTACCGCGTTATTGCAAAACTTGAGTTTCCTCTGGCTGAAGATATAAAAAAAAGTGAAAACACATGGCAAGGTGGCTCTCCTTTTTTAGGATTAAGCGCCTACAACCCAAGCGATACACACCTATTTTTTGGCCGCAATCAATCTATAGAAACGTTACTCAATAGAATATCGAGCCAAGTTAAATTTGGTCGTGCTTTTTGCTTAATACTTGGCCCTAGCGGTACGGGTAAATCTTCGCTTGTTAATGCTGGGATTTTACCAAAACTGCTAGATGAGCGAGGCTATAACGGCATTGGGGTTATTTCTTATAGCCAACTCGACTTTGCAGATGTTCATAAAAATAGACTTTTTTTAGATTTAGCTTCTGCATTACTTGATTGGGATATAAACGCCCAGCCTGTGTTTGAAGGATTAAGCGCGCAAACACTGGCAGAGCAACTAGAATTGACAATCGATGGCGTAATCAACGCCATACAAATTGCACTTAGCAAAGCCTCTACACAACTTAAAACACCACAGTTATTTTTATTTATTGACCGCTTAGAAGTACTGCTTTCTTCTCCTATATTTAGTAGCGAAACGCGCAGCCATTTTTTATCGGTTATTGAGCGCTTAGCAACCTCTAAAACTGTGATTGTATTTAGTGCGTGTCGTAACGACTTTTACCCTTTAGTCGTTGAACAACCAAGTCTAATGGCAGGCAAAGCTCATGGCGCCCACTACGATTTAACACCGCCAAACCGCCAAGAGCTCCAACAAATTATTCGCCTGCCAGCGCTAACCGCTAATTTAACGTTCTCCAATGACCCACAAACCCAAACACCACTGGATGAAATATTGTGCGCCGATACAGCCAATAACCCCGATGCACTGCCCATGCTACAATACACATTGCAAGAGCTGTACTTACAGCGCAGTGATAATAACGAGCTACTGCACAGTGTTTACACAAAACTCGGTGGTATTGAGGGCGCCATAGGCAAAAAAGCAGAAGATATATTTATTGACCTTAGTAACGAGCAACAACAGCAACTAAAAAGCGTGTTATCACAGCTGATCACTTTAAATCCAGATGGTAAAACCATTACGAGCCGCGCTGCCCGCTGGCAAACATTAACGAACACAAGCCAAAAAGAGCTTGTGCAAGCCATGGTCGATAGCCGTTTATTTGTATCGCATTTACAAAACCAAGAAGCCTGCTTTAGCCTTGCTCACGAGGCATTATTACGTCAATGGCCGCGCGCAAAACAATGGATTAATGACCATAAAGATGCCTTAGCAATAAAAAGTCGTTTACAACACCAAGCGCAAAATTGGATAGATGAAGGTAAAAGTAGTGCTTACCTCCTAGCGCCAGGTAAACCGCTACAAGAAGCGCAGCTATTACTAAACGACAAACTGTTTAAATTAGATGATAACGAGCACACTCTTATCAAAAGCTCTATTAAAAAAACAAAAACAAAAATAAGAGTAAAACGAGTGACCGTTGCTTTATTGTGCTTACTTACATTTACCGCGTTATTAATGAGCTTTACTAGTTTTAAGGCCCAACAACATGCGCAAAAGAAACAGCTTGAGGCCGAAAGCTTACTAGGGTTTATGGTGGGTGACTTTGCCGATAAATTACGTAGCGTTGAACGTATGGACTTACTTGATGGTATTAGTAATAAAGCACTTGAGTATTTTACTGAGCAAACTGACGATTCAAGTTCTCTCTTTAGCTTTAGCGATAATAAAGCACAATTTAACAACCGTTTTCAGTACGCACAAACCCTCGAAGCAATGGGTGAAGTAGCTTATTCCCGAGGTAAAACCGATGAAGCCTTTACCGCCTTTGAAAACGCCCGCACCCGCCTTGAGGCATTATTAAAAATACAGCCTAACAACTTAGAGCTACTCACGCTTGCAGGTGCCAATGCCTTTTGGCTTGGTCAATTAGCTTATGATCAAAATGATCATCAAGCTACTGAGCAAATGTTTAAAAAATACCACGCTTACAGTAAAAAAATGTATGCGCTGGCAGCCAATGATTTTAACTCCATTATGGAATTGTCGTATTCATCTAATTCTTTAGGTTCTTTATACATAGAAAAGTCTGACTACAGCGCTGCAAAAAAGAACTTTACAGAGTCGCTTTTACTTAAAAATAAAGCACTTGAACTAAAACCGAATAACAAAAATTTACTTCGAGATAAATCAGATACGATTAGTTGGCTTGCAAAAACAGAAGAGAAGCTAAGTAACTTTAATGAAGCAGTTAATATATTGGAAGGTGCAGTTGAGGTAATCACAAAATTGACTGCTAACTACCCTAGTGATGCAAGCCTTTTTTACACGTCAGCAAACATATATATGCAACAAAGTTATTTACTGAGCTATTTGAGTGATAAACGGATGGCTCATAAAAAAGCCAGCTTGGCTAATCAAGTTATCAATGAAGCTTTAGTACAAGATCCAAAAAACAATAAATTTCAGCTTATGTATTATCGCTCTTTAGCACATTCACTAATGCTATCTACTGATGAAAGTACTGACTCAACAATTGAAAAAATAATTAATTTTTTAAAATCTCAAAATTTTAAAAATACCAGCACTATCAATACACAAATTACACTGATTCAATATTTTATAAATAGACAATCACCACTCAAAGCACAGGAGTTATTAACTGAGCTTGAGAATAATGAAAACTACACACATCAATTAGCCAACCTAACTAGAACTGGTGATTACTTAGTACATACAAGAATAAACTTAATCAAAGCGAACTTAGCTACAACTAATAAACAGCGAGAGCAATTTTGCTTAAGTGCTATCAAAACTATTTCTGAAGCAGCAAAAACAAGTCAGAGCGTAAAAATAACATACCCACTAGTACAAGCTTATACCTGTTTAAACAGAGAAGACGAGATATCAGAAATAAAAACAAGCCTAGTTAAATTAGGCATTACGAACTTCCAACTATAATTACTCATAAAGGAAATGATATGAATAACACCCTAGAAAATGTCGACTTTCAAGTAAATATTAAACTTAACAACGGTGAAGCTATTTTTAGTTATACAAAAAATGGCGAACCCGCTACTGGCGGTGGTGTTGTAAGAACCGAAACCGCTGGCAACTACAATTTAGACGACGCCACAATTCAAAATGGTTTCGTATTTACTGGCGCTACTATCACCGATATCGACACACAAAAACCATGCGCCCAAGACTTCAGCTATAAAGTAAGTGATAACAGCCACACAATTATCATTACCGACACAGACGAAAATAATGGATCTGTATGCTTAATCTTTAACGTTGAGTGTAATGGCAAAAAATATGAAAGCGCCGATCCTCAAGTTAAGAATGAAAAAGAACTCTAATTAGCAACGCTTCTTTTTAAATTGCACTGGCCTATTAATTGCGGTGCAATTTTTTAAAAACGCCCCTAAATAAACATTAAATAACAATAACTTAAATCAGAAGGTTACCGAAAGGTTTAAAACCCATAAATTAAATAAACTCCTAGACATAAAGTTTCATTAACAATAAAAATGAGCAACACCATGTCTAACAATAATGAAAATAGCAGAGCAAACAACACCGACAACGCTGTATCTGCATTAATCAGCAGCATTTCTAATACCGTTAACAATGAAAAAATAAGCGCAATTATTAATGTCACTAATGTCATGGCCGATGCTATTTTTATTGTTAATGCAGATGGAGTGTTTGAATCAGTAAATCCCGTTGCAGCTCGTTTTTTTAATGTTACGTCTGACTCATTAATAGGTAAAAAATGGCAAGATTGTTTACAAGAACAGTATCGCGATGACTATCAATATATGTTTGAAAGTTGGAAAAACAACTATCAAACACCACTCAATCATGGCCCAAAAGAAGTTAAAATAATAAAAAACAATGGTAACTGTTTAGATATAGAGCTCTCAATTTCTTGTATACCCGCATCAACCACAAACAATACTCCTCTATTTATTTGTATTATGCATGATATTTCTAGGCATGTTAAAAAGTATAAAGTACTCGAAAACATAGCCAAAATAGATCACCTTACAGGCGTCGCTAATCGCTGCACTTTAGAGAAGGCAATTATTAAAAATTGGCAAGAATGCATAGTAGACAAACAGCCTTTGAGTTTTATCTTGATCGATATTGATTTTTTTAAACTGTTTAATGATAATTTTGGTCATGTAAAGGGTGATAAATGTTTGCAAAAAGTAGCTCAAACAATTGAAGACTGCCTCCCCTCAAAAGATAGTTTAGTAGCACGCTATGGTGGTGAGGAGTTTGCTGTTGTATTACCCCGCTCACATGTCTCAAATGCAGAAATGATCGCAAAACGTATTCAAGAAAAAATACTCAACATTAATTTTAGAGATATTGGTTTGCCAGCGAATGTAAAGATAAGTGTAAGCCAGGGTTTAGCGTGTGAATACGATAATCAGTACAGAACATCTGAGGCATTAATATGCGCGGCTGATACGGCTTTATATAGAGCGAAGTCGGAAGGTCGTAATAAATTATGTATAAGGTGATGTACTAACTATTTGGTATAGCCTTTATCTACTAAAATAAAAAACCGCAATTGCGGTTTTTTATTACTTGAGAAAAGCTTAAATGTCGATTAGCAGCCCTTCGTCTTTTTTAATCTTTTCGATCACCATATAAGTATGATGAGTGCCCACGCCGGGAATATCGACTAAGTCGCCAAGAACTTGTCTATATTCTTCCATATTAGAAACGCGGATTTTTAATAAATAATCATAACCGCCTGCCACCATGTCGCATTCAACGACTTGTTGTATTCTTAGTATATGCTCTCTAAATACCTTAAATACTGCTGTATTTGAAGCAACAAGCGACACTTGAACATGTGCTACTAAGCTTTGATTAAGCTTTGCTTCGCTAAGCTTAGCGTAGTAGCCTTCGATATAGCCTTCTTGCTCTAATCGTTTTACACGATCTAGGCACGGGCTTGCACTCAAATTAACCTGTTTTGCGAGGTTAACATTTGAAATTCTGCCGTTCTTTTGTAGAACGTCTAGTATGGCTAAATCAATACGATCTAGCATGCGTAATCTATTTGGAATTGTCATAACAGAATTTTATGCGGATAAGTTAAATTTATGCCCTGTAAATTATCGTAAAACGCGAAATTTAACCAGCATATTCTGCTGAAATTTAATTAGAATGCACTCACAATATCACTGGTAATTTATTGGTAATTAATTTTACTTTAATTCTTAACACTCCTGAGGGTTGCTTATGTTATTCAACGGCGATTTAACAACGATTTGTCCTATTAGACAAAGAATCCGTGACTTCTACCGCATAGATGAAAATGCGGTTATTGATCATATTTTACCGCTTGCAGAAGTAGGCGTAAAAGCACGAAGTCGTGCCTGGGAAAGAGCCCGCCAGATTGTTTTAAACATTCGTAAAGAGCAAGATGGGCAAGGCGGTGTTGATGCGCTTTTAAATGAATTTTCACTCTCTAGTGAAGAAGGCGTTGTATTAATGTGTTTGGCCGAAGCGCTGCTTCGCGTACCAGACAAAGCAACTCAAGATGTACTGATTCGTGACAAGTTAGCGAAAGGTGATTGGAGCTCTCATTTGGGCAGCAGCGATTCTTTATTCGTAAACGCGTCTTCTTGGGGATTATTAGTTACCGGTAAAATGGTTAACTACACAGACAAAACGAAAGAACAACAGTTCGGCATGCTTAAAAAGACCATTGGTCGTTTAGGTGAGCCAGTTATTCGTAAGTCTGTAAATTTTGCTATGAAAATTATGGGTAAGCAATTCGTTATGGGTCGTACCATTGACGAAGCAATTGAACGTGCTGCCGATACAGAGCAAAAAGGTTATGTATACTCTTACGATATGCTAGGCGAAGGCGCGCGCACAATGAAAGATGCGAAGCGTTACTTTGACAGCTACATGAATGCTATACACTCGATTGGTAAAGCGGCAAATGGTCGTGGTCCAATTAAGAGCCCTGGTATTTCAGTTAAGCTTTCTGCTATTCATCCACGTTATGAGTTCACTCATAAAGACCGTGTGATGGAAGAAATTGTACCAAAGTTAAAAGAGCTTGCGCTTGCCGCTAAGAAATACGATATCGGCTTTACCGTTGATGCTGAAGAAGCTGACCGTTTAGATATTTCTCTTGATGTGATTGAAGCGGTATTTAGTGATGAAGATCTTGGTGATTGGCAAGGATTTGGCTTAGCGGTTCAAGCGTATCAAAAACGCGCTATTTTTGTAATTGAATGGCTAACAGACCTTGCAACCCGTGTTGGTCGTAAAATGATGGTACGTTTAGTTAAAGGCGCGTACTGGGATACTGAAATCAAAACCACACAACAAGATGGTTTAGAGCATTTCCCTGTATTTACCCGTAAAGCAACAACCGATGTTTCTTACAAAGCATGTGCTATTAAAATGCTTGAAGCGCGCGACGTACTTTATCCGCAGTTTGCAACACACAACGCTTACACTGCCGCGACTATTTTAGAAGTAGCGAAAGGCGACAACACCGGTTTTGAATTTCAACGTTTGCACGGTATGGGTGAATCATTATTCGACCAAATCGTTAACGAAGAAAAAATTCAATGCCGTGTATATGCACCGGTTGGTCAACACGAAGACCTACTTGCTTACCTTGTTCGTCGTTTGTTAGAAAATGGTGCTAACTCATCATTTGTAAACGCGATTGTAGATACAACAAAACCTGTTGAATCATTACTACCAGACCCTGTAGAAACACTGCAAGGCTTGCGTAATAAGTACAATACGCAAATAAAAATGCCAATTGATTTATACGGTGAAGAACGTGCTAACTCTAAAGGCATGGATTTAACCGATATTAATGTTATTACCCCTTTCAAAGAGAATCTTGAAACATGGTTTAACGAGCACTTAATTGAGCAAAGCCAAGTACCAGAAGGCTCATTGGCTGTTAAAAACCCAGCAAATCACAAAGAAATCATCGGCCACGTTAAGTTACAAACTGGCGAAGAGATGAAAGTATTACTGGCTAACGCTGAAGCGGCACTTGAATCATGGTCACAAACACCAGTAAAAGAGCGCGCTAATTTACTGCGCCGCGTTGCTGACATTTTAGAACGTCATCACGACGAACTAGTCGCTATCTGTATTAAAGAAGCGGGTAAAGTAGCGCAAGATGGTATTGATGAAGTACGTGAAGCGGTTGATTTTTGTCGTTACTACGCAGCGCGCGCTGAAGAGTTATCTAAAGATGAGCGTTTCGAAGCCCGTGGCGTTATTTTATGTATTAGCCCGTGGAACTTCCCGCTTGCAATATTCTTAGGTCAAGTTGCTGCTGCGATTGTTACAGGTAACACTGTAATTGCCAAGCCTGCTGAGCAAACAAGTTTAATCGCCCTTCGTGCCATTGAACTAATGCTATCTGTTGGTTTACCTGAGCACGTTGTTCAACCGGTTATCGCTCGCGGCTCAGAAGTAGGTAAAACAATTGTTCCAGATGAGCGCATTCAAGCGGTTATGTTTACAGGTTCTACTGAAACAGGCACATTAATTTCTCAAACACTTGCTGCACGTAACGATATTCAAGTACCGTTAATTGCAGAAACAGGTGGCCAAAACTGTATGATTGTTGACTCAACGGCGCTTCCTGAGCAAGTAGTTGACGATGTGATCAGTTCTGGTTTTCAAAGTGCTGGCCAACGTTGTTCTGCTCTTCGTGTTTTATTCATTCAAGATGACGTAGCTGATGGCATTATCGAAATGCTTAAAGGCGCTCTAGCTGAGTTACACATTGGCGATCCATCGTTACTATCAACTGATGTTGGCCCTGTAATTGATGAAAAAGCACTTAAAAACTTAAACGAGCACGTTGAGTACTTAAAAGGTAATTCTATACTTCATTACGAATGTAAAATTCCTGATAACACTCAAAATGGCGCATACTTTTTTGCTCCTCGTTTATACGAAATTAAAGACTTATCAGTACTTAAACGTGAAGTATTTGGCCCATGTGTTCATATTGTTCGCTTTAAATCGAATGAACTTGATGATGTGATGGATCAAATAAATAACACAGGCTATGGTCTGACAATGGGTGTTCACTCACGTATCGAAGAGCGCTGTGAGTACCTTGCTAAAATGTCACGTGCGGGTAATGTTTACATTAACCGAAACATGATTGGTGCCATTGTTGGTGTGCAACCGTTTGGTGGCCGTGGTTTATCAGGTACTGGCCCTAAAGCCGGTGGCCCTAACTACCTACAACGTTTAGTAAAAGAAAAAGCATCACCAGATAACGTACAAATGACTAACCTAACGCCTGACGAACTTGATTTACACCACTACAGCGGTGCGAATGAGCAAGTTAAAAAGCTAATGGCCAACTCAATGCGCGATGAAAAAATCTGGCGTGCAACACCACTAAACGACCGTGTTTCGGCTGTACGTCAGTTGCTTGCTAAAATCGCGACGGTAGAAATTATCGACGATTTAGCAGACGACTTAGCATTAACATTATCAGAAGCACGTGCACAGCTTAACCGCCTTGAAAAGCACATGCGTAAGTTTACTACCCTGCCTGGGCCAACGGGTGAGTCTAATACACTTCATCTAGAAGCACGTGGTTGTGTAGTGTGTTATGCAGATAAGAGCACATCATTTAACTTCTGGGCATTGTCTATCATTACTGCTATTGCCGCAGGTAATACGGTAATTACTGTAGCGTCTGAGCTGTTTTATGATGAAGCCGTTGCCTTTAAAGATAAATTTATCTCTACAGGTGTTGCAGAAGGTGTTTTCCAAGTAGCTAAACCTAACCAGTTACAAGCTATTTTGGCGCACCCTCATTTAGCCGGTGCGGTAGTTGCTGCTCGCTCGTCTCGCTTGGGCTACTTTAGCCAACAGCTTGCACAGCGTAAAGGTGCTATTTTACCGGTAATTAGCTCTGAGTATTACGATACATTAATCAAACGTCTTATTACTGAAAAAACAATCAGTATTGATACAACAGCATCAGGTGGTAACACATCACTAATGACGCTTGTTGAAGATGATGAATAATTAAGCTAATGCTTTTTAACTAAAAAATAAAAAAGGCACTGAAAAGTGCCTTTTTTATTAGGTAGTAACGTATATATTTGTTAGCTTAATGAAAGATTAACAATAGAAGTAATAAATTTGAAAATAATTCCTGTAGGTCAGTTACTGCCTGGTATGTTTGTGCAAAGCGTTACTAGACAAACTGGCAGTATTAAAATTAAAAATCAAGGCTGGGTTAAAACTCAGGCTGGTATTAATAACCTAATAAAAGCAGGTATTTTAGAAGTAGAAATCGACCCTGATAAAACCCTCATTGAATCAGTCCCTGAAAAAGCTCCTATTGCTGTACCTGCAACAAAAATAAAGCGTGACCCTTGGCAAAAAACACACAGTGCCGAACAAGAAATGGGAAAGGCAAAAAAACTGTATGACGAAGCTAAAACACTGCAAATAAAAGCATTTAAAGATATTAAAGCAGGCCGCGATATAGATATTGCACCGTTCAAAGAGCTGGCAAGTGGCTTTATGGACTCTGTTTTTAGAAACCAAGATGCCTTAGCCTGCCTTACCCAAATGCGCCAAAAAGATGCTTACCTACTTGAGCACTCTATTAATGTATCGATATTAATGGGGATTTTCGCGAAGCATTTAGGTATAGAAAAAAACATTATCGTTGAACTGACTACCGGCGCACTTTTACACGACATTGGTAAGATAAAAATCCCTGATGAAATACTCAATAAGCCGGGTCGCTTTACCGATGATGAATTTAAAATAATGAAAATGCACTCGCTTTTCAGTAAAGAAATATTAGAAGAGTCTGGCTTAACGGGGATCGCGGTTGATATTGCAGGTATGCATCATGAAAGGCTTGATGGTAAAGGCTACCCGTTTGGTAAAAAGGGCGACGAAATAAGTCAGTACGTACGTATGGCATCAATTGTAGATGTGTACGATGCACTTACCGCAGAACGTGTTTACAAAACAGGCATGGAGCCAATAAAAGCCTTTAAAATACTAAAAGACGGATGCCCAGATAGCTTCGATCCCGTGCTGCTTAATAAGTTTATTCAATGTATTGGTATTCATCCGGTAGGAACGCTCGTTAGATTATCGAGTCAAAAAGTTGGTTTAGTGACCGAGAGTAATCCCAGTACACCACTAAAGCCTATCGTTAAAACATTTTACAGCGCCAAACATAGTCGCTATACAGAGATAAAAGATATCGATTTATCTAATAAAAAAACCTTAGATACCCTTGAATCAGCGGTGAAACCTAAAGAATATAATATTGATTTAGAACGCTTTTATAAAAACTCAATATTACCCTAAGCAATATTGAGAGCTCAACATTCTACCGAGCTCTCAACATAATAGCTAAACGTTTACTGCGGCCAGTCTTGCAAAGCCTTTAAGCTAAACTCATAACCATCAAAATCAAGTACACTTTGCTCAGGTGTAATCTCTCTTACAGTTAAAGCGCCTATGCTCTCTCCTTCATGTAACTCTCGGCCATTTAGCTTGATCCAACGCTTGTCAGCACTCGATGAATAAATATGCGCTTGATATTTAATACTAGGCAACATTGATTGCAAACCATCTGGTAGTAATTCTACAGGCTCAACACGTGATGACGTTTTTGATGCATGGGTAACTTCATAATCCTGATTTTTTTCGACGTCTTGTATAGCTTGCGCAAACGCATTTTTAAGTGTTGTAGGCACCTCATCAAGCTCAGGATCGCTCATCTGTTGAGATTGGTTGTTACCATTAATTGGCTTACCTAGTACTTTATATTTACTCATATCTAGTTGAGCTGATGCTGTATTTTGACTTTGCCCAAATACCGAAGCGTTCTGTGTATTATTTGGATTGTAATTATTTTGTGGATTAAATACTGGCTGATTATAATTTTGAACTGGCATTACTTGTTGCACGTTCTGCTGATTATAACCCGTTGCGCTCGTGACCTGACTCGATGGCATAGGAATATATTGCCCATTAGGCGTCAATAACATTTGCTGTACACCATTAGGTGTTTGCACATGTACAAGTTGCCCTTCAATCGTTGCAGTATTTGTTGGAGCTACTTTAGCGGGTTCTAACTTAGCTATTTGCTGTTTTTCAACTGCGGCATCTACCTCTTTAACTTGTTCTTTAGGTGACGATTTTTCGCTTTCAACCACCTTAATTACAGCGGGGTCCGATGTGTTTAATAAAGTAGTACCTTGAAACCACTTACCAGTAGTAAACCCACCAGCTACAGCAATAAAAGCAGCTAAGCTTGTACCAAATACTAACGCTAATCGTCTATAACGCTTTAGTGCTTGCTGTTGCTTTAACTGCTCTGATTGTAAGTCGTATTGCTCAGCACTCATATCTGATTGCTGCGACTGCTTTAGCGCATCTAATAAATAAGACATAACTTACCTAACTATAAAATAAATGAAAGCCCAATGCCTACGGCAAATAAAGCAGCGAATGCAAGGCTATATGGTACAAATGACGTTGCTTTGTTGGACTCATTAACTGGCGCTACAAAATCCATGGGTAATGACTCATGTGCTGATTTTTTTATTATATCGCTATCAACTATCAACTGCTGCTTTGCAAAAGTGCCTACCAAAGCTCGCTCACATACCAAGTTCATTAATCGTGGCACACCACCGGTTAATTGATGAACAGCTTGCATGGCATCCATCGAAAAAATTCCTTTATCACATCCTGCAACATGTAACCGATGCTTTATGTAAGCAACTGTTTGGCCTTGTGTAAGTGGTAATAAATGGTAACGAGCTGTTATTCTCTGGGCGAGTTGCCTTAATTCATTGCGCTTTAAAAGCTCTTGTAGCTCAGGTTGACCAACCAATACTATTTGTAATAATTTTTTATGATCGGTTTCTATATTTGTCAGCAAGCGTAATTGTTCAAGCACATTAGGGGCAAGTAACTGCGCTTCATCAATTATAAGTATGGTGTGCCCGCCCGATTTATTATTGGTCTCTAAGTGCTTTTTTATAATATCGGTAAGACTTTTAAGCGTCGCATTATTAGCATCGTAACTAATGTTGAGCTCATCACAAATACTAGCCAATAACTCTAGCTCTGAAAGTGCTGGGTTATGGATCATCGCTACTTGCGTGTTTTCAGGTAACTGCTCTAACATACTGCGGGTAATTGTAGTTTTACCAGTACCCACTTCGCCTGTTAATAATACAAAACCACCGTCTTCACCTAATCCATAGGTAAGGTGTGCTAAGGCTTCTTTATGTCGTTCACTTAAAAATAAGTAATGAGGGTTGGGCGAAATTGAAAAAGGTTTTTCATTCAGGCCAAAATAGCTTAAATACACCGTGATGTTCCTTCGTAATTAAATCACGGCCTATAATGGCAAAAAAACGCACTAAGTGACAACGTTGTAAGCGCTTTATTATTGAAATAACGTAAATTTATGTAAAACAAAAAAATGCAGCGGTTTTAAGGCTGCACTTTCATCTGTCTAATCTTAGTAAGTACTTTATTCTTCGTAGCGAACTAACCGTAAATACACATTACTAGTTTTGGCGTGCAAGCTATTCAGCCCACTATCAAATTGATAAACCCATGCAGAGCTCATCGTGCTCACACCCGATGTATTTGACCAATAGTTTTGAAGCTTAGTACCAAAAAACACCTCTTCATTAATGCTCGGCTCGGTGCAACTGTGCTCTAAAATACTCGCCAACTCTTTAATGTTAGGCATTTGCCAATCATCGTAATCTGCGGTTGTATCATTTTTAGCACCGCGTAGTGCTTCTTGCCAAGTAAGAGAAGGTGTAGAGCCTTCGCAAAGCTGCGTCTCTGTATTATAAATTTGCCCATAACTACAACGTTGCCACATAAGGCCTGTTTCGGTATCAGACACTGTGCCATCTGTATTTATGGTAAATCTATCTGTCGGCGTTGTGGTATCTGCACCGTCGTAGCACGTTTGCGCCGCTGCAATATTAAAGCTCAAGCTTATAGTTGCTAGTGCATAGAGTAATTTTAATCTCATTATTTTCTCCTAACGGCTTCTAACTAAACGAACATACGCAGTATTTTCTTTTGGATATGCAAGATCGTTACCATCACTCATATCAATAATGTACGCTTGCGATAAACTTGTACCATCGGCTGCAGTTTGTGAAGTCCAATAACGTAAGTGACTTAATGCACTTTCACTTGGCATATTGGGGAAAAACACCTCATCAATTAATATGCTTTGCCCTTGTTTACCATAATCAATTAAACCTAAAAGCTCTGTATAAGTAGGTAACCGCCAATTTGTACCACCACAAAAATCTAAGTTATTCACTTCGTTTATATAACTTTGTACTCCACAACTCGTATCATCCGGACAAGTTGAATTGGCTGTACTAGTATCGGTAAAAGTAGTGTCGCCTAAATCCCAAAAGTAATGATTTTGCCCCTCACGCAAGCTTGTATTTGGCAATACTCCTGAGGATTCACTTTTTACTTCCCATACAAGTCCAGTAACATTATCGCGTATACAGGTAAAGTCACTACTATTATCACCAACTTCATCAGCAAACTGATTAAGTTTAGTGTAATCAAACGCTAAATTACCTTTACCAACCTTATCTAAACGGTTTGCATAGCTATCGCGTCCAAGTTCAGCATCTTGCGCTGGAAAGTCATCGCTTTCACAGTTAATGCGTTGGGTGTTGTTATAGCACTCACCAACACCACTATCGTTTATAAGCCCAAGCGCTTTTGGTGATACATCAACAAATAAAGAATCTGTATCGGTGCGTCCTTTTGAGTCGGTTACCGTTACTTCAAAGCTCAACGTGGATTCAGTATCTACATCAGAGGCAAAAAATGTCGTTGTACATTGGTCGCTATTACTTAATGTTTCGCTATTACCGGTAAGTTGTTGCCACTTACACTGATAGGTATCGGTGACAGTTTCGCTATTCGTTGCATCAAGCGTTACTTCTTCAAACTCTTCGACATTTTGATCAGCGCCTGCATTTGCATCCACTAGTTCATTTGTTTTATTAAGCGTCATTGAATATTGAGTACTCGCCTCACCGCCTTCATCATCAGTGACTGTTAGCTGCCAAGACAAATTTACGTTACTTTCTAGTAAAGGATGAGAAAAGCTAAGAGTTGACTCATTAAAGCTAGCAATATCTAAATCAGGACCTGATAGCAGTTGCCACAAATAACTATCAATTTGGCCATTATCATCAGGATCGCTCGACTCAAGGGCGCTCAAAGTCACTGTATCTTTGTATACAGAAGGAAGTGTTTCAGGAGATGTTTGGGTAACAACAGCAAGAGGAAGTTGATTATTAGAGCTCACTGAAATAGAAATGTCGTCACTAACAGCGCTACTACCGGTGCTTTGATAGCTTACTCTTAAGATTATTTCACTATCAGTTTTTACGTCAGGGGCTGTCAATGTTTGCTCAGCGCCTTCAAGCGGAAAACCTTCTAAGCTTGGGCCGCTAACTTGTTGCCATGAAAACGTACCATCAGCGGGAGAACCTTGTGCTGTGATGGTAAATTCAGTTTTTTCGATAATTTGTAAATCGGTTCCAGCATTAACAGATGTTTCTACAACTGTATTATCGCTATCACCGCCTCCACACGCACTCAGCAAACCGCAAGAAATGAGGGGGATTAAAGCAAACGCTTTCATACGCAGCACCTTATTATGTCAAATAATTACTATAGTGTAATTACTAGCAATAAAGATGCCATTAAAGTACTACATATATGTATCTTGATGAATGCGTACAAACAACTTCGTACCGATTTTACTGTAATCTACTTTGTATTCACGCCCATCTAAAGCTTGAATAAATAGTAATTGTTTTTCTTCGCCAAATACATCAGGGCTTCCAACATAGACTATTTCTAAATAGCGATCTTTTGCATCACGGCGGTTTTTAGGTAACTCTTCTTTAAATGGCTCTAAGCCATGTTGAGTCACTTTAATTTTAGGATGAATTTCAGAGTTTACAATCACTAAATCATGCTTTTTATCTTTATGTATTATGGTGTTTCGACCACTTTTTAAAAAGGCTCTCTCTTGACTCATTTTTCTTTCCTACAGTCGCAGCTTAATTATTAATTTGCGACGCTATAAACTGACTAGGCTCGCGCTTCCACTTATTTAAGTTAGCACTAAATGCCCAAATATCTCTATCTAACACACTGGCTGGTAATAATAAATCGTAACCGGTTAACAGTTGAAGGTGCTTAGTCCTGTTAGCAAACATAGCTATAAGACCAGTATAGCTTATCCCTTTATGAGATGTGTAATGTGTATCTTCTATTAGCCATTCTGATGGGCAATTGCCATTTTTGCAATGTTTTTGAACAACTTGCATAAATAAATTACGCTGCTCTATTAATAATTTCCCTGCAATTCGAGGCGCTATGCTTGTTAAAAAGTCATCTATGTCGTTTACCTTTATACCAACCGCATTTAATTCTAAGTAATCAAAGCCATTTTCTACTTTGGGTATACCACTGTGATGAAAGTTACTATGAGGCATATACCAAGCTCCGTATTTATGGCAATAAACGAGCTCAGACTCATTTAATATAAGGCTATGATATGGCTCTTGAGTTTTTAAATATCCAATAAAAATAGCGGCAATACACAAGCTCACTAAAAATATTTCAAGTATGCTAATCTCACCCGGCCTCAGTAAATTAAACAACATAATAAAAACTAAACCAATTGCACCTGCAACAAGCACTTCAATTGCGTTTCGCGCACCTTGTGCCCGAAACTTAATGGCATTGTTAGATTTATCCATATTGGTAAAACACCATATAAAAAACAAGCATAATAACAGCCCAAATTATGACCTTTCTTGTTGTTATACATAAGTTACAGGTGGTTTTAAATTTCATACATTACCGCTTTTTCCTCAACAAAATAGGAACAATGAATAAATCTTATTTACTTTTACGCTTAACGCACAAATTTATGAGACACATAACCGTCTTTTCCCGGTCTTATTTCGTACAATACTTACAATTCATTTTCAGGTATGAAATCAATGTACTCAAGACAATCAGGTAAAGCACTTTTTCCATTTATTATTACGTTACTTTTAATATTTAGCGTTTATTTATATCTACCCGCTAGCCACGGCGAACAGGCCGATTTATCACAAATGTCTACTCAAGTAACAGCTCATACTGTTACTTCTCAGGAAAACGCAGTGATGATAGAAGCGATCGGTAGCGCGCGTGCAAACCAAGCAATCTATATAAAAAGTGCGCAAAACGATTATGTCACAGATATATATTTTAAAGACGGCGACTTAGTCAGTAAAGGACAAAAGTTAGTACAGTTACAGAGCCAACAAGAACAGCTTGCCGTTAAAGAGCTTGGCATTAACTTACGAGAAGAACAACGTCAGTTAGATCGCCTAACCGAACTTTCACGCTCGCAATCAACGGCAAAGTCGTTACTTGAAGAGCAGTTATCTCGTGTTGATGCAACAGAGGCCCAACTAGAAAGCGCTAAAACTAAATTAAACGAAATGACTATTAGTGCGCCCTTTTCAGGCCTGTTAGGTAAGCGTGAAATATCAATAGGTGCTTACGTAAGTAATACAACAATAATCACAACACTTGATGATATTAGTATTATTAAAGTTGACTTTAAAGTACCTGAAAAATATTTAGCACAATTAAATATGGGCATGAAAGTGCTTACGCAAAACGATGCCTACCCAGGACAAACATTTAACGGCAAGGTAACGCATATTAGCTCGCGTATTGATTCGGTTACTCGCAGTGTTGAAGTAACAGCAAGTTTTGCCAATAAATCAGGATTACTTCGCCCTGGTATGTTACTAAATACAGCACTTGAGCTAAGCAGCAACCAAGCTTTAATGGTGCCAGAAAAAGCGGTTATACCTTTGCAAGACAAACACTTTGTTTTTCAAATTCAAGATGGGATAGCTAATAAAATTGAAGTGCATGTTGCTAGCAGAAATAATGGCTGGGTTGCTATCGACGAAGGCCTAACTGATGGCGAGCAAATTGTTACTGAGGGGCTAATAAAAATTCGCTCTGGAAGTAAAGTAAGCGTAAAGGGGTAATACGTGAAAATTACAGATACTAGCGTCAAGCGCCCCGTTTTTGCCATTGTAATTAATTTACTGCTTCTTACTTTTGGACTGGTTGCGTTTACTATGCTGCCACTTCGTGAATACCCGGATATTGAAACGCCGATTGTAAATATCAGCACTGAATACACAGGTGCTTCTGCCGAAATTATAGAAACCAAAATAACGCAAATAATAGAAAATCGAATTTCAGGTATTGAAGGTATTAAAAGTATTAACTCATCGAGTCGTAATGGACGTTCAAACATTACCATTGAGTTTGATATTAACCGCGACATAGATGCAGCATCTAACGATGTACGCGAACGTGTAGCACGTGCACTTGATAGTTTGCCCGATCAGGTACGCCCGCCAGAAGTATCTAAATCAAATAGTGATGAAAGCCCAATCGCCTGGTTTGTATTAAACAGCGAAACAATGGACTCGTTACAGCTCTCTGATTACGCGCAGCGTTTTATTGTTGACCGCTTAGCCGTAGTAGATGGTGTATCTAACGTACGTATTGGTGGTGAGCGCCAATACGCCATGAAAATTTGGCTTAACCGCCAAGCAATGGCCGCACGGGGTATTACCTCAAGCGATATTGAAAATACACTGCGTACAGAAAACGTTGAACTACCCGCCGGCGAAATAGAATCTATAGATCGTGACTTTACCGTGCGTACTGCCCGTAGTTATAAAGATCAGCGCGATTTTAAAAACCTGGTAATTAAGCGTGGTGATGAAGGTTACTTAGTACGTTTAGGTGAAGTTGCCGATGTACGTTTAGAAGCTGCCGATGACGAAAGCTTATTTCGCGGTAACGGGCGTAATATGATTGGCTTAGGTATTGTAAAACAAGCTAAAGCAAACACACTTACCGTAGTAGATAACGCGCGCAGTGAACTTGAAAAAATCAAACGTAATCTACCTGAAGGCACTACAATTCAAGACAGCTACGATTCGTCTGTATTTATTAAAGAGTCTATTAATGAAGTTTACAGCACACTTGCCATCTCTATGGGTTTAGTCGTACTCGTTATATTTTTGTTTTTAGGCAATATACGAGCAACGCTTATCCCTGCGGTCACCGTACCGGTCGCACTTGTTGGTAGCTTTATGTTTTTATTGGCAATGGGCTACTCAATTAACTTACTCACTTTACTTGCCTTAGTACTGGCCATTGGTTTAGTAGTAGATGATGCCATTGTAATGCTTGAAAACATTCACCGTCGTATTGAACTGGGTGAGCCGCCGTTACTAGCTGCATTTAGAGGCGCGCGTGAAGTAGGTTTTGCTATAGTAGCAACCACGCTTGTACTTATATCTGTGTTTGTGCCATTAGTATTTATGGATGGCCGTATAGGTGCATTATTTACTGAGTTTGCTATGGCGGTAAGTGCTGCCGTATTTTTCTCAAGTGTTACAGCACTTACTCTCGCACCAGCCTTATGCTCTAAAGTACTTAAAGTATCAGACAAACCAAATAAATTTAGCCAATGGATGGATCGCCAGTTTACTAAAATTGAAGTAAGTTACCGTAATTCACTCTCCACCAACATAACCCGTAAATGGGGTTTAATGGTGAGCTTATTATTAGCTGGCTTTGTTAGTTACTCGTTGTTTTTACAAGTTCCTTCTGAGCTAACGCCAAAAGAAGACCGTGGCACGTTCTTTATTATGATGAGCGGCCCAGAAGGCGCAAGTTACGAAAATAACGCCGCTAATATGGCTAAAATTGAAGAGCGCTTAATGCCTTACTCGCAAGCGGGTGAGCTAAGTCGTGTACTTGTTCGAGTGCCTGGCTGGGGTGGCAGCGGCGGTGTTGCGATTGTTGGTATGGCCGATTGGGATAAACGCAAACGCTCAACCTGGGAAGTAATGGACGAAATAAGCGGTAAAATGCAAGAAGTTACCGATGTTCGTGCATTTGCCATTATGCGCCGTGGTATTGGTGGTGGTGGCTCATCTCGCCCAATTGAGTTTGTACTGCAAGGTAATGATTACGCACAACTTGCCGATTGGCGTGACCGTATAATAAAGCGTGCTGAGCAAAACCCTGGTTTAGTAAGAATCGATCATGATTACAAAGAAACCTTCCCACAGTTTTTAGTTAGCATAGATAAAAACAAAGCTGCCGATTTAGGCGTTTCGGTATCTGATGTAGGCCGTACACTAGAAACAATGCTTGGCCAGCGCCGTGTTACGACCTTTATTGACCGCGGTGAAGAATACGATGTGATTTTAAAAGGAACAAAAGAAGATTTTACCAATCCTACTGATATTTCAAATATATACCTTAAATCACGAAGCGGTGAACTAGTTCCACTTGATAGCCTTATCAGCTTAAAAGAAGAAGCAACAGCATCGCGCTTAAACCGTTACAACCGTATGCGCGCAATTACATTAAGCGCCAACTTAGCTGATGGCTATACACTTGAGCAAGCGCTTAACTTTTTAAACGAAGTAGCCGCGCAAGAAAACGATATAGATGGCGCAGTAGATTACAAAGGTGAATCGCAGCTTTATTACGAAGGCGCATCCGCGATGACCTACGTATTTATACTTGCACTCACCGTTACCTTCTTGGTACTTGCTGCACAGTTTGAAAGCTTTATGCACCCATTTGTAATTATGCTTACCGTACCGCTTGGTTTAATGGGCGCTATGTTTGGGCTTTGGGCTACAGGGCTTACCTTAAATATTTACAGCCAAATAGGTATTGTCATGCTCATAGGCTTAAGTGCTAAAAATGGTATTTTGATTGTAGAATTTACTAACCAATTACGCGACAAAGGCGTTGAGTTTAGTGAAGCAATACTACAAGCGGCTACCCAGCGCCTTCGCCCAATAATAATGACCTCACTTACAACCGTTATGAGCTCTGTTCCCTTGGTTTTTGCTTCAGGCCCCGGCGCTGAAAGCCGTATGGTAATTGGTGTAGTTGTGTTTACAGGGGTTATTGTATCTACCCTGCTGACTCTTTTTGTTGTACCTGCTGCGTATTATGCTCTATCGAAAAATACACAATCACCTGAGTTTTTACAACAAAAGCTGAATAAACAAGCTGCTGAAAAGCCTTTCGAAGAGATCTAATCTCTTTATTGCGCCGTAACCTTGTTGTTGCGGCGCATACAATTTATGCTCGCCTTTAAACTCCATATACATTTTAGGAATACTTATGAGCTCAACAACGCAAGTAGCAACATTTGGTGGCGGCTGTTTTTGGTGTATAGATGCAGCATTTAGACGTGTAAATGGCGTATTAGATGTGAGTTCTGGCTATACCGGTGGCGAAACCGACATCCCAACCTATAATTCTGTATGCTCTGGCACAACTGGGCACGCTGAGGTTGTTAAAATTGAATTTGATACTACTGTAGTTAGCTTTGAAACACTTTTAGCAATGTTTTTCACTTTGCATGATGCAACACAATTGAATCGCCAAGGTAACGATATAGGCACACAGTACAGAAGCGTTGTTTACTATCACGATGAAGCTCAACTAAAGCAAACCAATGAAATGATAGCTCAACTGCAAAGCCATGTGAGTGAGCCCATTGTGACAGAAGTCAGCCCTGCCACCACGTATTATCCAGCAGAGCATTATCATCAAGATTACTATAACGAAAACCCACAGCAGGGTTACTGTAGTATTTTAATAGCACCTAAATTACATAAATTTGAAACCGTATTTAAAGAGTTCTTAGTTGACTAGCTAATTTGAGCAGTTAAATTGATTAGTTAAACTTAGCTACACATTAAAAAGCCCGACATAAGTCGGGCTTTTTAATATTAATAAATACCGTTAAAACTGGTAGCTTGCGCCTGCAAAAAAGCGACGCTCTGGAGTGTTGTAGTAATACACTTGACCCGTTGTAAAATCTGTATTTGAATCAACAGCGTTATACTCTTTATCAAATAAGTTTTCTACACGAAGCGAAACTTCAATATGCTCATTTACTTGATAATTACCCGCTAAGTTCCAAAGCGTGTATGACCCTAAACGCGTCACAGCACCTTGTCGGTCGCTACGGTATTGCATGTCTAAGCTCGCATCAAACGCACCAAACTGTTTTGCAAGTTCCCAATTAAATGTACGTTTAGCAACATTGCGTAACTCTGCGCCCGTTTCTTCGTCTTCTGCACTTAAATAAGCAAAGTTAAGGTTGCTATCAAAACCAAAAAACTGCTGAGATAAGCTAAATTCAACCCCTTCATAACGTGCTTCATCAATATTAGCTAATGCAAAGTTTGCATCGTAATCAATTTTATCTTCTATATCGTTTCTAAAAATTGCAACATCAACTTGCGCAATATCAAAGTCCACACTCAAACCTAACTCACGGTTTACTGATTTTTCAGGCTGTAAATCAGGGTTACCATAAAGTGGGAAATATAAATCGTTAAATGTAGGGGCTTTAAAGCCAGTACTTTGGCTTATACGAAATGTTGCATTTTCAGATAAATGATAACCCGCAGCGGCTGTATACGTTGTTTCGTCGCCAAATTGCTCGTCGTCATCTTGGCGAACAGTTAAATTAGCTAATACTTTATCTGCATCGTAGTAAGCACCTACAAACACAGCAAGTACACCTCGGCTGTCTTCAACAAATAGTTGCGAACTATGAGATACATCATCGTTGTACCAATTGATACCACCACTAATGTTAAGCTCATCAGATAATAGGTATTGGCCGTTATAATCAATTTGTGTGCGTTTAGTTATAAAAGTACTTGTTGTTGGTCCAACTGAAAAATCAACATATGTATTGTCTGAATCATCCGTTGCTAGCGCTAAATCAATACTGTGCGTTTGGTTAGTGTAGTTTTTACTCCAACCTGCAGAAAGCTGATAGTTTTTAAAATCATCTCGTTCAATCGTACTGTCGGCTGGGCTAAAGCGGCTGTCGTAATCTGCGAAACCTTCACTGTATTGACCTAATAACTTAAAGTCGCCGTAGTGTGCATCAGTATAATTTACTTTAAAACCAAGATTTTTATTTTCATAGCCATCTTCATCTGGTGCTACGCCTTGCAGTACATCAAAGTTATCTGTTTTTTCAAAGCCTGCATTAAATGCTGTTGTTATATCGCCTGATTTTACAGAGCCTGCCACTTGATAATTTTGGTAAGAATCAGAACCAAACGTAGCACTCACAGATAAGTTATCTGATTCACGCGTTATAATGTTAATTACGCCAGCAAGTGCATCAGAGCCGTAAACAGCCGCGCGAGAACCCTTAATAATTTCAATGCGTTCAATACTATTTAAAGGGACATTATTTAATGCTTTTTGACCAAGTGTTGCTGAGCCTGTACGTACACCGTCAATCAAAATTAGCGTATCGCCAGAGCCAGTACCACGAAGTGACACACCTGTATTTTGGCCAAAACCACCGTTTGGATTAACCTGAAAACCAACTCGCGTGCTTAATAAGGTTGGTAAATCGCGTACGTTGCTTGCTTCTATTTCTGCACGCTCAATAACATTTACACTTGCTAAAACGTCATTGATTGATTGCTCAAATTTATTAGCTGTAACGGTTATTTTTTCAATTGATTGCTCTGCGCCAGACACAGAAAATGAAAGCGCAGCAGAAATAGCAACGCCTAAAGTTGTTTTGTTTAACATGATGTCCCCTACCTTTGCCCACCGCAAAGATTTAAGTAAGTAAGATTGCATCAAGGCCGGTCTCCGGACTCAGTAAGCACATCAAAATATGCAATACTTTACCGTTGCGGGGGCAGTGTTGGGCTTGTAGTCATCATGAAAACGCACCAACTTCCCGATTATCCTGCTAAAAAAATCATTACATGAAGTGGCTAGCAAGCACCTTGAAAATATGTCGCTATTGTGAGTATTTTGTTTACAAATGTCAATGGACGTCTATACAGCTAAAAACCTTTAAAATGCAGTTAGGGGCTAGTATAGTTTGAAGAAACTCCATATTTATCAAGTAGCTTCTGAAGTTGTATTTGTGCAGTAGGTAAGCTTAGTATTTCATCCATTTTATTACTAGTGATCTTATTTGATTTAGAGTTAACTAAAAAGTGCGTTTTATAAACGGCATCTGGTACGTTACTTTTATAGAGTAAATCCATATTAAAAGTATTTTGATTTTTAATATATTGGTAAGCAATATTATTTAAAACACCTACTTCCGCGCGCTTTAATAGCAGCATTTTAACCACATTGAATTCATCGATGGTTAAACTTACCTGATGTTCCTCACTTAAAAATTCGGCATCGGTATTAAATCCAGCAAATTGATACGAGTACCCCAATACCCCAACCTTTGTTAATGACGTAATGTCGTCAAAGTAAGCTTGCTCATTTGTATTTTCTTTAAGCGTATAAAGCTCATTTTTGGTAATGGTATAAAATTCGGTTTTTTTAATATTCTCTTGCGCTGATTGTGGGATCCATTGCAGTGCCATTAAAAATAAAACATCAAAATTATTTTTTTCAACTGACAAAGCAAGCCTTTTTACAGGTAGAGACTCAAGTACGAAGTTAAACTCCTGCTGTGCGCCGTTTAAAATCTTAATAAACTCAGGAGCAAAACCCTGTTTTTTTTGCGCATTAATAATAATGGGAAAGTAGCCATCTTCAACCAGTACATCAATATCAACTGTTTTTGATAAGCTTGGTTTGGTAAATGTAAGCAAAACAAATAACAAAAATAATTGATGACGTTTCATTTTAATACCTTCTAGGGCGTGTTGATCTTTGTGGATTGAAATTTGTTCAATCTAGGGGCGATTAAATCGCGGCGCGAGGTTTGTAACCTAGTGGGCTAAGTAAAAACCGAGCAACAAAGAGTTAATCGTCCCTAGAAAGAACCCAAAGGGCAGCGCATGTTTGGTATTTATGCTGCGTTATCGCCTATTCATGGGGAATAACCACACTACATAGGCTCCGCCTTGCCTAAAAACCAAACATACTGCTGCAAATTCACCCACCAAAGATCAACACGCCCTAGTGTGAAGTACTTAATTGCATGTGATTAAATATAATAGCTTAAATATCAAAAAGGAGATTAATACATACGGGAGTATCTAGGCAATAAAGAGGGATAATAGTGAGATATTTAAAAAGAGTAAGTAGCTTCAATCTGTCTGTAAGTATAAACAGATTAAAGCATGCTTAATTTAAAACTATTTATTAATTAATCGCGGAAATTTTTAAACTGAAAAGGCTGACCTAGCTCAGCACTGCGCACTACTTGCATAGCCTCTTGAAGATCGTCACGTTTTTTACCCGTTACACGTACTTCTTCGCCTTGGATAGCAGCTTGAACTTTAACTTTAGAGTCTTTAATGGCTTTAACTACTTTTTTAGCCATGTCCTTTTCGATACCTTGCTTTAAGCCAACGTTACGAAATACATTTTTACCTGCACGGGTAATATCTTGAAGCTCTAAGCTTGATACATCCATACCACGCTTAGATATTTTGTTAGCTAAAATATCAAATAATTGCATAACCTGAGAGTCTGCTTCAGCTTTAAGCTTAATTGTTTTGTCATTTAGCTCAATAGATGCATCAACGCCTCTAAAGTCAAAGCGAGTCTCTAGCTCACGATTTGCATTATCAACTGCGTTTTTAGCTTCGTTCATTTCTACTTCAGATACAATATCAAATGAAGGCATTGGTTTGCTCCTAACTATTTAATCTTAATTTTATGTGGCAATTATAACGCTAAAATTATAAATCTTTACATTTTTCTGCATCTTGTTCAGGTGCGATATTAAATTAGTTTGATATACTTGCGCCTCTTTTTTAAGCGATTTTAGGATTTGTCGTGACAAGGCGTGTTTATCAAGCAATTTTTTTAATCAGCATAGT
This sequence comes from Pseudoalteromonas sp. C8, assembly GCF_011378685.1. NCBI lineage: Bacteria > Pseudomonadati > Pseudomonadota > Gammaproteobacteria > Alteromonadales > Pseudoalteromonadaceae > Pseudoalteromonas > Pseudoalteromonas sp. C8. The sequence continues at coordinate 101,407 of NZ_WTKT01000001.1, forward strand.
AGCTTTTACCTTTTTATTTGCCAAAGAAATAAAAGGTGGCGTTGTAAATTTATTTCCTCATGTTGATAAAGTCGCCCATTTTGGGATTTTTTTTATACTAGCCATAATAATGGATAAAGCGTTTAAGCTTCCTTTATATGCGCAAATACTTTTATTGGCAGGTTATGGCGCCTCTATAGAAATAATGCAAGACGCACTTCCATATAGGCAAGCATCACTCGGTGATTTTTTTGCTGATTTTGCAGGTGCCGCAAGCTACTTTTTACTTAGAGTAATTTTTACACCTCGAAAAAAGAACCCATATGGCTAATATTTTAATTGTCGGCGATGGTGCTATTGGCTTGTTACTTAGTCATTTTCTAAGTGCGTCGCATAATGTCAGTGTTTTAACTCGCAAAAGCCCAACAAATACCCGCTTTTATAGTCGAGGTAAGGGTGCATCTAAAAAAATTGACGCACAATTTATTTCATTAAATCAGCTAAATAAAGCGGCTGAATTTGATGTTGTTTTATTTACCGTTAAAGCCTTTCAAGTACTTGATGCATTTACGCAAATAAAGCCATTTTTACCAAATCATTGCTCTGTTGTACTTTCGCATAACGGAATGGGTAATGTTGATGAGGTAAATAGCCAGCTAAGCACTCACCAAGCACTCTACTTTTTAACGACAAGCATAGCGGGCTTTAAATCAAACCAATACATTGTGCAGCACACTGGTGAGGGACAAAGTGTTATTGGTGCTTGTAATGAATTAGCTTTTCAAAATAGCGCGCCAATAGCTGATATTTTTAAAGTAATACCCAGCCTCAAGTTTACTAATAACATTCAGCAGCTTCGTTTTGAAAAACTACTCGTAAATATTGCCATTAACCCATTAAGCGCTTTAAGTAATGTAAAAAATGGTGAGTTACGCGCACCTAAGTACAACGCTATAATTTTTAATGCACTCACTGAAGCATGCAATATAGCAAACGTACAAGGGCTTAATATCCCATTGATTAAAGCACTTAATACCGCTTATAAAATAATGGAATTAACGTCTGACAATTACTCCTCAATGCAGCAAGACGTCGCGCATTGCAGAGAAACTGAAATATCAGCTATATGTGGCTATATTAGCCAACAAGGCAAACTTCACGGTATTCCTACACCTTACAACGATGAGTTGTTTGTCAAAATTCAGGCAAAAAAAAGCGTGGTATAAACCACGCTTATATAAATTCTTAACTTTAAGACGACAAACCTTATGGGCGGTAAACTTTTACAGTTTCAAAGCCTTGTTCGTGCAGCATAAGTGCCTGTAGTTGGCTCATTACGCCTCTATCACAATATAAATAGTAGTCGGTGTCTTTTGGTAAATCACCAAACTTAGTAGCTAAACGGAAGAACGGCAAATGCACCACTTCAACACCATCGATTGCAAGCGGTGCAGCTTCTTCTTCCTCTGGTGAGCGAATATCAACTACCACAGAGCCTACAGGCAAATCAGCAACCGATTCAGCTTCTTTAAGTTCTTGTTTGGCTTCTACGTCAATATCACGCACGTCCATTATACGTGCGTTGTTTACAACGGTATCAAGTACATCAAAGTCGAACTTTTCTTCTTCACCAAGAATAACGTCTATTTTGGCTTTAACCGTTGGCTTTTTAGAAATAACACCACAGTATTCAGGCATTGTTTCTGCCATTTCGGCCGTACCAATTTGACGAGCAATATTAATAATTTCTTGCTTATCGTGTTGAATAAGCGGGCGTAAAATAAGCGTTTCAGTAACACGGTCAATCACGCTTAAATTCGCTAATGTTTGACTAGATACTTGGCCAATACTTTCGCCAGTGACAAGTGCTTGAATGTTTAACTTTTGCGCAACCACACTCCCTGCGCGCATCATCATACGTTTAAGTACAACACCCATTTGGCTGTTTTCAACGTTTTCTAAAATTTCAGCAACAACAGGTTCAAAATCAACCGTTACAAATTTAACTTTATGTGTAGAGCTGTATTTTTTCCATAAGTAGTAGCTTGCTTGCTTAACGCCAATTTCGTGCGCTGCGCCACCTAGATTAAAGAATAAAAAGTGTGTTCGTGCGCCTTTACGAATCATTTGGTAACTTGCTACGCCAGAGTCAAAACCACCAGACATAAGCGAAAGCACATCTTCTTGAGTTGGCAGAGGAAAACCAGCCATACCAAAATGTGTATGAGAAACAATGTAAGCTTTATCGTCTTTTACTTCTAGGCGTATTGTTACTTCTGGGCGGCTAAGCTTTACGCTTGCGCCTTCAATATGTTGATTTAATCCACCACCAACATAACGCTCTAAATCAGTTGAGGTAAAATCGTGTTGCCCTATGCGCTTAGCACGAACACAAAAGGTTTTACCTACAATAGTATGACCAACTAAAGCGATGGTTTTTTGATAAATATCATCAAGAGTTTCGAATTGTGTTTCGGTTACTTCAATAAATTGAACAATGCCAGGGATGCGTTTAAGGCTATCGATAAAATCAAGGCGAACTTGCGCGTCTTCAAGCTTTGTAACAACTGAAATGTTATCCCAGTTATTTCTTACTTGTACTTTTTCGTCAACACGGCGCAATACAATTTTAATGTTATTTTCTAACACTTTAGTAAAGCGTTTACGGACTGAACGGCTTTTAATGGCTATTTCAGGATGTAGTTTGACGATAAATTTAAGCATAGTTCACTCTTAGACTTCGGGAATTCGCGCTCCCAGGCATTTGGCGCGGGATTATAGCAAAAAATTCAGCGCCTAGGAAACAGCCTATTACTATCGATTAAACTACAGCTAGGGCCTGTTTATCTTTCGAGGTTAAATTTGCAGCAGTGTGTTTGGTATTTAGGCAAGGCAGAGCCTATGTAGTGTGGTTATTCCCCATAAATAGGCGATAACGTAGCATAAATACCAAACAAGCGCTGCCCAAAGGGTTCAGCCTAGGGGCGATTAACTCTTTGTTGCTCGGTTTTTACTTAGCCCACTAGGTTACAAACCTCGCGTCGCGATTTAATCGCCCCTAGATTGAACAAATTTTAATCCTGAAAGGTCAACAGGCCCTAAGGCTTGTTGCGCTAGTTCAGTATATTTTTCACGTAGCAGGTTCATTTTATCAATGCTTTTATCGGTACTGTACGCTCTAAATAATGTAAGTACTTTTAAAATGCCATGATATATATCTTGCTCAGCAAGCGTACCACTTGGCCTACGGGCTTTAATATAAGGCGTCCAAAAACTAACCGTTAACTTTAATGTATGTGCTAAATCAATGACATCTTGCTCATCAATAGCAATCATTTCACTGTCGCGAAGTCCTAAAATAATTTTACGAACTTGCTCTAACAACTCTAACTGAAAATCAATATAAGCTTGTTTTAAATCAGCATCTCTAGAGAGAATATCCCCGAGATTATCGTAAAAAAAATGATAGCGCCACATCAGCTCAAATAACGAATCTAGGTAAGCCGTTAAATGATTAAATGCATCATCATCTTTATTAATAGGTTTAAAGTGAGTATTTAAATGATCGCGATACAGCGCAAAAATATGACGGATAATGTCTTCTTTATTTTTAAAATGATAATAAAGATTACCCGGGCTCATCCCTAAGTTTGATGCAATATGATTTGTCGTTATTGCACGCTCACCATTTTCGTTAAACAACAAAATACTGGTGTGTATTATTTTATCCTTGGTATTCATATGCTAATACTCAAATTATCTATAGGCTACATTACACTCAAAAGAGGTAAACAGTATAAACAAATATGAATCATTAAAACACTCCCACCATGGACTGACCTGTTTAAAGAAAGTAAGTGTTTATATGCTTTTTTAGCTAGGCTGCTTTGTGGCATAAACACTGTTAAACTAGCGCTAAAATAATAAATAGTGAACATTATGAAAGTTATTGCAATTTACCCTGGCACCTTTGATCCACTAACTAATGGGCACACAGACCTTATTCAACGTGCAGCTAAAATGTTTGATACTGTATTAGTTGCGGTTGCTAATAACCCAAGTAAAAAACCCTGCTTTAACCTTGAAGAACGTGTTGAGCTTGCAAATACTATTTTAAGCCACATAGATAATGTTAAGGTAATTGGTTTTTCTGGTTTATTGGCTGACCTTGCGCGCGAGCACAATGCTAATGTACTTATTCGCGGTATTAGAGCTGTATCTGATTTTGACTATGAATTTCAATTAGCTAACATGAACCGCCGCCTGAACCCCGACTTAGAAAGTGTATTTTTAACACCCGCAGAGCGAAATTCATTTATTTCATCAACACTCGTTAAAGAAGTAGCTCGCCACAATGGTGATGTAAGCGAGTTTGTAGACCCTGTAATTGTTAAAGCGCTAAAAACTAAATTGGGCTGTGGTGCCAGTTAATAATAAATAAGGCCTGTTAGCACTGAAATCCATTACTAATAGGCCCTTTTATTAAACACTTTATTTAGCTTTCCTTCTAACCAAGCAAGTTTTAAAATATCTTTACCTATAAAGAAAACTAAAACCATGGTCAAATCTGTAAAATTTATACCTACTATGTACACCCACCAGAACCACCAAAATTCATAATGGTGCATAACATCATTATCTATATACATTGCAAAAAATAGTGAGGTGTTTATACCTAAACCAAATAATAAATAAATGTATACGCTGCTAATCTTTATAAAAAAACCAGATAAAATAATAACAAATAGAGTAATAATATCGAATAAGAAAAAATCGAAGTAAGTAATCGCGTCCATATCAATAAACATACTAGAAGAGTAAGAAAGTGCCATGATGAAAGATAGCCAAACAATGCTTTTATCTGCGCTATTTATCGAACTTGCTAAAGAATATAAAAAAGCCATCAAAAAGCCCCATTGTACAAAAATACCTATATAAAAAGAGATATTTGTATTTAAAAGTAGCTCAACCATTTTACTCCAACACTAGATAAAAAATTATTATACCGCTTTACATATTACGGCAACATCAAATAAAGGCACAAAATCACTCTTCTTTTAAGTTGAGCTTTACTGCCTCAGCGATCTAAACTTAACTTTCTAACACATATTAAAAGCTTGTTTAAGCCTAAAAAATCCTTATTGATGATTAATACCAATGCCATGGTAAAATCGACAAAATACATCCCGAATGTGTAAATGGTCCAAAACCACCAATAGTAAAGGGTGCCAACGATTACAATGTCGTAATGCATACCCAGGAACAGACACGCATTAATAAATAGACCAACAATTACATAGACAAAAGCAATGGGGACAGGATTTTTACATACAGCTCGCCAAAGTAATAAAGTACCTATGGTAGCAAAATCAAAATAAAAGTAATTTAAGTGAGGAGTCGAAGTTCGAGGATCCATAAAAAGACTTGAAGTATAAGAAACCAGCATAATGAATGATAACTGTAGCAGGCTTTTATCTGCCTTATTTATACTTGCTGATAGATTATATAAAAATGAAATTAAAAAGAACCAAGTAAATAATAGCCCTATATTATCGCCTAAATCGACAAGACTCCAGAGTAGGTCAGCCATCAACTGTCCTTTTCAAACTAGTAATCAAACCATTTCTAAATTTCATCAAGTATAAAAAATCTTTGTTTATAAAAAATATAGCTACCATTATAAAATCAGCAGCGTTGACCCCTATCGCGTAAGCATTCCAAAGCCACCAGTAGCTTGTATTATTTGATATATAGATGTCGTAATGCATGAGAAAATGCAGGGTTGAGTTTATAGCTAAACCAGTAATAATATATAGATAGGTAATACCATCATGCCAGAGCCGCCTAAGGGAAATGATAACTAGGAGAGTTAAAATATCGGAAAACAAAAAATCTAGATAAGTTACCGTATCCATACTTGTAAATATACTAAACGAATATGAAACACTCATAACCAAAGACAAATACACTCTTTCTTTATTAGGCTTATTAATCGAATGAGCAAGGGAGTACAAAAAAGCCATAAGAAATCCCCATTGTACAAATGCACCTATGTACAGAGAAACTGTTGGGCTAATTAAAAGCTCATTCAATATTTTTCAACTTTTTAAAGTTCAATGTAACCCCTCTTTTAAAAATGGTATTTTTATTGAATACTAGTGAAAGAAACATTAAAACATCGAACATATTAACGCCAATAGAATAAACACTCCAATACCACCAAGGCTCATAGTTATATAAAACGTATAGATCGTAATGCAATATTAAGGTGAGCACAGCATTTATTATTAACGCAAAGATGATGAAGTGAAAAGCTATAGAGCGGTGAAGTACTTTAAAGTACTCTAAAATTAACAAAACTAAAATTGTAATAAAATCGTAGAGCGCCCAATTTAAATATAAACTTTCTAATAAGTTTATGTAACCACTGGAAATATATGAGCAGAGCATAAGCGCAGATAAATAAACCGAGGATTTATTTTCTTTATTTATACTGGAAGCTAAACAGTATAAGAAGGCCATTAAAAACCCCCATTGAGAGAAAGCTTCTACATAATCCATCAGGGCTTCAGTAACGTACATTTAAGTTAGGTTACTTTATGGGTATCGTTTGACTTGAAGTAGTTGAGAGTTTTATTTTTTAATTTATGAAGACCGAGAAAGTCTCTATCAACAATTAATGCGACAACCATTGTTAAGTCTATTACATTTACACTATAAAGATAAATATCCCATAGAATCCAAGGCTCTTGATTACCATAAATATAAACATCTAAATGCATAAATAACACAAGAATCATATTTATGGAAAGACCTGTAACTAAATATAAGAGAGAAGTACTAGAACGCTTTACTACACTATAAGCAATTATTAAACTAGCAATAGTAATAGCATCATGTATAGCCCAATCAAAATAAGTTGTATTGTAATATGATATCCAGGTATAAAGATAATCAGTTGCAGAATAAGAAACCATCATAATAAGTGAGCTGATTAGTAAAGTCGTATTTCTTTTAACACCTAAACTATAAACAAAAATGTTAAAAAAGAATGCCATCAAAAAAGCCCACATAACCAGGGCTGATAGTGAAAAAAGACCAAACAGCTCAAATAAAAACATCGAATACCTATATAACTATTTTGGGCGAGAACCAGTCCCACCAGAAAGTAATGAACCACCACGCTGTAAATCAGTACTCGCAGCAGTCATTGCCTCTTGAGAGAAGCTTACTGTATCAGATTGCAGGGTTTTAGGGCTAGCAGTTTGTTCCATTGCAGGCTTTAATTGTTGTGTTTTGTTGTATGCTTGCATTTGTACTTGGCTATTAGCTGAAACTTGCATGTGATTGATCCTTGTAAAAGTTTTAATTATATTTGGTGCAACTTTTAACCACATTATTATGTAGATAAATGCATCACCTGTTTAAAGTAGTGATAGCTATTTTGCTATCTACCTTATACAAAGCAACCAATGTGCCAACTTTTTTTGACACCTTAAAACTCACTCAAAACATACTTATATAATCAAACCAAACAGCTCCGACCAGTTTACTACAAACATAAAAAAACGCACAGGGATAACCGTACGTTTTTTGTATCCAGGGAGTTTAAGCTACGTATTTACACGGGATCTCCGCACGTGTACTTAGCTTCAAAATATATTCCATTGCTACTTCGTCACAATTTTCTTTACGAAGGCAAAGTTCACAATCTTTCATTACTTTTTCAGGCAAAGAGTCTTTGCTACAAAAAGTAAAACGTTGTTGTTCAAAAAAATCTGGTACGCGTGTTAATACAATAACTCGGTTAAGTGCCAATTTTTTGGCTTTAGTAAGTAGATGATCTACAAGCTGTCTACCCTGCCCCGACACTTTACTTTTTGGGTCTATACCCAATGAGCGTATTTCAGCAAGGCCGGTATCGTAAATGTATAACGACGCACAGCCCGACACTTTTCCATTTATTTCTGTTACTGCAAACTCGTTAATAGAGTGCACCATATCGCTTTTTGCACGAGGCAGGTTTTCACCTACCGTTGCCCAATGCTGTATAAGTGTGGCAATTGCTTCTACATCATCTAAATTTGCATCACGTACCGTTATTTGCTGTTTTTTTTTGGCTTCTTTAACAGCATTAGTTACTTGTTCAATAGACGTCCCACCAAGGGCTTTACGTGCTTTTATACACGCATCAATTTCAAGTACTGGGTAAACATCGTCTTCAAATACAGTGTTTACTGATTTGTACTGCTCAAGCGATAGCTCTTCAAGCGTTTTACCTTCGCTAATCGCAAGCTGTACAAGTACACCTACAATGTGATGCCCTTCTCTAAATGGCACACCTTTAGCAACTAAGTAATCAGCAAGTTCGGTGGCGTTTGCATGCCCTCCTTTTGCTGCAGCAAGTGTCTTATCACCGTTTACTTTAACGCCTTTAATACATGCTTGCGCCATATGAATACATGCAAGCCATGTTGGCATAGCATCGAATAGGCCTTCTTTGTCTTCTTGCATATCTTTATTGTATGCAAGCGGCAGCGCTTTTAACGTCATCATCATAGCGCTAAATGCACCAAACACACGTCCGGTTTTACCGCGAATAAGCTCGAGTGCATCAGGATTTTTTTTCTGAGGCATGAGCGATGAGCCTGATGTTACGTTATCAGCAAGCTCTATAAATCCGGCTTCACCCGAATTATAAAAAATCAAATCCTCTGACATACGAGATAAGTGAATCATCGAAATAGACGCACAACTTAAAAGATCTAAAACAAAATCACGATCAGATACACCATCAAGGCTATTTTTTGTAGCCGCTGTAAAACCTAATCCGTGTGCTAATGCTTGGCGATCAATCGGATAAGCTGTACCTGCTAATGCACCACTGCCTAATGGGCAAAAATTCATGCGCGCTTTAGCATCTTGCAGGCGGCTTTCATCACGCTCTAGCATCTCTACATACGCCATACACCAGTGGCTAAACAATACTGGTTGTGCGCGCTGTAAGTGCGTGTAACCTGGTAATATTGTGCCAAGCTCTCGCTCTGCAAGCGCTACAAATTCACCTTTAAGCTGTGCAATAGCATCTAGTAAATGGTCAGCCGTATCACGGCACCATAATCTAAAATCGGTGGCAACTTGGTCATTACGGCTTCGGCCTGTATGTAATTTTTTAGCTAAATCACCTACTTTTTCAATTAGAGCTGCTTCAACATGTGAATGAATATCCTCTGCACCTGAAGTAGCTACCGCTTGTGGATCTGCTTTAACTTCTTCAAGCAGCTCATTTAATGCAGCCACTAATCTTGTGTGCTCGTCACTTGAAAGTACACTTACCTGTTCAAGTGCACCAGCCCATGCCACAGAGCCAATAATATCTTGCTCTGCTAACTGGTAGTCAAAGGGAAGAGAGTCGTTAAATTGCTTAAACGCCTCATCTGGACCCGTAGAAAAACGTCCGCCCCATAATGCCATGAAATCTCTCCAAACCCTGTAGTGCCCCTTTTATAAGGGGCGTAATAAATTACTTTTTAGCGAGTGCTGAAATTCTGCTTGAAAGCGAGAATAAACGAATAAAGCCTTCAGCGTGTGACTGGTCGTACACATCATCTTCGCCAAATGTAGCAAATGCTTCGCTGTATAAGCTATTTGGTGACTGCTTTTGAACTGCAGTTACTTGGCCTTTGTATAGCTTAAGTACCACTTCACCTGTTGCCACTTTAGAAAGTGCTTCTGCGCCGGCTAAAATAGAATCTTTAAGAGGCGTAAACCAACGGCCGTCGTATACTAAATGTGAAAACTCACCACCCAATACTTCTTTCCACTTACGGCTTGCTTTATCAAGCACTAGCTCGTCAATGGCTTGAAGCGCTGCCATAATGACTGTGCCGCCTGGCGTTTCATAACAACCGCGTGACTTCATGCCAACTAAACGGTTTTCTACAATATCAACACGTCCAACACCATGAGGCGATGCAATATCGTTTAATTTAACTAAACAATCGTAAGGTTTAAGTTCTACGCCATTTACAGCAACCACTTCGCCTTCAACAACTTTTAATGTTACTAGTTCTGATTTATCTGGAGCTTGCTCTGGAGAATTAGTCCAAGTCCATACTTGCTCAGTTGGTTGACACCATGGGTCTTCAAGCTCACCACCTTCGTGCGAAATATGCCATGCGTTAGCATCACGGCTATAAATTTTTGTAGCAGATGCTGAACACGGAATGTCACGCTCTGCTAAGTAATCAAGTAATGATTCACGGCTCGATAAGTCCCACTCACGCCATGGCGCAATTACTTTTAAATCAGGGGCTAGTGCTGCAAAACATGATTCAAAACGAACTTGGTCATTACCTTTACCAGTACAACCATGAGAAAGTGCATCAGCACCTACTTTACGTGCAATTTCAACTTGTGCTTTAGCAATAATTGGGCGCGCCATAGAAGTACCTAATAAATAAGTACCTTCGTAAATTGAGCCCGTTTTAAGCGTTGGGTAAATGTAATCACTTACCATTTCATCTTTTAAGTCAACTACGTAACATTCAGATGCACCAGAGGCAATTGCTTTAGCTTCTACGCCTTCAAGTTCTTCAGCGCCTTGACCTACATCGGCAACAAACGCGATTACTTCACAGCCGTAGTTTTCTTTTAACCATGGCACGATAGCCGACGTATCAAGACCACCAGAATAGGCTAAAACGACTTTTTTAATTGAACTCATAGGTGTTCCTTAACAAAATTTGGATTTAGTAATGTAACTAGCAGAGCATTTTGCGCATGCATGCGATTCTCTGCTTGTTGAATGATTTTTGATGCTGGACCATCCATTACCTCAGAGGTAATTTCAAATTCACGGTGTGCCGGTTGGCAATGTAATACCGTAGTCGCACCTGTTTGATCTAGCAATGCCTGGTTTAATTGATAAGGCATGTATTTTTCTTTTACTTGCTCAAGCGGCGTTGTATCACCCATTGATACCCATGTATCTGCGTATACAACGTTTGCACCAACCGCAGCTTCAACTCTATCGCTCACCATGACTGATGCGCCATTCATTGCTGCAATTTGCTCTGCTTTTTTAAGTATTTGTGAATCTGGCGAACACCCTTTTGGTGTTACAGCAACAAAGTCAGTACCTAGCGTTGCGGCAAGTAACATCAATGAATGAGTCACGTTATTGCCCTCACCTAAGTAAGCTACTTTAAGCTGACTCACATCGCCATGTACCTCTTGAAGTGTTAAAAAATCAGCAAGTGCTTGGCAAGGGTGGTACAAGTCACACAAGCTATTTACCACAGGTACCGATGAATATTCGCCTAACGTGGTTAATGTGCTGTGCTGATTTACACGCGCCACAATACCGTCGGCCCAAGTAGAAATATTAAGTGCAAAATCTTTAATTGATTCACGTGCACCCATAGCGCCATTTTGCTGATCTAAATAAACAGCATGACCACCAAGGCGATTAATACCTATATCAAACGATAAACGTGTACGTAAACTTTGCTTTTCAAACAATGTTACGATTGATTTACCCGATAATACTTGGCTGTATTTTTCTGGCTTTGCTTTTATATCTTGCGCTAACTTTAATAAATTAAGTGCGCCTTCTTGGTCTAATTCTAAACCCGTTAAAAAATTCTCAAACATAATAAACCTATGGTGTAATCTTTGTTCCGACATGCTCGCCTTGCAGCAGAGCAGTTAAATTTTCTGGCTTTTGCCAGCTGGAAATATACACACCGCGTCGTAAATGTTGGGCAGCGTGAAGGCTGGTCTTAACTTTGACCTCCATCCCGCCCACAATTACTCCATCTGTAATTAAAGTATCAATGTGTTTTGTGTCAAGTTGATGTAACGGTTGTTTATTTGCGTCAAGTACCGCTTCTACATCCGTCATAAAAATTAGTTCTGCATTTAAATTACTGGCAATAGCCGCTGCAGCTTCATCTGCATTTACGTTGTACCACAAGCCTTGTTCATCAAAGCCGATAGAGCTAACAATAGGTAAACGAGAAATTCTAAGTAAATCATTGATGATAGAATCGTCGTTACTTGTGCATTTACCTACTAAGCAAAGCGCTTTTAATTTTTGAGTTGCAGTAACACCCGCCTCAAAAAGACTTAAGCCGACAGGCTTATGCCCTGCGCTTATAGCTTGAGTCATTAATTGTTTATTAGCGCAGCCTGCAAGCGCACCCACTATATAAGGCATTTGCTCTGCTGGACTAATACGTAAACCTTGGTGTTTAGCACTAGCAAAACCCGCTTGCTTTAGCCATGTATCTACTAAAGAACCACCGCCATGAACAATGACAAACTCATCATCTTTTTGCTCGCTTAGCACGTCAAATAACGCTTTTGCTGCATTTTCTGTATTAAGTACTGCACCACCGAGTTTAATAACCCACGTTTTTTTACTCATTTAAAACGCTCCTTTTAAGCCCGTAGTGTGATCTAAATTCATAGAAATATTGATACACTGCAAAGCTTGTCCAGCAGCGCCTTTTAATAAGTTATCAATGGCAGACATTACAATTAACTGCGTGCCTTGTTGCTGCCAGCCAATATCAACAAATGGTTGCTTAGCAACACCTTTAATTGAAGGTATTTTATTGCCTAACAAACGAATTAATGGCTCGTTAGCAAGCACTTGATAAGCAGATGCAACGTTTTCCTTGGTAACGCCAGGCTTAAGTTGTACATAAATAGTTTCTAAAATACCGCGCGCAAAGCTACCTAAATGCGGTGTAAATAATACTTTGTGGCCAAGGTGTTGTTCAATTTCAGGACCGTGGCGATGGTTAAACAAACCATAAGGTGCAAGCGATACCTCACAAAAATGTGTTCCTACACTCGCTTTACGCCCGGCACCCGTAACACCCGAAACGGCATTAATAATAATACTTTGATCGCTCAATAAGCCTGCTTGTTTAAGCGGTTTAAGTGCATTGAGCGCCGCTGTTGGGTAACAGCCTGCAACAGCAATTAGCTTTGCGTTAGCGATAGCATCATGGTTCCACTCTGCTAAACCGTAAGCCGCTTCATTTAAAAGCTCTGGGTGTTGATGCTCAAAACCATAGTAAGTAACGTAATCATCATTACTTGCTAGGCGATAACCACCAGACAAATCAAATACTTTTTTACCCATAGCTAAAAATTGAGGCGCTAAATCAACACTTACTTTGTGATCGGTACATAAACATACATAGTCAGCATCATTTTGAATGTCATCAAAAGCTGATGCACTAAGAGGAAGTAAAGGACAATCTAGTAAGCCAAGGTGCTCTGGATATAAATCACTTAGTAATTTATTTTTATCTAAGCTACCCTCAGATACATAACAGCCTGTTAAGGTAAGGTTTGGATGATTAGCAACTAAGCTTGCTAACTCTGCGCCGCTATAACCGCTTGCGCCAATAATAACTACATTCATTGATTACTCGTTATTTTAAAATTTACTGCTAAATATATATGTTGTTCGCTTAAACTAGCTAAGACGCTAAATTAAGACTTAATTTAATGAATTTGTAGATTATCGTCGCATTATTTCCATAGCTTTACTTTAATATATTTATGCTTAAAAAGTGAATTGATATTCATCATAAATACTTTTATATTGTTATGCAATTAAATTGAATAATAATTTTGGATTTTTTTATGCCTTTGCCTTCGTTTATTTCTATGTATCAACAATTGATTGCAGCCCCTTCTATTAGTGCAATTGAAGACAGCTTGTGTATGAGCAATAAAAACGTAATTGAACTCCTTGCGAGGTGGTGCGAAACACTCGGTTTTACGTGTGAAATTATTGAATTAGAAGGAGGTAAAGGCCGCTTTAATTTATTAGCAAAGCGTGGAAAAGGTGATGGCGGGTTAATGCTTGCGGGCCACACTGATACAGTGCCTTTTGATGACAGCCGCTGGAACCACAATCCGTTTAAACTTACTGAACTCGACAATAAATTGTACGGGCTAGGAAGCATTGATATGAAAGGTTTTTTTGCTTTTGTATTACAAGCAATTAGTGAACTTGATGAAAAGCAGCAAACTCAACCTATTTTAATACTCGCCACTGCCGATGAAGAAACAACTATGGCAGGTGCACAGCAAATATGTAAGCACCCTAATTTAAAACCTGCGCGTTGTATAATTGGCGAACCTACTGATATGACGCCAGTATTTATGCACAAGGGCCATATGAGTACAGCAATAAGAGTGGTTGGTCGCTCTGGGCATAGCTCAGATCCCGAACGTGGCCTTAACGCCATTGAAGTAATGCATAAAGTGATTACAAAATTGATGATCTTAAAAGAGCAATTAAAGCATAAGTATTCAATAAATCACTTTGAGATTCCTTATCCAACATTAAACTTAGGTAATATTCATGGTGGCGATAATGCGAATAGAATTTGTGGTTGCTGTGAAATGCATATAGATATGCGCCCATTACCAGGTTTAAGTGTACAAGAACTACAAGCATTAGTGCTTGATGCAACAAAAGAGATAAATCAGCAATACCCAAATGCGGTGAGCGTTATTGATTTACATGAACCAATCCCGGCATTTAGTGGTAGCACCGACAGTGCTTTAGTTAAAATGGCTGAAAAAATAGCAGGGCAAAAAGCGGTCGCGGTAAATTATTGCACTGAAGCGCCGTTTATCCAGCAACTCGGTTGTGAAACAATCGTAATGGGCCCAGGCTCAATTAACCAAGCGCATCAGCCTGATGAGTTTTTAGCGATGGAAAAAATAAAACCATCACAACAAATAATCACCAATATCATAAAAGCAAACTGCTTTAGTAATCAGAGTTACTAACTGCTTATAACAACACAAAATAATAAAGGCGCCAATTGGCGCCTTTATTAATACAAAACTAAGGCTTAATCACCTTTAACTTCTAAGTTAATAAACTTAACTAGCTCTTCAGGTTGCCCTACTAGCATCATAACTTGTTGGTTAATTTCCATCATAGTTTTACCTTCAGGTAGCTTTGCAGACACACTGAATGAATTTAAACCTTTAGCAAAGCTTGTTAAAGCCTCTGCAATATTTTCAGTTACAGGAGCCTGTTGTAACTGCTGCTCTAGCGTCATTTCCATCTGCTCTAGCGTCATGCCTTGCTTTTCAAGCTCGCTTGATAGTAAATCTTTTAACTTACCTTGGTTATTTAAGGCAAAGCTAACATTGCGCGGCTCTAACTTACTCATTGCTTGCATAACAAGTGTTTGCTGCTGTAACTCTTGCTCATAAGTAAGTGGCTGGTTACCCGCTTCTTGCTGCGCTTTACTAATCGCTAATGAAGCATCCATTAATGCTTTTGAATTAGCCAAGCCCATATCCATATTAAAACTAACAATGTCTTTTGCATCAAGCTTAACTACTACATCACTATTGCCAGACTCTTCATCGTAATCAAGTGATGAATGTAAGTCGTAACTTGCCGACGCGAGCATTTCGTTTGTATCAGCAGGTAATTTTGAAACAAAGTCTTTATCAAACTGAAAGCTTTTTACATCAAATGATGTATGCGGTGATATTTTATCTGGCTCGTAACCAGTTATTTCAATGCTTTGAATATTAGCAACATTGTCGCCCTCTGGGCTTATTACTTCCATGTTTGTTATTTCTACGCTTTTTGAAATAACACTTGCCGATAAACCAGCATATTTAAATGTAGCGCCAGTTTGCTCGCTTACTAAAGCAAGTTGCTTATCTACTTCTGCACGCACTTCTTGTGTAGCTACATAATTTGCATAGCTCACGCCACCAACGCCCGCAGCTACAATCGCTGCAACTATTACTAACTTTTTCATGTTATTTCCTTATTCTATTCTTTGTGTAAACCGAGTTTTATTAAGAGTAACATTACACATTAACACCCGTAAGTATTAATTAATTAAACTAAGCAACTCATGTACTGTTTTAACTGGGGTAATTTTAGCGCCCAGCCCTTCCATCGACTTATGGTAATTACGAAATGGAATATATATTTCTGTAAAACCATGTTGTGCCGCTTCTTTAACACGTGGTACGCCACTGTCAATTGGGCGTACATCGCCATTTAAGCTAAGCTCACCCATAATACACGTGGTACGAGGCACAACAAATTCGTTTAAGCTGCTAAGTAACGCGGTTACTAATGCTAAATCAATACAAGTTTCTGTTTCATCTATTCTTAGGCCACCCACAATATTAAAAAACGTATCGTGGAATATTTTGGTTTTAGTGTGTTTTCGTAATATGCCAGTCAGCATTTTTATGCGGTTCATGTTTAAACCAACGCAAACACGCTGCGGAAATTCCGCCTCGGTTTCGGTAGTTAAACATTGAATCTCAAGTAGTAAATTTCGATTCCCTTTACGGATACAGGTAATTGTAGAGCCTGGCGAGTCAGTGGTTGAACCCGACAAGAAAATTTCGCTCGGGTTATCAACGCTTAACATCCCACGTTCGCACATTTTAAAAATGCCAACGGTATCTATATCACCAAAGCGGTTTTTATTTGCCCTAAGGGTTCGAATTTGCCCATCGTTGGTGTCTATGTGTAAAAGCGCATCGACAATATGTACAAGTGTTTGAGGACCTGCTATTTCGTTATTTTTATTTACATGAGCAATAATGAACATGGTTACATCATTTTGCTTACAGTATTGAGTCAATGCTTGGGCGGCGCTTTTTACTTGCGAAGGGGAACCTGGGCTACCATTTGCCGTTTCGGTTACAACCGCTTGAATAGAGTCAATAACAGCAAACTTAATTTTATTTTTCTCGAGCTCTTCAATGATGGTTTCAACACTGGTTTCTGAAAGTAAATAAAGCTCGTCAGGGTTATAGTTTAACTTTAAACGATTTACCCTGTTTTTAAACTGCGATAATGACTCCTCGGCCGTACAGTAAAGTGACGGCATACGTTGTGACATTCTCGCCACTAAGTCAGATAGCAAGGTTGTTTTACCAGCACCTGGATCACCCGAAATTATATTAACAGAGCCGGTAGTTACACCACCGCTTAGTACACGATCGAGCTCGCCAATTTCTGTCAGCTGTTTTTCTGCCTCTGACGTAGCAATATCATTAATTTTTTTAGAGCCGCCACCAGCACCGCCAGCATAACCACCTACACTTGCTCGAACTGACGCTTTTTTACTCTGCCCTGCTGAAGGTTTAAATTCTGCTAATGTGTTCCACGCACCGCAGCGGCATTGACCCTGCCAACGTGGGTAGTTCATGCCACATTCTGTACACACAAACTCTATTTTTGCCGCTTTAGTCATTTATAACCTTATCTACGATTCTCTAATTTTAAAAACATTTACTGTTAATAACTTATTTTGCCACTTCAAGCATTTACTTAGCAACAAACTCTTGCCTGCGTAAAAATCTAGCGTCACAATCATTAAATACACATGATGTTTCTTTTTAGCTATAATTTAGGGCATACTTTTTGCTTTGAAATAGTTTAAAGTAACTTGCCAACAAAATGGCATATAACACATAATAACAAGAGCTAAACAGTAGTAACTAAAATAATTGTACCTATATTAATAACATAGCGCGATTTAACGTTTATTGAACTTCTAATAAATGGACTTAACAGTATACCTACTTTTTCAATTAGACGGTGATGGTTTTATAAATGGCTGATGACATAATGCTCAAACACGAAGACCTCGTGAATGAGTTAAAAACATATTTAGGCAATGCTAAATTTGACCTGATTTTCAAATCAAAAACCGCTGGGTTAACCAAACCTGAGCAATTTTTGATGAAAATGGAAATGTCACGCTTATCTCAGCCAGTGGCACGCTTTGTTGATCTTCGTGGATTAGTGACGGGCCAAGTAAAACCGTATGAGCATAACGGTAAACAGCACTTTATGGATGACACAGCCATTGAAGTGTTTGAAAAAGCACTTAAACAGCATGGTGAATATACCCTAGCCGTTTACGAAGCCGTAATGAATACAGAAAATAACCACCGCGTATTACAAAAACAAGCCGCCGAAAAATCAGAACTACAAGAATCAGAAAGTAACTTAAGCACTGAAGTAATTAAGTTTGCCTCTTACGAGAGCCGCCGTGAAGAACGGATGAATTACTCAATAAAAGTAACTATTGATTACAAAGATAAAAAGAACATTGCTGCTAGCACCTCAGATATATCTTTAAGCGGTTGTAAAGTTAAGCTTGCAACGCGCTACTCTATAAAAAAAGGTGAACTAATAGCAATGCGCTTGGTAGGCCTTGAACAAGACTTTGAACTTGGCCTAAAAAACGGTATTCAATACGAGGTTGTTGCCGTTGAAAATATCTCTCGTGAATACAACCACATTCGCTTAAAACGCACTTATATCGAAAATAACGATGCCTTTAATGACTTTTTAGAAAGCTTTATTCACGGTAATAAACGTCGTTATAAAGTAAATTTAGATAACACGCTCGATGCTGTAGTATCAAAGGGGTATGAGCAATACTACATCCCTCGTGTAACGTCTTTATATGTATTTTTAAGCAAAAAAGATGAACAGTATTACCCAAGCCTTAGCCTTACTACTGAAAATAATATTTTTATCCAGCGCTATTTTACCGATGAAAGAAAAACACCGTGTTTGTACAATATACTCAATCATCAGCGCATTACACAATTACTAACCCAAATTACCGCGGTCAAAGAAGATTACCTCTATACATTTACACATATATCATCGGGTAAAATTTACTATTACTCTGCGACACGAACTGAGCTAAATAATAACCCTAAATTACGTGATCTATTTTTAGGTTTTGGTAGCCAAAAAGAAAGTTGGCAGTGCTTTAAAATACAAATAATGCCAAGTCATCCAGATGATTCTTTTATACCGCTTTCATTACCTAATAGTGCTGGCGCTAATATTGAAAAACTCAACAAGCCGCCTTCCCCTCGAGTTAAAGGCCTTATAAAAGACGTTAAATATATTGTTGTACTTACAAGTATTGGCAATAAAACAGAGCAAGCAGATTATAAACAACTTACTTTTGATAAAGCGTTAGTAAATCAGCTTAAACATTTTGGCCACGCAAAACATAAAACGCCACCTTATTTAGATATTGTGCCACTTGAATACGTAAATTTACGCTCGCATAAGCGCTACCTTTATAAAACACCGGTTAGCGTCACTATTAATGATGAAGTATTTAACGGTTATACACGTGACTTTTCTGTAATGGGTTTGCAATTAGAGTGCGAGCAACCAGTCACATTTAAAAAAGGTGATATAGTACTTTTAACATTTCCTGAGCTTCAAAAAATAACTAAAAAGCATAAACTTAGCGAACTAAAGTACGAAATAATGGCCATTAGTAAGTCATTCACTACTATTAACCTAAAAGCGAATCGTGTTGCTGATTTACCCCATGCTGGCGTGACTTTTTTCACTCAGTTAATAGAAGGGAATAAAGACAAACTTAAAGTATCTGAAGAAGCGCCAAAAGTAGAAGGCTTATCTACCGCACTTAGAAATATGGTTACAAAAAGTGTATGCCAATTTCCGCTGTATTTACACAAAGAAGCTGCACACTTTAAAACAGGTGCAATTGGTTATGGCTTATACGCCAGTCCTATGCATGTTATTTTGCAAAACTTTGGCTTATTAGGTAACAAAACTGACTTTTCGAGTATTCTTACCGAAGAGCAAATTATTAATGTAATAACGCCTAATATTAAAGATCGCAGTCGCCAAGATGCACCGCTTGCTTTTACACTCGCTATTAATTTCGACCCTCGTAAGGGTAAAATTGAAGAAGCTATTGTTAG
The DNA here is from genome assembly GCF_011378685.1 of Pseudoalteromonas sp. C8. Classification (NCBI taxonomy): domain Bacteria; kingdom Pseudomonadati; phylum Pseudomonadota; class Gammaproteobacteria; order Alteromonadales; family Pseudoalteromonadaceae; genus Pseudoalteromonas; species Pseudoalteromonas sp. C8. Next base: position 121,189 of record NZ_WTKT01000001.1, read on the forward strand.
CCAATGCGCTTTAGGTGAAGACTACTCAAGCTTTTATAAACAAATTAGTAAAGGCATTACATCACAACTTATATTTGTGATGCGTTTGTATATTTCGCGCACAGGTCGCCCCGATACTGACTACCTATCTAATGAGCTTAAATACGTAAGCCAATATGCAATGCATAAAGCAAAAGATTTAGAAGAAGCATTATGGGCTGTTGCAGGCGTGGGGGACGTAGTAGATATAACTGAAGAAGCTCTAAGCCATTTAGAGCTTAAAAAAGAGCAAGTTGAACAAATGGGCCGCCGTAAACTAATTTGGTTAAACCGCTTACGCTAAGCGGTTTAACTTAAACAACTTTAAAGAGCGGGCTCTTTATCTAACGGAATAGCCAACATATACAGCAATTGCAATAATGACCCTTCACAAATAGCCGCTTGTGCTTGCTCAACTACTTTAGGTTTGCCATGCACTGCTACACCTAGGCCAGCTTTAGCCATCATTACTAAATCGTTTGCGCCATCGCCAATAGCAACTGTTTGAGACTTCTCAAGCCCTAGTTTATGTTGTAACGACTCTAGAATAATTGCTTTTTGTTGTGCATCTACAATTGTACCCAGTACTTTACCTGTTAGTTTATCGTCTTTAAATTCGAGTACATTAGCGTGCACTTCATCTAAATTAATAAGCTCTTGAACGCGCTCTGCAAACGGTACAAAACCACCTGATGCAATTGCTAAATACCAGTCATGCTGTTTTAGAATTTGACACAGCACTTTAATACCCGGCATGAGTGGCAATGCACTTTTTAGTTCTTCAATTAAGCTTTTTTCAATACCAGCCAGTTTAGCTACGCGCTGATTTAAACTCTCGCTAAAATCAAGTTTACCCGCCATTGCAAGTGCGGTTACAGAGGCTACTTCGTCGTAAACATCCGCAAGGCGTGCTATTTCGTCTATGCACTCAATAGTTATTGCAGTTGAATCCATATCCATAACCAATAAACCAGGCTCATATAAATTAGGCGCAGTAGAAACTTGCACTAATTGACAATCTAGGGTGTTTGAAAACTCTTGTAGTACTAACGGGTTTATAGCTTGATCGGAGTTTTGCGCGTAAAAACACAGTGCTGGAGCTAACCCTAAATCTGGTTGATATTGACATATAGCACTGACTGTTTGGTTATGCGTAGCTAAAAAATCAATAATGCTAACAATGTGTTTTTCTTCAAAATCACCCGCAAATGCGATGCTAAATAACCCTAATGCTTTGTTTGGTATATAATCAAGAGGTGTAAATACACCACCACTATAGCTAAACCATTTATTTAGAGTTAAGTGTTGTAATGGTTGCTCAGCAGCTTGCTGTGCCATGTTGATTTGCGACATGGAATCTCCGTGTTTATTTTTATTTTCCTGATAATTGGCATATCATAACTGGTATTCTCAACACTAAATTCGCCATCAGGTGGGGTTTAAGGTTATAGTTAGTGTAGTTGTAACATCAAATCAAAATGCTGTCAGTAGCATAAACGGTGACTATGAAAAATAACCATATTAAAAACCCTATTACGGCTTCTCAAAGAAAACGACTTGTTCGCTTAATACTAGCGGCTGGTTGTTTTGTATTACTAAGCTGGGTAGGTGTTAATAGTAGTTTTCAGAGTCATCAGTTACTTTATGATAGTGCCGATAGCACGGCAAAAAGCCTCACTCAGTTTATGGCTTTAAATGTTAAAACACCGCTTATTGAAAAAAACAAACCACAGCTCAACGCCATTTGTAACGATATAAGTAAAGATGAATTTGTACTTTCTGCGACTATTTATGATCAACAAGGCATTTTAATTGCTAGCAGTGACAATTGGCAGTCACATCATATTTATGGACAACTCCCTGACTCTACACCGGGTATTAGTAAACTAAAAACACCTTTTATGGAACCCGTGATAAGCGATGATGACCGCCCTATAGGCTTTGTGTCTGTTACTTATTTAACTCGCGCCGCAATATCCGACAGCCATAATCATTTTCATGACTTAGGTCGACAGGTACTATTAATGCTAGTGATTGCATGTATTTTTACGTGGCAGTTAGGGCGTGGATTAAAACGTTGGCAGGTAAATCGCTACATGCAAAAAACATCTGAACAAGAATCGTAAAGCTGCTTTGCAAGCGTCCCTCTTTCACTATGTGGCTTTAAATCACATAACGCGTTAAATACATCAGGTATATGTAATGGCGTGTTAACTTCACCTTGATGACCGCTTAACGGCATTGAAGGTGAGTCGGTTTCAAGCACTAAGTGCTCTGGCTCAATAGCAGCAATAACAGCGCGTGTTTTAACTGCGCGATCATAGGTAATAACGCCGCCTATGCCAAGCTTAAAACCCTGCTTAATATAGTACTGCGCTTGTTGAAGTGAGCCCGAAAAGGCATGAATCACTCCCCCGTTTTTTGGCTTACACCGCTTAAACGATTGCGCAATTAAATCATGGCTTTGCCTATGATGCACAATGAGCGGTAAGTTAAGCTCATTAGAAAGCCCTATTTGCTGCTCAAATAAATAAGTTTGTTTAGGAAGGTTTTCAATACTTCGATCAAGCCCGCACTCCCCAATAGCTACCAACTGATGCTTATTTGCAGTCGCGAATTCAAATAACGCTTCTATGTGCGATTCGTTATGTTGCTCTAAAAAGTAAGGATGTAGCCCTGCGGCTATTTTTATACTTGGGTAAGTTGCTTTGAGTTTTATGAGAGTATGTGATTGAGCAAGCGTAATACCCGGCACAACAAACTGATTAACTCCCTTTGCTACACACTCGTTTATGAGCGATTCACGATTCGAATCAAACTCGCTAAAGTCGAGGTGGCAATGAGAGTCAATAAATTGCACGGTTACTTACTCATCTATTTATTAAGGGTTTAAGCGTGTAATTTGCCAGCTGTTATCTGCTTGGCGCTGATACATAAAACGGTCATGCAAACGATGCGCCCCACCTTGCCAAAACTCAATTTTAGTGGGCACTACACAATATCCGCCCCAAAAATCAGGAAGTGGTATTTCACCTTTAGCAAACTTATTTTTCATGTTGGCGAAGGTTTCCATGAGTACTTTACGTGATGACACCGGACGACTTTGCGCTGACGCCCACGCCGCTAATTGGCTTTCTTTAGGACGAGATAAAAAGTACTTTGCCACAGCAGAGGTAGGCAATGGTTTAGCCTCGCCATATACAATAACTTGGCGTTCCATGTGGTGCCACGGAAAGTGCAGTGATATTTTGTTATTACCTTTAAGCTCTTGCGCTTTACGCGAACCTGTATTGGTAAAAAATACAAAACCGTTATCATCCAAATGCTTTAAAAGCACAATACGCTGTGAAGGCTGACCGGTTTCATCAACAGTTGCTACGACCATTGCTGTTGGATCGGGTAGTTTGCTTGCTACCGCATGCTCAAGCCATGTTTCAAACTGCTTAAACGGATCATCTTGCAAGTTATCTTCGCTTAACGCGTCCTGCAGGTATTCACGGCGAATATCTTCGAGTTTCATAACAAGTCCTTTAAATAAAGCCTTAGAAAAGAGCTTAGAGTAGCGAGCTTAAAACAATGGATGTTGAGTAGTAACAAATATTAAGATTCAGGTGCATGCGATAGCAATAACACCGAGTCTCGAGTGTATTCGATAGCAGTAAACATAGAGTCTCAGGTTTATCGATAGCAATAAACACAGAGCCTCAGGTGCATTCGATAGCAATAAACATAGAGTCTCAGGCGTATCGTTGGGTTTCGTTTCACTCAACCCAACCTACAACGTAAACTACACAACTCAGATATCTGCAAGTGTAGAAGTGCTGACAAGACGGAGTGCTTTTTTATGCCAAGGAGCATACATTTAGTATGTGACTTAGGCTAAAAAAGCACGACAACGCAGTCAAAGCGAACTACACGCAGCAGACGGTTCACCTAAGTAGTTTAGCCTAAGACAAGGCATCCAACCCGACTTATCCCTATGAGCATACGGTTTGTATGTGATTAGGGTAAGTTGGGGTGGATAACGCAGTATTAGGTTAAAATACGACGGTGATTACATTTGCTCCATAACTTCAATGCCTAGCAAATCTAATCCCGTTTCAAGAGTTTTAGAAACCAAATTACACAACACTAAACGGCTATCGCGCACGCTTGGCTCTACGCCCTCTTTAAGTACTGGGCAGGCTTCGTAAAATGTCATGTATAAGCTTGCTAGCTCATATAAGTAACCACATAGTACGTGCGGTGTTGCTTCGCTGATCATTAAATCAAGTACTTCTTCAAGCTGTAGTAGCTTAAGTGCTAGTGCTTTTTCTTGAGGCTCAATAATTGCAACATCTGAATTTAATGTAGCTGCATCAACGCCTGACTTACGGAAAATACTGCGTATACGTGTATAAGCATATTGTAAATAAGGAGCGGTTGCGCCTTCAAAGCTTAGCATGCTGTCCCAGTTAAAAATGTAATCGCTGGTACGGTGCTTAGAAAGGTCCGCGTATTTAACTGCGCCAATACCTACTTTACGTGCAATCTCGTTGCGATCGCTATCACTTAAATCCGATTCACGTTCAGCTAGTTTTGCAGCTGCACGGTTAATTGATTCTTCCAATAAGTCAGCAAGTTTTACTGTGCCGCCAGTACGTGTTTTAAATGGTTTGTTATCGGCGCCCATCATGGTGCCAAACGGGCAAAACTCGTAACTTGTTTCGTCTCGTAATAAACCTGCTTTACGCGCTGTAAGCTCTACTTGATTAAAGTGTAGGTTTTGACGTGCATCTACAAAAATTAAGATACGATCAGCACCTAATTTATTTGAACGGTAATCACATGCCGCTAAATCGGTTGTTGCATATAAAAAACCACCGCCAGATTTTTGTACGATAAACGCAGATGGCTCGCCATCTTTGTTGGCAAGCTCATCTAAAAACACAACTTGCGCGCCTTGCGACTCTACTGCAATATTTTTATCTTTAAGTAGGCTAATAATATCGTTAAGTTCTGCGTTGTATGCGCTTTCAGCCATAATATCGGCTTGAGTAAGTGTTACATTTAAACGCTTGTATACTTCTTCAGAATGCTTAACTGAGGTAGCTATAAACAGTTTCCAAAGTTTTTCACAATGCGCATCGCCGCCTTGTAATTTAACAACGTAATTACGTGCTTTATCAGCAAAGCCTTCTTCGTCGTCAAAGCGTTTTTTAGCATCGCGGTAAAAGGTTTCTAAATCAGCAAGCGCTACAGAATCTAAATCAACACCTTGGCTAATTTGATCTTCTAAATGCGCGATTAACATACCAAATTGCGTGCCCCAATCACCCATGTGATTTTGACGTACAACCGTATCGCCTCTAAATTCAAGCGCACGCACAATTGAGTCACCAATAATGGTTGAACGTAAATGGCCTACGTGCATTTCTTTAGCAAGGTTTGGTGATGAATAGTCAACAACCACTTTTTGCGGGTTAGCATGCTCATTTACAGCAAGCTTTGCATCACTGTTAGCGGCTTGTACGCTTTGAGCTAAAAACTCAGGCTTTAAATGAATATTAATAAAACCTGGGCCAGCAATTTCAGTCTTTTGAGCAATATCGCTTACATCAAGGTTATCTATAATTTTTTGCGCAAGCTCACGTGGGTTGCTTTTCATTTTTTTAGCCGCGCCCATTGCTGCATTAATTTGGTAATCACCAAATTGTGGACGTGTGCTTTGTGTTACTGCTGGGTTTGTATCTTCAGGTAAGCCTGCGCCCGCCATAGCGGCAATGGCTTTTTCGATTAAAATAGTACGAATATTCATATTTTTTACCTTTGTAAGCCCGCCAAAGCAGGCTTTCAGTTAACTGTAGTCAGTCGATTCTAGTTTTCGCGAGTGTGGTTAAATGTCACTTCTGGGTAACGCTCTACTGATAAATTAAGATTTACACGGCTCGGCGCAATGTAAGTTAAGTTATCGCCACCATCGAGTGCTAAATTACTTTCGCACTTGCGCTTAAAGTCTTCAAACTTTTTCACATCGTCGCTGCTTACCCAACGCGCTGTATTTACGTTTACACCTTCGTAAATAGCATCTACGTTATATTCGGCTTTTAAGCGCGCTACAACTACATCAAACTGAAGTACACCTACCGCGCCCACAATTAAATCGTTGTTTATAAGCGGTCTAAATACTTGCACAGCACCTTCTTCAGAAAGCTGTACTAAGCCTTTTAATAATTGCTTTTGCTTAAGCGGATCGCGTAGACGAATACGGCGGAATAATTCAGGCGCAAAGTTAGGGATACCGCTAAATTTAAGTTTTTCGCCTTGTGTGAACGTATCACCAATTTGAATGGTACCGTGGTTATGCAAACCAATAATATCGCCCGCGTAAGCGTCAGCTGCGCGCTCACGATCGCCCGCCATAAAGGTTACCGCATCAGAAATGCTCACTTGCTTGCCAATTCGCACGTGATTCATTTTCATGCCTTGGCTGTACTTACCCGATACAATACGCATAAATGCAATACGGTCACGGTGTTTAGGGTCCATGTTGGCCTGAATTTTAAATACAAAACCAGTAAAGTTTTCTTCAGTTGCAACAATAAGTCTGTCTTCGGTTTCACGAGGCAGTGGCGTTGGTGCCCATTTAGTTAAACCATCTAAAACGTGGTCAACACCAAAGTTACCAAGTGCGGTACCGTAATAAACTGGCGAAAGCTCACCTGCTAAAAACAGATCTAAATCAAATTCGTTTGATGCGCCAATAACAAGCTCAAGCTCATCGCGTAATTGCGCAGCTAAATCTTCACCAATGGCAATATCAAGTTCTGGGTTATCAAGACCTTTAATGGTACGAACTTCTTGAATTTTATGACCCTGACCTGTTTTGTATAAAACAGCTTCGTCATTATGAATGTGATAAACACCTTTGAACTCTTTACCACAGCCAATTGGCCAAGTAATGGGTGCACAGGCAATATTTAGCTCTGTTTCAACTTCGTCAAGCACTTCCATTGGGTCGCGAATTTCACGGTCACATTTATTCATAAACGTAACAATTGGCGTTGTACGCAGGCGTGTAACTTCCATTAGCTTACGGGTACGATCTTCTACACCCTTTGCCGCATCAATAACCATTAAACACGAATCTACCGCGGTTAATGTGCGGTAAGTATCTTCCGAGAAGTCTTCGTGTCCTGGCGTATCAAGTAAATTAACAAGCGCATTGTTATACGGAAACTGCATTACAGAGGTAGTAACAGATATACCACGCTCTTTTTCCATTTCCATCCAGTCAGATTTTGCATGCTGGTTAGAGCCACGACCTTTTACAGTACCAGCTCTTTGAATAGCTTGTCCGAATAACAATACTTTTTCGGTAATGGTTGTTTTACCAGCATCTGGGTGAGAGATGATAGCAAAGGTTCGTCGTTTATTAATTTCGCTAAGGAGATTTTGATCTGCCATTAAAAAAGTTCTTTTAGTTTGTATACGGATATTATCCACTTTAAGTATGCTGAGCTTTCAAGGCTTAAATAATACCAATTGCATTAAATTAGCGTTCTATTATAGCGATAATAAAATAGCGCAATAACAAGGCGAAATTATCACATAGACTTATTCTCTATGAATAATTTTTAACGTAGTTAGTGAGTTATTTAATACGCTAGAACGATCTTGTTTTAATAAAATTGGTATAGAGCAACCTCGAAAGCTCAACACACCATCAGAAAAGCCCTAAATTGGCCCTTCACATGCGATCCGTTATGTTAATCGTAATTGAAGACTATTTTCGCTGATCTTGGCCTTATAAACAATCAATGGTTGGTTATTAGCTGATCTTTTTTATTAATATGGATTTTGGGAAGCCTAACTGCAAATGAGGTACAAAAAAATCAGTAATAAGCCAAATAAATAGGATCAGCACACAATACACCAAGCCTCTGCACACCATTAGAATTTTTAAGCCTTGCTTGAGAATATAACCTAGTGGCCCGGCTAACAGCCCTGCGTTAACCCACTGGTATTTATAACTGAGAGTAAATTAGAAAATTCAATTTTAAGTGATAGCATTTATCTTTAAAAAAATGACTTTAAAAGATGTAAATTTATGTAAACTTTTTTGAACAATAAAATAACGGTTATAAGCATGTAACTTATTAAATTAAAATAACTTAATAAAATAAAAAAACACCAATACAGAGCTAAATACCATGCAACTACTGATTGTAATTTAACCACCAAGACCGCCACAAGCTTGTGTAATAAAGTCGTAACGCATATTATTGGCAGATTGCATGGAGGATAAGTCGTTTGGTCATGAAAACCAGTAAGTTAAGTATTAGATTATTATGGTATATAACACCCCTTGTTATTCTACCGCTGCTATTTTTAGGTGGCTTTACACTCACCAATGTAACTAATTCAACACAAAAACAAGCTGATTTAATAATGAGCCGTTTTGTTGAGCAACAACAGCAAAAAATATTTAACTATATCGACTCTTTTCACTCTACTGCAAAACTACTTTCAACCTCGCCAGTACTTAGTGATTTTTTAGCAAACGACATTCGTGCCAACGGTAATTACACCCGAAAACTTGGCGCGCTTATGGATGTATTTGCCAGTTACAGTGAGGCTTATCCCGATATAATTAGCATTAATTTAGTTTCAGCCAGTGGGAAAAGCGATGCCTACTACTCTAACAACCTAACAACAGCGCCTAAAAGCTACCCGTTTTTTAATCAAGTATTGCAAAGTAATTTAAGTAAACAGCAATTTATGATTCAAAAGGATGATGGCACCACTAGTTTGTATTTTATTCAACGAATTTATAGTGTTGATTACTATTTAAAACGACCACAGCAGCTTGGTTTTATTGTAATACATATAGAACCTTCAATACTAAACTCTAGTATTTTAGAAGCGCCATATAACAACACGCTTAATTTAATGTTGACTAAAGACGGGAAAATTTTATTTAGCTCCGATTACAATATGCGTGGCCAATACATAAGCGAGTACGAACTTAATCAAGTGCACGACCTCGCTGATATCGGCATGCTTTCAACTATTGAACTCTCAAGCATAGACAAAATAGAGCGAATGATTTTTGCAGTGCAAATGCCCGGCGGATATTATTACGTATCGACCATTCCCAAAGGGGTGCTTTATCAATCAGGCAAAGCCATAAGTTTAATAACAGGCTTAATTGTTATTATTTCGGTGATCACCCTGCCAATATTAATTTTTGTAGTGGTCCGCAATTTATTACTTAACCCAATTGAGTTACTCGGGGCTGCGAGTCATCGTGTTGGTGATGGCGATTTGTCGGTGCACTTACCAGCTCATACAAATGATGAAGTAGGTGTTTTATTTAACGACTTTAACCACATGGTTAATCAAATAAGGCACTACCAACAACAGCTTGAAGAATACAAACACCACCTTGAAGATAAAGTGGAAAGTCGTACCCAAGCACTTGAAACTATGAACAGCCAACTTGAGTTAGCTATTGGCCAAGCTGAGCAAGCTAATCAACTTAAGAGTCGTTTTTTAGCTAACATGAGTCACGAAATACGCACGCCGCTCACGGCCATTATGGGCTTTACAGAGCAGTTACTACACAACGATAAAGTAGCGAATGACAAACAACACCTAAGCACTATTTTACGTAATTCAAAACACTTACTAGAGTTAATAAATAACATACTCGATTTATCTAAAATTGAAGCTGAAAAGCTGGCTGTTGATTTGTCAGCGTTAAACGTAGTGCAGCTTGTGCACGACATTGAATCAATTATTCAACCACTGGCACAAGAAAAACAATTAACCCTTAATATCGACTATCAACTGCCGCTACCCCGCACCATTTATAGTGATGTGACCCGCTTAAAACAAATACTTATAAACATTGCTAATAACGCTGTTAAATTTACCGAAAATGGCAGCGTGTCTATTTGTGTGCATTATTTACAAGCAAGTCAAAAGCTAGAGTTTGTAATTAAAGATACTGGTATTGGTATGTCTGAGCATCAAATAGAACGTGTATTTAAGCCGTTTGAACAAGCCGATGCCACAACTACACGTCGTTTTGGTGGTACAGGTCTTGGGTTGTGTATTTCTAAAAACTTAGCACTGTTACTTGGTGGCGATGTAAACCTTGAAAGTGAAGTGGGTGTAGGTAGCCGAGTTACAATTAGGGTGGCATGTCAGCTATCTGATGATCAACCCATGCTTGAGTTTTTAACGCAAGACAGCCAGTTAATACCAGAGAAAGACCCTCTCTTATCGTTTGCAACCAATAGCTTCGACGCCAATATATTAGTGGCTGAGGATAACCCAGATAACCAACTATTAATTAAATTATTACTGCAAACCTGGGGCCTTGAACCCGATATTGCCAGTAATGGCGCACAAGCTGTAGAAATGGCGCTCGTAAACGACTACCAACTTATTATTATGGATATGCAAATGCCTGTAATGGGCGGATTAGAAGCGACTAAAATGCTTCGTCATGCAGCGTATAATGGCCCTATCATTGCCCTTACTGCCAATGTAATGAACCATGATATAGGCACTTATCTAGAAGCTGGTTGCGACAAAGCACTGGCTAAACCCATTGATAAAGATGCTCTGGAAAACGTACTCGTAAGCTACCTGCATCTTGAAAAAGATAATCAAAATAAATGGGATAGCCTATTAAAGAGCGAAAAGTTTCAGCAAATTGCCGATAATTACTTAGCTAACTTACCTACATATTTAGAAGAAGTTAAAGCTTTGCAGCATTGTGATGATTGGGAAGCATTAAGAGGTATAGCGCACAGTGTTAAAGGCAGTTCTGGATGCTTTAACTTTGATGAAATTTACCATAGCGCTGCGGCACTTGAAGAGAACTTAAAAAGTAACAATAAAGTACCAAGAGACGAGCTGGTAAATGATTTAATAGCAGCCATTGAGCAAGCAATTAGCGACAAAGTAACCTAAAAAGCAAAGTTACAAAACGGTACAAATGCAGTACTTTAGCGGCTCTATATTTTAAATGCTAATTACCGACTTTAATTATGAAAAGTTTAAACCTAGCGCCATACCCATTAAAATAGCGTCTTCAAAGCCATTTTTAGCAGGGTTATCACTTGGGTAGTAGTTTTTACGCACTGACATCTCAGCAAAGCCTGCGCGCTCGTACAGCGCAATAGCACGCGTATTTGATTCGCGTACTTCTAAAAAGAGGTTTTCAGCATTTTGCTGCTCACCATATTCAATAAACTGCGCTAACAACTGCCTTGCAATACCCTTACCCTGGTGACTTGGTGTTACACAAATATCCATAAGTGTAAAATCAGGCCCTGCTTTTTCACCAATATAAAAACCAATCATGCTTGCCTCATCAAATGCGGCAACATTAAAGTAGCGTCCACCTATACATGAACCCATTGTATTTAAAGTCCACGGATGGCTATGACACGCTGTTTCGATGGCCATTAATTGAGGTATTGCAGTTTCATCTACTGATTTAAAGTTTATCAAGGTGTTTACTCATTAAAGCCCATAAAGCACGCTTCTCAGAGGCGTTGAGCTGTGGGGTTGGCAATGTAAGCTTATTGTCGTTTAATTGCATCTCACTGCCCTGTACAACGCTATTTATAATAATAGGCTCTGCACTGAGTTTAATGTCTGCAAGTAGTTGCTCATTTAGCGTTAAAGGACTAGCTATCGTGCTTTGCGATAAAGCATTAGCTTGATCATTTGCTTGAGGACAATAATGTAGATTGAGTTCAAGATTTTCTATATCAAAAATAGCTGCGTAACGTGGATGCATAACAACTCAGTAGATTAGACATTTGAACAATATAAGAAGTAATAAAAACGATGTAAAGAAGAAATGGCAGGGGCGGAGAGATTCGAACTCCCAACCATCGGTTTTGGAGACCGCTGTTCTACCAATTGGAACTACGCCCCTGCAATGACGACGAATTATAGAGAAGTTTCGCCAAAGGTAAAGAGAAAAATCACTCTTTTAGTTTAACTGCTTTTTAAATAAACAAAACGGCGAATTAGCATGCTAATTCACCGTTTTTTAATCACTTAAACTTAGTTAATTAAAACTAAAATTAATTATTCCCATTCGATAGTTGCAGGTGGTTTACCTGAAATATCGTAAACAACACGAGAAATACCATCTATTTCATTAATGATACGGTTTGATACCACACCTAAAAACTCATAAGGTAAATGTGACCAGCGCGCTGTCATAAAGTCGATTGTTTCCACACAACGAAGTGATACAACCCAATCATACTTACGTGCATCGCCCATAACCCCTACCGATTTAACAGGTAAGAATACAGTAAACGCTTGGCTTACTTTATGGTAAAGATCAGCTTTGTGAAGCTCTTCGATGAAAATCGCATCAGCGCGACGTAATAAATCACAGTATTCTTTTTTGATTTCACCAAGTACACGCACACCTAAACCTGGTCCAGGGAAAGGATGACGGTAAAGCATGTCGTACGGTAAACCTAGTTCTAGGCCAATTTTACGTACTTCATCTTTGAATAATTCACGTAATGGCTCAACAAGGCCCATTTTCATGTCATCTGGTAATCCGCCCACATTGTGGTGAGATTTAATAACATGCGCTTTACCAGTTGCAGATGCCGCTGATTCAATTACATCAGGATAAATTGTACCTTGCGCTAACCATTTTGCATTTTTAAGCTTTTTGGCTTGCTCATCAAATACATTAATAAACGTATGACCAATGGCTTTACGTTTATCTTCTGGGTCTGACTTACCCGCTAGATCATTTAAAAACTGCTCTTCAGCTTCAACTTTAACAATATTTAAGCCAAATTTATTACCAAACATGTCCATTACTTGTTGGCCTTCGTTTAAACGAAGTAAACCATTATCAACAAATACACATGTTAGTCTTTCGCCAATTGCACGGTGAATAAGCATAGCCACAACCGATGAATCAACACCACCAGAGAGGCCTAAAATAACTTCGTCATCGCCAACTGTTTCTTTAATACGCTCGATAGCATCATCGATAATTTTTGCAGCAGTCCACAATTTTTCACAGCCACAAATATCAATAGCAAAACGCTCTAATAAGCGCTGACCTTGGTGCGTGTGTGTTACTTCTGGGTGAAACTGTACACCGTAAAAACGTTTTTCTTCGTTAGACATTGCAGCATGTGGACAAGTAGATGTTTTAGCTGTTGTTGCAAAACCAGCTGGAATATCCATTACTTTGTCGCCATGGCTCATCCATACGTCGAGTATGCCGTTGCCGCCATCGGTAATGCTGTCTTCAATTGCATCAAATAATGCACAGTTGCCTACTTTTTCTACTTGTGCGTAACCAAACTCTTTTTTATCAGAGCTGTGTACACTTCCGCCAAGTTGAGCTGCCATTGTTTGCATACCGTAGCAAATACCTAGCACAGGCACGCCTGCATTAAATACATACTCAGGAGCGCGCGGGCTGTTTTCAAGTGTTGTTGATTCTGGACCACCAGAAAGAATAATACCTTGTGGGTTGAACTCGCGGATTTGCTCTTCAGTCACATCCCATGCCCAAAGTTCACAGTAAACACCAATTTCACGCACACGACGGGCGATTAATTGAGTGTATTGTGAACCAAAGTCTAAAATGAGAATTCGTGAATCGTGAATATCTTTGCTCATGGAGTATCTCGTAAAGTCTGATGCTAAATGCCGCTTTGAATACCAATTTTATTAAACATTACTAATTCTTGCAGGCTAAATAACTCTCTAACCACGTTAAAAACTTCTTATTTAGAAGAAACTAAAAATCGAAATTTTTGCCTCGTTATTGAGCCATTTATCTGTCGCAATAATTGACCACTTTATTAATGCAATTGGTATTTATATAAACGACTAAAAAGAGGGCTTGCAAAGCAAGCCCAGTATATTAAATTAATTACGCTGCTTAACCTAAGCGGTAATTAGGTGCTTCTTTAGTGATTTGCACATCATGAACGTGCGACTCACCCATACCCGCTGAAGTAACGCGTACAAACTGTGGTTTTGTATTTAGCTCTTCAATTGTTGCACAACCCGTTAAGCCCATAGCGCTTCGTAGGCCGCCCACTTGCTGATGAATAATCGTTGCAATTGGACCTTTATAAGCTACGCGACCTTCAATACCTTCAGGTACTAACTTGTCTGCTTCGTTTGATTTTTGGAAGTAACGATCTGATGAACCTTCTTTTTGATCCATCGCGCCCAATGAGCCCATACCACGGTAAGATTTGTAATAACGGCCTTGGTATAATTCAACTTCACCTGGTGCTTCTTCAGTACCAGCAAGAAGTGAACCCACCATTACACACGATGCACCAGCAACAAGTGCTTTAACAATATCACCAGAAAAACGAATGCCACCATCAGCAATAACAGGAATGTCGCGACCTTTTAAGCCTTCAACAGCATCTGAAATAGCGGTAATTTGTGGAACGCCACAACCGGTAACAATACGTGTAGTACAAATAGAACCTGGGCCGATACCTACTTTAACTGCATCCGCTCCCGCATCAGCAAGTGCAATCGCACCTTCAGCTGTTGCTATGTTGCCTGCAATAATTTGTAAATCTGGGTACTCTTTACGCGTTTTAGTAACACGGTCAATAACACCTTGAGAGTGACCATGCGATGTATCGATAAGTAAAACATCAATACCCGCTTCTACTAATGCAGCAATACGCTCATCAGTACCTGCACCAACACTTACAGCAGCACCTACACGTAAACGACCTTGGTCGTCTTTACATGCGTCAGGTTTGTCTTGGGCTTTTTGGTAATCTTTTACTGTGATCATGCCTTTAAGTTTAAATTCATCATCAACAACAAGGATTTTTTCAATGCGGTGTTCGTGCATTAAGCCTAAAATTTCTTCGCGTGCTGCGCCTTCTTTAACGGTAACAAGCTTTTCTTTTTTAGTCATAACGGTAGAAACAGGCTGTTCAAGCTTAGTTTCAAAACGCATATCACGACTAGTAACAATGCCTACAAGCACATTATTGCTATCGGTAACCGGAAAGCCTGAAAAACCTTTTTCGTGCGAAAGCTCAATTGCATCTGCAATTGTTAAATCGGCAGTAACCGTTACAGGGTATGAAACAATACCTGCTTCGTAGGTTTTAACTTTACGTACGTTTTTCGCTTGTTCTTCAATAGTCATGTTTTTATGAATAAAACCAAGACCACCTTCTTGCGCAAGGGCAATAGCTAAACGAGCTTCTGTAACAGTATCCATAGATGCTGAAATAAGCGGCAAGTTAAGTTTGATACCACGCGTTAAGCGAGTTGAAATATTTGCCGTGTGTGGCAAAACAGTAGAATGACCAGGTACTAAAAGTACGTCATCAAAGGTAAGAGCTTCTTTAGCGATTCTAAGCATTTTGGCAACTTCTCACATGTGGATCTAAGATAAGGAATTGCGGCCAAATTTTAACAGCGTTGTTGGCATGAGTAAATAATATTTCGCAAATATTTGTGATAAAGTAGTGTAATAAATAGTTTTAGGTTGTTTTTTATGTTTTCGAAGCCTTCGCAGGCGGTTTACACCGTTTCACGCCTTAATAGAGAAATTCGCACAATCCTTGAGCAAGGTTTTGCATCTTTAGTGCTCACGGGCGAAATTTCTAACTTTATTACCCCTGCATCTGGACATTGGTACTTTTCGTTAAAAGACGATAAAGCACAAATTAAAGCCGCAATGTGGCGAGGCAATAATCGCAACCAAAGCTACCGCCCTGTAAATGGCGCACAAGTTACAGTAAAAGCGCGTGTATCGCTTTATGAACCTCGCGGTGACTACCAGCTTATTGTTGAGCATATGGAACCCGCAGGCGAAGGTCAGCTAAAACAAGAATTTGATGCGCTTAAAATGCGTTTAGCCGCCGAAGGATTATTTAGCTCTGCTCACAAACAGCCATTACCCCAAAATATTAATCGCATTGGTGTTATTACCTCAGCAACCGGCGCTGCTATAAAAGATATTTTAACGGTACTCAAACGCCGTGCACCGCAGCTAGAAGTCATCATTTACCCTGCTATGGTACAAGGCAAAGAAGCGCACGTGCATTTAATTAACCAAATTGAATTAGCTAATGCTCGTGATGAAGTAGACGTACTTATTTTAGGGCGAGGCGGCGGATCACTTGAAGATTTATGGTGTTTTAATCACGAACAGCTCGCCCGCGCTATTTTCAAAAGTGAATTACCGATAGTAAGTGCGGTAGGCCACGAAATAGATACCACTATTAGCGATTACGTTGCTGATGTTCGTGCAGCGACTCCATCAGCCGCAGCTGAGCTTGTAAGCCCAAATACGCAAGAGTTACACAACAAAGTAACGCAATTAGTTAATCGTTTATCTAACGCGTTTAAGCACGGCATTGCCGACAAGCGCGCACTAGCAACGCAGTTACAACACCGCCTTAATTTATGTCATCCGCGTAATCAGCTTAATCAAAAATCACAACGTTTGGATGAGCTAAGCATTGCGCTACAACAGGCGATGCGTAATCGTTTATACCAGCAAGAACGCACACTCAATAACTTAACGCCGCGTTTAATGCGCCAATCACCCGATAAAAAACTCGCTACAGCAAGCCATCAACTTTCGCAATTACAAGCTAGGCTAAACCAAGCTATACAACATCAGTTACAGCAAGCGAATAATAGCTTAGCACTGCAAGCAAGCAGGTTAGATTCAGTAAGTCCGCTTAATGTTTTAGCGCGCGGCTATAGCATCACTAAAACACAGCAAGGGAAAGTAGTTAAATCTGTGGATAAAATTAAAACAGGCGATGTTTTAATTACAGAGCTCGTTGATGGCTCTATAGAATCACAGGTTACTTAAAGCTCGGTACTTAGCAACAATTTAAGCTCGCTATCGCTAGATGTAGAGGTAGTGCTTTTAAATTGCTGCCAAAATTCCTGCTTCATCAACTTGTCGTTTAGCTCTCGCCATTGAGCACTGCCAAATGTATCGTTATCAGCGGGCGCGGCTAGTTCAAATTCACATACCGTTGTTTTACATTTTGCGCTAACAATATCAGGCATAATTGCCAAATCAGCTGTTAATAAAAAATCTTGTAATGCCATTTCAGTACGATAAGCCCATTCTTCGTCGCGCGTTTGCTTTTCAAATTTATCACGTAAGATCTTCTCAAAATCTGAAGGACCTCTCATTTGCTTTAAAATGCTTTTAACTGTCGCTTTCTGCTCAGCAAGTTGCTGCTTAAGCTGAGTGACTTGCTCTTCTAAAGGTAGTTCATCAAGCATTTGGGTTTCTGAATAGGTTGGAGGCGTGTCTTCAGCGGGCTCTATACTAGCGACTTGCTCAGGCACTGCAGAGTCTGCATTACTTAATACTTCATTACTTTGTTGTTCAGTATGAAGCTTTTGCTGTTTTTCATAACTTGGCTGCGACTTAACAGATTCTGGATGACTTGAAGCTGCGTTAAAGTAGCTCCAAGTTAAACCTACACCCGCAATAAACCCAATCCCTAGAGCCAATAAACTATTCTTGTTCATGTTAATTCCTTTTAAGTTTTATTATTTTTAATTACTTATAGCATTGCACTCGTGTGCGATTCGTTTTCAGGCTCAGGATTTGCTAAAAAGTTTTGGTTCATACTTTGCGCCGGACACTCACAATCCGGTCGACCAATAATTTTAGCGGGTACGCCAACAGCGGTTGTGTGTGGTGGAACATTGCTAAGTACAACTGAGCCCGCACCAATTCGTGCGCCCTCACCTACTTCAATATTACCAAGCACTTTAGCGCCAGCGCCAATTAATACACCCGCTCTAATTTTAGGATGACGATCGCCCTGCTCATTACCTGTACCGCCAAGCGTTACAGATTGCAAAATTGATACATTATCTTCAATTACTGCTGTTTCACCAATAACAATACCTGTGGCATGGTCAAACATAATGCCTTTACCTACTTTACATGCTGGGTGAATATCGACCCCAAACACTTCAGAGTTACGGCTTTGAATAAAGCGTGCTAACTCTTTGCGGTTTTGTTGCCACAAGCA
The DNA here is from genome assembly GCF_011378685.1 of Pseudoalteromonas sp. C8. NCBI lineage: Bacteria > Pseudomonadati > Pseudomonadota > Gammaproteobacteria > Alteromonadales > Pseudoalteromonadaceae > Pseudoalteromonas > Pseudoalteromonas sp. C8. Next base: position 139,272 of record NZ_WTKT01000001.1, read on the forward strand.
ATTAGCCAAACGGTGCGCCTGAATAGCATGAAAACCTTTTAAATTTAATATAACCGTAAGATAGGTTTCTGATGCAGGATCGCGGTCTTTTACCGCTTTAATATCTTCAGCCACAAAAGATAGCATACGGTCACATTTTACAAATGCTTGGTCAAACAGCTCTCGGATAGTGAATGCAGATACCACCGCATCAGCCAACTTATTAGCAACAATAAAGCTCAATGCCGAACCTAAACAATCATGATTCAAAATACATGAATAAACATGACTTGCTAATAATGGTTCACGTTTTACTACATCGTTAGCTTCGTCGCGAAGCTGTTGCCAAATTGCATGTCGCATAATACTGCACTGCCTTAGTTGATATAAAATAGCCTTTTCCCAAGTCTAACGGATTTAAAGCCTAAGGTGTTAATCCCTTAGTTATTTGTTCTGGTTATTAGGTATAACTGTTTATTAAATTTCATTATTAAATAATAAAAATGCCTCGGTGCTTATAGCACCGAGGCATTATTTTAACGCTTAAAAACCACTTAAATTATTGAAATACTTTATCGACTTTCATCACTTCAATATTTTTAGCAGGAATTGCTAATTTGTAATCAGCAATCACTTTATCTTCAGCCACTAATTCGGCAGGTTTATTCGTGTTGTAAATCATTGGCGATGTTTGCTGCGATGCCAAACGTTTTTGCATATCAGCGCCGTCACCAGTAATAAATACATAGTGAACATTGTCTGTTTGTAAGTTTTCTTTAATAACGCGATTTACATCAGCAAGCGTTAGCGTTTTAAGTTTGTAAGTTACGTAACTTACAAAGCTATCTGTGTTGTAAAATTCGCTATCAAGCGCGTAACCTAATTGGCGATTTTGACTTGCGACCATTTGCGGCACAAAGTTAATTAAAAAGTTACGCGTTGCTTCAAAGTCATCTTCGCTCATACCATTTTTAATTAGCTTATCAAGCTCAAATAAGGCTGTACGAGTTGCAAAGTGCGCATCGTTATTAGAGCGAAGTGGGCGTAACCACACTTGAAATATTTGCTCAGAGCGCCCTAGGTTTGCATCAGGCTTGGTTTGAAACATACCACGTGGAAAGTATTCAATGTATGCATAATCGCCATAGTTCATACCGCGAGTTTCACGAATGCGCTCATATAAAAAGCTGTTAGAACTACGGTGTTCACCAAAGTACGAACGCACAAGCCAAAGGGCTGTCCAGTCTTCGCTACTTCTTATTGTATCAATAGGAAAACCAAACGATACCGCAGTCGATTGCGCCGATTTTTCTACAATCGTTGCATGATGACCTTTAAGCGCTGGTGCATCAGGAATACTTAAACGGCTTTGCTCACCTTTTGGTAGCGTTGCAAAATCGCTCATCATTTTAGCTTTAAGCTTTGCAGGTACAGCCCCAATTAAACCAACCGTGAGTTTAGATTGCGTAAGCTCGCTGTTATAAAACGCTTTAACATCATCAAGGGTCAACGCTTCTAAATCCGAAATATCACCATAGTTGTAGCTTTCGTAAGGGTGATTTTTGTAAAGTGCACTGTAGAGCACTTCTTTACCTAGCTCTTCATCGTTAGATGCTTTTAAGCCTGATTTAATACCGTCGATCATTTCTTTTTTAAGGCGCTTAAAGTCATCGTCTCTAAAACCTGGGTTTAGTAATTGATCGCTCACAAATGTATACCACTGCGCCGCATTATCTTTATGGATACGCCCTTGGAACGACAGCATTTCTTTATCTATTTGATAGCCAAAGCTACCCGCAAGCGGATAAAGTGCTTTTTGAATATCTTTATAGCTTGTCGCCTCTGAGCCACCTTGTGCAAGCATAGCCGCAGTTAACGCAGCAACACCTTTTTTGCCTTGTGGGTCGGCAGCCGCACCGGTATTGAATAAAAAGTTAACATCAATTAATGGCGAGCTATTGGTTTTATCAAGTACTTTAAATACAGGTGCCGCAGGTGATTGTTCAAGCTTTGCAGTAAGCGCATTTAAATCAACTTCTTGCTCGAAACCTGGGGCTTTATCAAGTGCCGACATCGTTAATGTGGTACGTGCGTTATCAGTAAAGTATTTATTAGCAACGGCTTTAATATCTGCGCTGGTAATGTTATCTGCCGATTTATACAGCTGGTTTATAACCTCAGGATCGCGCTCAAAATGCATGTAGCTGGCAAGGGTTGATGCAATCGCTTGCGACGAATCTAAGCCATTAATAAAGCTGTACTTGAGGTTCGATTTTAAATCACTGAGCTTTTGCTCATCAACAAGCTCAGTGCGTGCTTTTGCATAAGTTCGGTTAATGGCATCGCGCGCAGTGGCTAAATCATCTGCGTTTTCTACTTTAACAAATACGTGTAATAAACCCGGATCTTTAGTCTCAGGGTTATAAGTAAACATTTGGCTGGCAATTTGTTTGTCGACCACTAGCTCTTGATATAAATCTGAATTACTAGAAAAATAAAGCTGTGAGATTAAATCAAGTGCCGCTCTGTCTTTTTTAGCAGGCTCCCACGCAGCGCCTTTGTACGATACAAGTAACCAATGCCCTGGTAGCGCTTCATCTTGCTGGTGCAAATATTTTGGTGCTTGTTGAGCAGGTTCTGCTTTAATGTCAGCAACATAGTTACCCTTTTTCCAGCTACCCCAATGCTTTTTAACCATTGCCATTGTTGCTTGTGGGTCTACATCGCCCACAATAACAAGTGACACATACTCAGGCTTATAAAACTTAGCAAAAAACTCTTTACCATAGGTCATTTGATCAGGCATGGCTTCTATGTCTTTAAAAAAGCCCATAGTGGTGTGTTTATACGTGTGCTTATCAAACGCTTCTTCGCGTACAGCGCTTAATAATTTACGAATTGGACTCGCGTTGTTTTTTAAGTACTCACCTTTTACCGTTTGTGCTTCGGTTCTAAATTGCTCTTCGGTGTAAGTTAAGTTTTGAAAAATATCAGCTTCAAGCTCAAGTACTTTATCAAGATGCTGCTTTGAAAAGTTTAAATGGTAGTTTGTAAAATCGTTTGTTGTATAAGCGCGGTTATCAACACCTGAATTTTTTAATATGTCTGAGTACACATCTTCAGGGTATTTTTGTGAGCCTTTAAACATCATGTGTTCAAAAAAGTGAGCAAAGCCTGTTTTGCCCTCTTCAACTTCGTTACGCGATCCAACCGATACCGGAATTTGCAGCGACACGACATCAGGGTAATCGGTTTTAACAACCATGACACGTAAGCCGTTTTCTAGCTCTTCAATTAAGTAATCTTGTGAAAAAACACGGTCATCAGCTTTATTTACTTGTTCTTGTTGTGCTGTTGTTTGCGTGCTTTGATTTTGTTGCATTGCGCAACCCGTTAAAGCCAGCGATACCGCTAAGCTGGTTGCTAATAATTTAAATTTCATTGTTGTCCCTTTTTAAATTGAGCAAATTTGTTGTCAGATGTATTACTAACTCACCCTTGATTATGCCCCAAAGCCAATAAATATAAGAGCCCCAAGGGAATTTATTATGTAAACAACTGTGTCAATTATAAATTATGGGAACAAGCACTATGAAAAAACATCATGTTAGTTGAAAAACTTTCATTAAATAAATCTATCTAGACGTCTAAATGGCTGCTATATTAAATCCATCAAAACAAACTTAGCTGGAATGAGGATTATGGCTTTATCACTAAAAGAGAAGATAGTGGACACCAACCAAGGTGTTTATCTTATTGGTACTACCCCGCCTAAAATTGGCACCGATAAAGCGCAATTAAAAACCATTGCAGAAAAGCTATTAGGTCGCTTACACGAAATTGAATACGACGGCGTGATAATTTACGACATTCAAGACGAAAGCAGCCGAACTAACCAAGACCGCCCATTTGCGTTTAAACAAACCGTTGATCCGCGTGAATACAGCCATTTACTTCGTAATTTATCTGCACAAGATGTGATTACTTATAAAAGTGTGGCGCAGCGTGGCGTAGGCGAATTTAAAGATTGGCTAAGTGAAACTAAAAACGACTACGATTTACAAAATGTTGTTTTAGTAGGTAGCCCATCATCGATAGGCGATATAAAGCTAAGCCTACCAGATGCTTATAAAGCATTGGCTGAGCAGTCAGATGATTTCTTTTTAGGTGGCGTTACGATTGCCGAGCGCCATTCAAGTAAACGAAATGAGCACGAACGATTAATAGAAAAAACAGCACAAGGTTGTCAGTTTTTTATATCGCAAGCTGTTTACGATGCACAAGCTACTATAGAGTTAATTACTAGCTACGCACGTACATGTAAAGCACAAGGGATTACACCTCAACGTATTATATTAACGTTTACCCCGTGCGGCGGCGAAAAAACCTTAGAGTTTATGCAATGGTTGGGTATCTCAGTGCCGGAGGCAACTAAATGGCGCATGCTTGATGCAGACAATACATTAAGCGAATCAGTCCGTATTTGCCGCGAAAACCTCGACTTAATACTTAAAAGCTGTGCGCATTTAGATGTACCGCTGGGCTTAAATATTGAAAGCTTAACAAACCGTAAAGAAGAAATTGACGCGTCAATTAATTTATACCGTTTATTAAAAGCCATTATGGAATTGAACCTTGCGGAAAAGCTAATAGCTTAAAAGCTAGGTTAGAGCTAATTAACACCTTCTTGGCAAGCCTCATGGCTTGCTTTTTTATGTCCGTTCTTTGAAAAATTAATTAATAAATACAAGTAAAGATTTGCAGCTTAAGCTATTTATTGAAGGTGTTTTTGGTTATTACTCTCAAGCCTTTTTAAGGCAAACCCCATAAAGGAGCACATAACACCAAAAATTATTCCCTCATTAGATATAAATCTAATGCTAGGGAACGTTTCAAATAAGCTTATTATTGCTAAGGAAAAAATAAAACCTATCGCAGAAAAAACCAGCCAAGTTTGTGTGGCATGAGTCATGACGAACCTCCTTTTATTATTGTGCCTTTTTAGCGAGCTTATACGCTTGTTTATTTTTATACATTGCGTGGTCTGCATCATTTAATAGCGCTTCAAAGGGCTGCTTTTGTTTATTAGTAAAACTATAACCAATACTAAGCGATAAATCGCAAACGTCTTCTTTGAGTAAGGCTTTTGAATACTCAGTCGAAATTTTATCCATGATGTAGTTAATCTTGCTTTTATCGCTTACTTGCATTACTGCAACAAACTCATCGCCACCTAAACGCCCTACTATATCGGCATCTCTTAAATGCGTTTTTAGCGTATCTGCCAATATAATTAAGGCTTTGTCGCCCACTTCATGTCCGCAGGTGTCGTTTAATTTTTTAAAGTCGTTTATATCGATAAACAAACAACATACGTCAAAGCCTAAACGTAGCGCTAAGTTAAGTTTTTGCTGGGCTAATAAGTTAAGTGCTCGGCGATTATAAATATTCGTTAATGAGTCTAACATGGCTATTTCGCGCATTTGCTCATAGCTATACACAAGCGCTAGGTCGTCTTCAATCAAATCACGTAGTTGTTCTATGAGTTCAAAATATTCATCGGTATAGCTTGTTATTTTAGTGTCTTTTAAACATAACGTGCCAAACACTTCGCCTTCAGGCCAATGAATGGGTAAACCTAGGTAGGATTCAACACCGTCTTCAACGACTTCTGACAGGGTATTCCATGTATCGTTATTACTTGCATCATTAACATATAATGTATTGTTAGTTTCAGCTACGTGGCGACAAAACAGAGGAGTTTGAGGAGGGAGTATAGGGTTGGTCTCAAAGTTAGAGCCACCCTCGTTACTTCTAATAACAACGCGATAGCCTTTGCTTGTTGCCTGAACTATATAACCAGACGGGGCTGAAAAAAGCCCCGTTATAAGATCAATTGTTTTTTGCCATTTATGCAAAGATATTTGGCCATCAATACCAGAAAATGCCCATTGATCAATTTCAAACATTGCTTTACCTCGGCTGCTTAGTAGCTCCAGTATAGGCAAAAAAGCAAAGTAAAAGCTATTATTTGCGACGTCTACTTGGCTCTCTTTTACCGGTGATGCGTTTTTTATCGCGATCTTTTCGCGACTTGTTAGTATTTTTACGATTATCTTTTGGCTTTTTATTAGGATCTGGCTCGTAACCTTCTAACCACTGCGGCGTTAAACGCGTATCGAGTAGTACTTCAATTTCTTCTAGCAGCCATTGCTCATCAAGACTTACCAGCGACATAGCAAGTCCTTGTTCGCCAGCACGACCTGTACGGCCAATACGGTGCACGTAATCCTCGGCAATGTACGGTAGTTCAAAGTTAATTACGTATCTAAGTGTTGAAATATCTAAACCACGCGCAGCTACATCGGTTGCAACAAGTACGCGCGTAATACCATCTTTAAAGTTTTGTAGTGCGCGGTCGCGCGCGCCTTGTGATTTGTCGCCATGGATTGACTCGGTTTTTAAACCGTCTTTACACATTTCTTTAGCGAGCTGATCAGCCATTTGTTTTGTGCGAGTAAAAATAAGCACTTGGCGCCAGTTTTTCATGCCAATCATGTGCGATACAAGCTCGCGCTTACGATCCTCATCTACAGCGTAAATAACTTGTTCTACTTCAACGGCTGCTGAGTTACGTTTATCAACTTCAATTAGCTCTGGGTTTTTTAATAACTTTTTACTGAGCTCAAACACGCTGTCATCAAACGTAGCTGAAAATAGTAAGGTTTGGCGATCGCCTGGAATATGGCGCAATATACGTCTAATTTCATCAATAAAACCCATATCAAGCATGCGGTCAGCTTCGTCAAACACTAAGGAGTCTACGCTTGAAAGCACCACACTGCCTTTAACTATATGATCAAGTAAACGCCCAGGTGTTGCCACTATAACTTGGGCTGTTTTAAGTGCTTTTATTTGTGGACCAATACTTACGCCGCCATACGCTAAAGCACCATTAATGTTAGTGCCTTGTGCGTACTTTTCAAAGCTTGCAAATACTTGCTGAGCAAGCTCACGGGTTGGCGTTAAAATTACAACACGAGCAACGCCTGGTTCATCTTTTTTAGGTGTATTTAAAAGCTTATGTAACAGCGGTAAAACAAAAGCAGCTGTTTTACCTGTGCCTGTTTGTGCACTGCCCATTACATCACTTCCGGCTAAAATAGGCGGAATGGTTTTAATCTGAATTGCGGTAGGTTGAGTGTAATTATTTTGCTCAATCGCTGTTAATAATAACGGGTCGAGATTAAGTGATGAGAACGTAGTGGCAGACATAGGCTTAGCTTTAAAATAACAAAGAGCGCTATTGTACGCATATTACTGTACTGCGTAAATTAACCAGTCCAGAAAAGTATTTAATCGTAGTTACTCACTTTCGCTTTAGCGCTAAAACAATAAAAAACCAATAAAAAAGGCGCTAAATAACAGTTGTATTTAGCGCCTTTTATAATTTTCTGTAGCTTTAAGCTGGCTTTAGTGTCGCTTTACGTTCGTTGTAAAACGCGATTAAATCATCAACTGTTGCTTGGCAGTATTCGCGAATACCCGAAACCACCATGTGCTTTTCACCACTACCCACTTTAACGCCGTTTTCTATCAGGTTAAAACGTAGTGTGATTTTTCCGCGCTTACCGGCATACTCAAAACTAGGCTCTGCAAACTCAAGTTCTGGTTCTGTAATATCAAGATTATCAAGATTGATAAGCATTGATTCGTAAATCACCATCGGACGAGCAGGGTTTATCATTACCTCTTGCTTGCCCATTAATGGAATAATTACATGCGGAAAAGTAGTACCAGAAAACTCAACATAATTTTTTATAAGACTATTAGTTAATGCTGGGCATTGGCTGGTTTTACCGCTGCGCTTTACCTTTAAAATTACTTTTTCGCCATTGGTAACATCAAACTCATCAGCTCCCTCAGGAAAATTAAGTTTGGTGTTTTCATCAACCATACCAGCAAAAGTAAATTCCATTTGTTCACTAATACCGTAGCGGTCTAGTACCAATGAAAAAAGTAAGTCTCCTGGCGCGCAAAACTTTTTGGCATCTTTGTCGTGAAGTGGATTGTAATCGTCAGCAACGCATTTAGCGAATCGACAACCCTGCTCACGAGAGATAGAAACATAATCAGCATGCTGCTGAAAAAAAGGACTTAACATAGTTTGTTCACTGCTTAAACTGCTTATAACCTATCTATATTACCAGAAAAAAAATATTGAGAGGTCGAATCTGTTAGATTAATGGCTAAATAAAACAGAGCAATAAAAAACAATGACTTTTTATTTATTAGCGCTATCAATTATATGTGTTTTTCCGTACTGCAAAATATCAATAATGCGGCAACCCCTTTGGCACTACTTACTAGCTTTAGGTGTTGTAAGTGCGTATTTTCAAGGTTACATAAATTTATATGCACTGCTCAGTACTGGGCTTTACGTTGTTTTATACTACAGTGTGCTAAATACAAAGCGGGCAATAATACGCGCTATATTAAGTACTGTTTTTATAGTTTCCTCATTGGCATTAGCACTTCATTGGGTGCCTGGTTTTAATAACCTCCCCATTGTTATAAACGAGCGTATTACAAGCGATGCGATTACTTTTACCCTTTATGCTAACTTTGATAAAGCTATGGCTGGGTTATTTCTTTGTGCTTACTTTTTTTCAAACTTAGATTCAAATAAAAAGCCTTTACAAACAGACTCTAATAAAGCGGGCCCATTAAACGTTAAACAACCCATTTTAATAATTACTGCTGCTGTTTTAGCTACGCTCACTGCGGCTTTAATGCTTGGACTTGTAAGCTTTAACCCAAAAGTGCCGGACTTTTGGTTGGCCTTTATTGTTATTAATCTTTTATTTACCTGTGTTGCCGAGGAAGCTTTATTTCGAGGTTTACTTCAAACTAAGCTTAGCAAAATAATTACACCGACCCGTTTAGCAATACTTGCCCCTGTAATTACTGCAGGTATTTTTGCTTTGGCACATTTTGCTGGAGGAATTAACTATGTATTGGTTTCGTTTATTGCAGGCTTAGGATACGGCTATGTTTTTTATAAAACGCAGCGCTTAGAGTGGGCTATTTTATGCCATTGGTTGGTTAATGTTTGTCACTTCTTTTTGTTTACTTACCCTATGCTCAGTAAAATCTAAATACATTTACAAATGCTAACAATTTACTCAGCAGTAAACATTGCCAGCATTTGATTTTGTTAGTAATTTACTACTTTAAATAAATTAAAGGATTAATGAATATGCTACGTTTTATAGCAACAATAACTGTGCTCGCCACAATAACTGGTTGTTCAAGCATGACTTATCATACAGATATAGACAACGGCGTTTTATCTCAAGAAATTGGCACCTACGTTAATAAAAGAGATTTACAGCAATTTTATAGCGACCAAGAAGCACACGAAAGTGGCGCAACACTTTTAGGCCGAATAGAAGGTGAAAGCTGTGATGGCGACGGTATGGGCAGCAATAATGCAAGTTACAATCGCTCTAAATCAAACGCGATTGATTTACTTAAAGCTGATGCTATGCGCAGGGGCGGGAATGCTTTTACTATTAATTCCTGTAGTGAAACCTCTGTATCGTACTGCGACTTATCTGTTTTATGCACCGGACAGGCCTACGACTATTAATAAGTAAAAGTGCAAATTATATATTAAGCGCAAAGCTCAGTAGCACACGCTTTCCAGACTCGATTTTAGATACGCTGTGTTCGTACTTATCGGGTCTGAATAAATACACGCGATTAAATAAATTTATAATGCATTTTGAACATTTAAATACCCCACCCGCTTTAGGTTTTTCTAATACAAAGTTGAGCTTGTAATAGCGCCCTTGCTGCACAGGGTCAATATGGTTCATTACGCTGTGATTAGTTGGGTAGGTAACAAGGTTTATCGAAAATGTATTACTGCTAAAAATAGCTTTGTTTTTAACGGTTGCAATCATACTGCCTCCCATGAGTTTATATGCCGCATTGTAGCATTTAGTAAATTATGAATGCTTAGGCTAAACAATATCAAAATACGATGTCATATAGCTAAACAGCCTGAAACAAAAAAGCCGAGCTTAATAAAGCTCGGCTTTTAATACTTTTAACAACTAACTATTGAGCCGTTATTATTAAATACTATGCGCTTGGGTATTCGCGGTACGCACGTTCTATATTTTTAGCCTGCTTTTTAGAAATACCTAAATGAGCAAGCGCTACACGTAAACGAGCACGTGATAAGTCAGAGCCTAAAATTTCCATTGCATCAAGCACTGACGTACTTGATGTTTTGCCAGTAATTGCGACAAATATTGGCTCTAAAAAGTCTTTAATTTTTAGCTCATGGAATGTTGCAACTTCTTTTGCGATTGCAAAAATAGCGGGCTTTTCAAAGCTACGCAAGCCTTCAAGCTGCCATACAAAAAATTGTAGCGCTTGGCGAATTACGTTTTCGTCTGCTTTGCCGGCTGTTAATAACGCAGGATCGTAAGTTGGAATTCCGCCTACAAAGTGCCCTGCTAGCTCAACCATATCCGACAGCGTATTAATACGTGTTTTAACTTCTGGTAATATTTTAGCGAGCATTTCGCCGTTAAACTTCCAATCAACAAAGCGCTGAATTAACTGCTCGTCGGTTAGGTTTTCGCGGATCCACATGCCGTTTAACCAGCTTAATTTATCTACGTCGAATACTGGACCACCAAGCGATACGCGCTTCATGTCGAAGTTTTCAATCATCTCGTTTAACGTGAACTTTTCACGCTCATCTGGCATTGACCAACCCATACGGCCTAAGTAGTTAAGCACGGCTTCTGGCAGGTAACCCATTTCTTTATAGTAGTTAATAGACGTTGGGTTTTTACGCTTAGACAGCTTTGATTTATCTGGGTTACGTAGTAATGGTAAGTGACCAAGTACTGGTGCTTCCCAACCAAAATCTTCATACAGTTTTAATAACTTAGGTGCTGAGTTAATCCACTCTTCACCACGGAAAATATGACTAATTTCCATATGGTGGTCGTCAACTACGTTCGCTAAAAAGTACGTTGGAAAGCCATCCGCTTTTAAAAGCACTTGCATGTCTACGTTTTCCCACGGGATCTCAATTTCATCACGTAAGTAGTCGTTAAACTTAAATGTGCCTTCGCTTGGGATTTTCATACGTATAACGTAAGGTTTGCCTTCAGCTAAGTTTGCTTTAATTTCTTCATCTGTATGGTTTAAACCACGACCGTCATATTTAGGGCGTAGGCCTTCTGCCATTTGCTCTTCACGCATTTGATCAAGCTCTTCGCTTGTTGCAAAGCAGTAAAACGCTTTACCATCATCAACTAACTGATGCGCGTATTTTTTATATAAATCGCTACGCTCAGATTGACGGTAAGGACCAAATTCGCCACCCACATCAGGACCATGATCCCACTCAAGCCCTAACCAACGTAGGCTATCCATAATCGCAAGTTCAGACTCTGGCGTGCTACGTACTTGGTCTGTATCTTCTATACGAAGTACAAATTCACCGCCTTGTTGTTTAGCAAAACAGTAGTTAAATAAGGCGATATAAGCGGTGCCAAGATGCGGGTCACCAGTTGGCGACGGGGCAACACGGGTGCGAATTGTCATGGTATATTCTCTTTAAATAAGTGAGATAATAAAAGTGGTTTATGCAGCTACTTTGTTTAAGTAAGCAATAATATCGTTTGATTCGTACAGCCATTGTACTTGGCCGTTTTGCTCTATACGCAGGCAAGGCACTTTAACTTTGCCGCCTTGTTCTAGTAGCTCTTGACGATATTGCTCATTGTCTTTTGCATCACGCGTTTCTATGTTTAAGCCTTCGCGTTTAATGGCGCGACGTACTTTTACACAAAACGGGCATGCTTTAAATTGATACAGTTTAAATTGTGAGGTTTGCTGATCAAGCTGTGCTTGCTCGTCGCTTGCACGCTTTTTACTGCGAGGAGTAAATACAAAATTAAAGAATAAGATTATACAACCTAAAAACCAACGAACTAATTTCATGTTCTGTGCTCTGCTTACAACAATTTAAGGAGCCAGATTTTAGCACAAATTTACAATCAAAAAAGTGTAATACTGCGAGAATTACACTCAAGTAATTTAATTTACTAAAAGTGCTTCTATAGCAAGACCATATCATCCCTATGAAGTACTTCTGCGCCACTATCGTAATCGAGTAATTGGCCTATTTGACTAGAATGCGCACCCTTTATTTTATTTACCTCGGTGCTACTAAAGCGCGTTAAGCCCCGTGCAATTACTTGATTTTTATTATCTATTAAATCAATTAAATCACCGCGTTCAAAACGTCCAAATGCATTAGTAACGCCTTTAGCAAGTAAGCTTGCGCCTTTATTTTGCAGCGCTGTAATAGCACCTGCATCTATAACAATTTGGCCGGTACTTTTAGGCCCGGCTAGTAACCATTTTTTACGGCCATCTTTTGGAGCGGTGAGTTTTAAAAAACGCGTGCCTGGTAACTCGTCACTCATGCATTTTAAAATAACGTTTTTACCTGCGCCTTTAGCAATAATAACTTCAACACCTGCGCGCCTTGCAATGTCGGCGGCCTGCAGTTTAGTCGCCATACCGCCGGTGCCTAAATTTGTACCACTGCCACCAGCAAGTTGTCGCAGCTCATCATTTATATGTGTTACTTCACCAATGAGGGTGGCATCGGCGTTTGTGCGCGGATCGCTGGTAAATAACCCTTCTTGATCGGTAAGTAGCAGTAACTTATTAGCATTAGCCAAAATAGCGACAAGTGCCGATAAATTATCGTTGTCGCCTACTTTTATTTCGCTGGTAGCGACTGCGTCATTTTCGTTAATGATGGGTACAACGTCGTAATTTAATAATGCATTGAGTGTATCGCGGGCATTAAGGTAGCGCTCTCTGTCGTCTACATCAGCGCGAGTAAGCAGCATTTGCCCCACATTTACCCCATATAAAGCAAACAAGCTCTGCCAAATATGAATAAGTTGACCTTGTCCAATTGCAGCAAGCATTTGTTTATCAATTAAGCTTCTGCCACAGGGTTTTAATAGTTGTTCGCGCCCAGCAGCAACCGCGCCGCTCGATACTAAAATAACCTGGTGGCCTTGTTTTTTAAGCTCGCAGCATTGGCGTACTAATTCAACCATATGCGCTTTGTCTAGCTTATCGGTGCCGCCAGTTAGTACGCTTGTACCAAGCTTTACAACTATTACCTGTTCCCTTTGCATGTGCTTTTTACTACTGATTAATTAAAGATGAATTAATTTATACCAGCTCGGTATTTTTGAACAAGTTAAAAATATTCATGCTAGGATCTGATTTTATTAAATTATGTAAATTACTCTTTATGCCTGCCAGTTTATGTTTAATTATTGCCACCTTTTTATGGGGCAGCTCTTTTATAGCGCTTAAATACGCCATTGCTATTTACGACCCTGCATTGGTGATATTTTTACGCATGCTCACCACGTTAGTTTTGTCGCTTTGTTTGTGGCGCTACGTTATTCGGTTTGAGTATTTAAAAGGTGATTGGAAGTATTTAGTGGGTATGTCGCTTGCTGAGCCTTGCTTGTACTTTTTATTTGAAGGTCATGCAATGGAATATACATCAGCCTCGCAGGCGGGTGTTATTGTGTCGTGCTTGCCTATAATTATTGCGCTGCTTGCCTTTTTATTACTTAAAGAATACATAAGCAAAGCCATTGTTGTTGGCTTTACGCTATGTATTGGCGGCAGTATTTTACTTACGCTTCTTTCACCAAGTACCGACCAAGCACCTAATCCGTTACTAGGTAACTTTTTAGAGCTGATGGCTATGGTGTGCGCTGCATTTTATACCGTAAGTATTAAACACTTAGCTAATCGCTACTCCCCCCTTACTTTAATTGCACTTCAAGGTATTAGCGGCAGCTTGTTTTTTGCACCGTTTTTGTTTTTTATCGACCTACCAAGCGAAAACCAACACGACTTAACCGCGCTTATGAGCATTTTGTATTTAGGTTCGTGTGTAACCCTTGGCGGCTACGGCATGTACAATTATGCTATTAGCAAAGTATCGGTATTAACCGCGGCTGCGTACTCTAATTTAATTCCTATTTTTACACTTATTTTGTCAGCTATTATTTTGGGCGAAGTGCTCAACGTATGGCAATGGCTGAGTATATTTGTGGTATTTATTGGTGTAATGGTAAGCCAGCGCCATCAAGAACTTGTGGTTGATATACCGCTTAGTGAATCGGGCGAAGACATTTGCGCAGATACAAGCAACCTTAAATCAGTACCCGAGGCAAGCGAATCAAAAGGGTAACAGGTAAGCAAGTACAATCCAGGTGTTTGTAAAAAGTCATGTTGAGATTGATGAATAACCTCAATCCCCGTTACTTTATAATTTTGTATCACCCCACTTTGCAGTTGCAAAGTAAACGCCTCTCCCACTTTTGCGTTTTGTAAAAATGCAAAGTGGGTGTCGTTATGCCCTGCTATTAGCGCGCCTTTTTCGTTTCCAAATTCTTTTCCGCCAAGCTCCCCTGCGGGTAAAAATTGGCTCGGCGCAAACGCTAAATTACGACCACTCGCTCCAGCCAATACGCTTAATGTTTTATTATGGCTTGGCCAATCAAGCTTTGCAGTAACGTAGCTGTCGGCGTAATACCACGGCTTTACTTTAGTACTGGGTGATTTAAGCGCCTCTTGCCATGCTTGTTCAATTAATACTTGAGCAAGCCACGCTTTTGCCTGCATATAAGTACCGTGACCAAATAATCCAAGCCCAGCGATTAGTAAGCCCGCACTTAGCCACTTTTTCATTTTAAGTCTCTTTTCATTTAGGGATTCGCTCTGTGTTTAAATTTAAGAGCGCCAAATCCCAATAATAAAATACAGCCTAATAATATGTGCAGCCTACTTTGCCCATCGGTTTGTGGTAAACGCATTGCCATACCTTGTGGTACTGCATTACTAGCTTGCGCCGTTTGCTCTGCCACTTCTTTTATTTGAGTTTGTTCAATTGCTATAAAAGCAGTAAACGGGCTAAGTAATTGATGAGTAAGCGCAAGCTCCTGTACTTCATCTTTAACTGTATTTTGCTCGTTGTATAAAAGTAATGACTTAATTTTTTGGCGCGCCCACAGTTTTGCTATACCTTGAGCGCTTGAGCTATTTTGTGTACTTAATTTAATACTTAAAGGCCCTTGTGCTGTTTGCCCAGCAAGTACCACACTTTTAGCATTATTAAGTTTTATAGCGACCATAATAGGCTCGCCAAAATATAAATCAGGTAGTGGTGATGGCCAAAAATCTAAGTTGTTACCGCTTTCATCGCTTAGCGCCAAATTAGTAATAGCCGGATGTGCAAGCTTATCAAACAACTGCTGCATTTTAGGTTGCACCTCACTTGTGCTGCCTATAAACGTAAATGAGCCCTTACCGACATCTGCCGCTCGGCGCATAAAAAAGCTGTTAGGTGCGCTGCCAATACCCACTGTAAATAAGCGGCTATCACCTAATTTACTTTGAATATTTTTAAACAATGCATCCTCATTACTAACGCTACCATCAGTTAAAAATACAACTTGGCGTACAAAACCATCAAACTCGCTGCCATCAAGTACGGCATTAAGGGCACCTTGTATTTCTGTGCCGCCGTCGGCTTCTAGGCTATAAATAAATCGCTCTGCACGGCGTAAATTAAAGTCGCTGGCTATAAGTGGTTTATCGCTCATTGGAGTCACTATGTTATCAAAACCAATAATGTTAAAACTGTCGTCGCTATCGAGTAATGACAGCGCATAAAACAAGGCTTTTTTAGCTTGCTCCATAGATTGCCCGTGCATAGAGCCTGACGTATCAACTACAAATACCATTTCGCGAGGTAAGCGCTGAGTTTGTGTAAAGTGATCCCCGGGTGGCATTAGCATAGCAAGCCCGTATCGGTCACCATTTTCAAACTGCTGAGTAAAAAATGCGGCTTGAGCTTGCTCTTTTTGCAGCTGTTTAAACTCAAGTACAAAGTCGCGATTAACTGCATTTTCCTCATTTAACGCTATTTTATATTGTCCAAACGCGGTGTTTTGTACATCAACATTATGAAATTTAGAACTGATATCCACCAGCTCTAAGCCTACGTCTATATCAATGTTTAAGCTAAATTGGCTGCTTGGTACGTTATCAGTTTGAGTACTATTTTGAGTGATGTTTTGAATGCTGTAAACAGGGCTTAACCATCCCGTTGGGAGCGGATTAACATGCGCTTGATTTTGAGTATTAACCTCAACCTCACCACTAATCGCGTGATAACGCGGTGTAATAGTCGTAGGAAATCTAATAGCAAATGTGCCGCTGCTATAGTCAATTATTTCTTGATACTCAAGCTCAATAATCACTTGCTCACCAGGACCAATATTTGCCACATTCGTAATAAACATATTGGCGCGTTGCTGGCGTACCAGGGCCGCTTGCTTACCTGCTTTTTTAGCCTCCTCGTATTTTTTTTCGGCCTCTACCTTTTTATCAATTTGGCCTTTAATGACTCGCTCACCTATACGCATCGTCATGGCGTGCACGGCGCTTTCATCTGGCAATGGAAAAACGTAGCGCGCGTTAACTGCAAACGGGTTTTCGTTTTGATAGGTTTGCGTAACTACAACATGATTAATTAGGCCAGTTAAGGTCATATTGGCGTCGCTTTTTAATATTATTGCTGGGCCTGCTGGCGCACCATTGCTATCAAAAAGCTCTAACTTGGGTGATTGCGCATGGCTTTTAAAGCTAGCTAACAGCACAATCGCTATGAATATAAAAATGCTTACTTTAGTAAGCATTTTGGTTGGTTTACTCAATTTAAACATAAATCACTCCATCGAACGCTTAGCTTTACTTAGATTCAGTTAGTTTTAGTTACTCGCCGTTTGGCCATTTACACTATTCATTGAGCGAGTGGTAAGCGTTACGCGTCTATCAAAAAAGTTATCTTCCACCGTGTTGCTGTTAGCCAATGTTTGCTGCTCGCCAAATGCCTGCGTGCTTAAGCGTTTATGGCTCACACCGTGTTTTATTAAATAGCTTTGCACGGCATTTACACGCGCTTTAGAAAGTAAAAGGTTAGCTTGCTCATCGCCGCGTTGATCGGCAAAGCCACTTAAATCAAGTGCGAATTGTGATTGGTTGTTTAACAAGGTAACGAGTTGATCTAACTGCAGCGCAAAATGCGGGGCAATAACACTTGAACCTGTTTTAAATTGCACCGTCATCGCCAATAAGTTATTAATTTGAACTTGAGTTAACTGCTCATTTTGATTGGCAAGCACTTCTAGCTGTTGCTCTAACATATTATTGTGGTTAAGCACGTGTTGGTAATCGCTGGTTTTTTCTTTCATAACCGTAATTGCACGCTCTTGCTCTGCAATTTTGTTATCTGCTACTTTTGAATCACCTATTAAACCACCGGCAAATGCCCCAATAAACGCACCTATTGGCCCGCCTACTACGCCGCCAATAATAGCGCCTGCACCTAGCCCAATAGCCGTTTCTTTATGGGCTTCTTTTGATGGCGTGTTAGATGTTGAGGCAATTGCTGGAGTACAAAAACTAGCAACGAGTGTTAATGCAATTAATGTCTTCTTCATGATTTGATCCTTAAACTTACTTTTTAATTTGTGATGTTTTGTTTTGATGGCTGTATTAAAACAAGCTCAAGTGGCAATAAAGGGGATCAAAAATGGCAAACTGCTGAGCAATTGTGGCAAAAAAATGGCAATTGCCTTTTTAAGCGTACTTAGCTAAAAAACTTCGTTATAGTGCACAACAGAGGCAATAGGATAATGATTAAAATGAAAAAAATAGCCATCGTTGAAGATGAACCCTCAATCCGCGAAAACTACATAGAAATGCTGAGCGCACAGGGCTACCAAGTTAGTGGCTTTGCCGATCGCGCTTGCGCTGAAGCTGCATTTAAAAATGCTCTGCCCGATTTAGCCATTGTTGATATTGGTCTAGGTCATGAAATAGATGGTGGTTTTTTACTGTGCCAAACATTGCGAATGCTTTCTAAAACACTGCCTATTATTTTTTTAACCGCCCGCGATAGCGAAATAGATACCGTATGCGGCCTGCGCATGGGCGCCGACGACTACCTAACAAAAGACATAAGCTTGGCTCACTTGGCTGCGCGTATTGGTGCGCTATTTCGCCGAATGGAAGCTCTTGAACAACCTGCTGATGCAAATGCACTCATAACACGCGGGCAGTTAACGCTCGACACACAACGTATGCAGGTATTTTGGCAGCAACAATTAGTTGATTTAACCGTAACCGAATTTTGGATGCTGCATTCACTCGCCCAGCGACCAGGCCATGTTAAAAGCCGTAACGAATTAATGAGCGATGCAAAAATTTATGTAGACGACAGCACCATTACTTCACACGTAAAACGTATTCGTAAAAAGTTTATAGCACTCGACAGCGCCTTTGATTGCATAGATACCGTGTATGGCATGGGCTATCGGTGGGAACAACACTAATGCTACGATTTGGTCTGCGCAGTAAATTTATATTACTTTCATGTTTTTTGTTTTTGCTACCGTGGCTTGGCTACGAGTACGTATGGGAAATGGAAAAGTTTTTACGCCAAGGCCAAGAAAAAACTCTCGTAGGCACCACTCGAGCACTTGCTACCGCATTGCATGAGCGCCCCGCATTATTTGACGAGCAAACCAACTTTTTAGACCAAGTAGTAAAAGGCCGCGATTTATACGCTTATAATCTTAAAAACCCTATTCAGCTTGACGGAAAGCTTAACGATTGGGACAGCTACCAGCCGTTATTTTGGCATTACGACAAACGCTACTTACAAAAAACAGATAACAAACATAAAGCCAGTGACTTATCGTTTGATCATATGGTGGGAAAATTTGATAACTACTTATACGCCGTATTTAAAGTCACCGACAATACCCTTATTTATCGCGCTAAAAATAGCTTAAGCATTACCAATAACGATTATTTACAAATTGGCCTAAAAACGCCAGACGGTCAGTTTAATACTTACATTATTGCGCCGCGCCAAGATGGTTGGGTTAATGCGTTTGATGCAAATACCAAAGCCCCTTTTACAAAAATTCAGGGCTATTTTGAAAGTACCAAATCAGGATATAACGTAGAGCTGCGCTTTCCTATTAACATGCTGGGCAACAAACTTGGCTTTGCCATTGTTGATGTAGATAATAAAGAGGCATTGTTAGAGCCTAAAATAATGTCCACTTCAAACTTAAATAACCCAAACGATTTAGGCTCGGTATTAGTCCCTTCTCCAGAAATTAGCCGTATTTTAAAAGGCATGGGCCACAGTGGTAGCCGCATTTGGGTGGTTGATAACCATCATCGTGTACTTGCACAATCGGGTACTATTCAAAATGCAGATGGCGTTTGGGCTGATGGACTTGCTAACCAAGCTCCCGAGACGTGGTGGCAGCGCTTTGAGCAAAATTACTTGCACCCAATTTACTATAAAATATTAACGCGCCCCGAAAATGAGTTTTTAGATACCCTGCACGATGTAGCCTCTATGCAGGGCACACATTTAGCGAAAGCATTAAAAGGACAACCAGCATCGTCTTGGCGATTAACACCCGACAGTAAAGCCGTTATTTTATCGGCCGCTTACCCTATTTGGATCCAAGACCAAGTAATTGGCGCGGTAATAGCAGAGGAAACCACAAACGGCGTACGTACGCTGCGTAACAAATCGCTCGAAAAACTCTTTAACGTTATTTTAGCTGTGATGCTAATTGGTACTGTCACCTTGTTCTTTTTTGCCTCACGTATATCGAACCGAATTAGGCGACTGCGCGATACAGCTGAACAAGCAATTGATGCACAAGGGCGTGTTACCGGCAGTATTAATTACAGTGACGCTAACGATGAAATTGGCGACCTATCGCGCAGTTTTTCTAACATTGTGAGCCGACTTGGTGGCTATACCGATTACTTAGAAAATATGTCGTCGCGGTTATCGCATGAACTACGCACGCCTGTTGCGGTAGTACGCTCATCACTTGAAAACTTACAAAGTTTGCCACAAAATGAGCTAAGTCAAAAATACCTCGATCGCGCCAGCGAAGGCGTTGAACGCTTAGGTAAAATTATAACCACCATGAGCGAAGCTACCCGCCTTGAGCAAAGTATTCAAAGCAATGAACCCGAGCCATTTGATTTACAAAAAGTAATAAATGGCTGTATGCAGGGCTACCAACTTACTTATCCAAACCAGTTATTTACGCTTGATTTATACCAAGAAAAATTGCCTATGCAAGGCGCACCAGAATTTATAGCCCAGCTACTTGATAAACTGATTAACAACGCGCTGGAGTTTAGTGAGGCCAATACGGCTATTAATGTAGGCCTTAAGCAGAGCGAAAATAAAGCAATATTAACAGTGAGTAACACAGGCCCCGCGTTACCCGAAGGATTAACTGAGCATATTTTTGACTCTATGGTGTCGGTACGTAGCCAGCAAATGCAGCAACAGCCACATTTGGGGTTAGGGCTTTATATTGTAAGGTTGGTGTGCGATTACCATAAAGGCAGTGTAACAGCGCAAAATAACGAACAAGGCGATGGCGTAGTGTTTACAGTAACGCTGCCGTTAGTTAATAGTTAAGCTAAGGTCGTATCTACAACCATGCTATTTATAACGACAACGCTGTAGTGAAATGGTGATTACATAATAAATCAAATAAAGCTGTATCTTCTTTGTTAAATTAAGCCATTAAAATTAACTTTAACTACATACGTATTAACACTTGAATTCTACTCACCCCGTAAAACCTGCCGATTACAATTTAGTACAACTTCAAATGTAACTATTCACTTTTAATTCAGTCGAATGACCATACCCTACATCATATTAAAGTATTAAATTGAAGGAATACTCAT
The DNA here is from genome assembly GCF_011378685.1 of Pseudoalteromonas sp. C8. NCBI lineage: Bacteria > Pseudomonadati > Pseudomonadota > Gammaproteobacteria > Alteromonadales > Pseudoalteromonadaceae > Pseudoalteromonas > Pseudoalteromonas sp. C8. Next base: position 160,206 of record NZ_WTKT01000001.1, read on the forward strand.
GAAACCATCACTAGAGCGTGAAGAACTAGACTTTATTTTTGACTTATACAGGCCCTCTAAAAAACCTGAGTCTGAAAATGTAAAACCAAAAAGTACAAACTACAAAGAGCTAAGAAAGCACGACGCGACTAAAAACCAAGGCGTATCGCACTACTTAGTCTAATTTTATTACGCTTGGGACTTCTCATGTTCTAAAAATGCTTTAATGCAGTTTATTTCTGCAAGTTTTACTTCTTCGCCTATTTCAGGGCCTTTTTTGCCATTTTTAAGTGCATTTTGCACTACCAGTTTCTTATCCATTTTTTGCAGTTCAGTATGAATTGCTCGCAGCTTAGCTGCTTGCGGGTATGGCTTATCAACAAGTGTTTCACCACGCCCTTGTGCATCGCATTGGCATGCTTGGGTAAACGCTATAAAACGTTCTGGGTGTACCAACGCATTTAAGTTAGTCACTATTAGCTTGTGAATGGTTTGCGGCCTTAACTGATCAATCGTGTGGCAAAGGGTGTGATTATCACTGGTGAGTACGCCAACATCGCGAAAACGGTTAGGCACTTTTAAGCGCTCACAAAACGCCTCAATAACTGCAACACCTTCGCGTTCGTGCCCACGTAGGTTTTCATATTTTTTAAAACTAAGCGCTTTTCCAAAATCATGGGTTAGTGCAGCAAAACGTGTTTCTAAATTAAAATTTAAATCGGCTGCACGCCTAAGTACCAGCATAGTATGTACAAATACATCACCTTCAGGATGATGGTTTGCCGGTTGCGGTACGTTAACCATGCGCTCAAGTTCTGGAAAAATACCTAAGCCTTGCAGTGCTTCAAAATAAAGCTCAGGGTGCTTTTCACCCAGTGCTTTTTCAGTTTCAAGCCACACGCGCTCAGGTACTAAATGATTTAGCTCACCTTTATTTTTAAGCTCGCGCATTAATGCATACGTACTTGGGTGAATACGCCAATCACTGCCATAGCGCGCTAAAAAACGGGCAATACGCAGTACTCGAACAGGGTCTTCTACAAATGCCTCAGTGGTGTGGCGCAGTGTTTTATTTTGTAAGTCAGCTTGGCCATTAAACGGGTCAATAATATTACCGTGTTCATCAAGCGCCATTGAATTTATGGTTAAATCGCGTCTTGCTAAATCTTCTTCGAGCGTTACCGTTGGGCTGGCATCAACCACAAAGCCTGTATAGCCTTTGCCGCTTTTACGCTCTGTGCGCCCTAGCGCATATTCTTCTTTTGTTTTTGGGTGTAAGTAAACCGGAAAGTCGCTACCTATTGGCACAAAACCAAGCGATTCCATCGTTTTTGGTGTTTCACCAATCACTACATAATCGTTATCTTTAGATTTTATATTTAGCAGTTTGTCGCGCACTGCACCACCAACGAGGTAAACTTTTTTTAAGTTACTTTTCACTTTATTCCCATAAACATTAATAAAATTGTTTGATACTAATCATAACATTAATTAAAAAATTCTGCGGTGTTTGCCAAGCTTAAGTAAGCTCATTACAATGGCGCATTATTTTCAGCTATAGCCTCACAATTAATGAAAAACCATTCATCAAAAAAAGAACTTATGTTACTACCCATTTTATTAGTGGTTATTTTAATGTGTGTGGCGGGTCACTTTTTACTACAAGCAAATTTTCAAGACAGTAATGTGGTTGAATACATGTTAGCAGCACTGCCGTTTGCTATGTTTGGATTGGTTATTGTGGCGTTTAAAATGGCGGCTAAAAGCGAAAAGGATGAACAAAACGAGCAGGACTCTTAATCCTGCTTAGTTTTAGCTACTTATTATAATTTAAAGTATGTGATAGCCAAACCAGTCTGGCTTTATAGGCTGCGATATACCGCTGGGCGTGAGCTTAATGTTTAGCTGGCTGTCGAGTAAATCAATCGCAAAACAATCGTCTACGTCATGTAAATCATCTTTATGGATATGGCTAAGCCCTGCTAGCAAATCGCTTTTAGCTCGCTCTTTAGCTTCATGGCTACTGCTTGCAACATACAGTGCAAAGTCGTGTTGCTCAGCCATAGAATCACTTCTGTAAGCGCCTAAATTTACAAAATAGAGTTGTTTATTTTGTTCAACGTACGTATCAACAATCTCTACTTTAAAGCCATCAATATGATTAATTGCCATGTAGCTATCCATGTGAACACTACTTCTGTCGCCTACCCACTGGCTTTTTAACTTTGTATAAGTTTGCTCGATGTTTTGCCCTACAACAAAACGAATATCATGCATTTCAATGTGGCAACCTTGAACCCGGCCACCTAAATACACCATAAATAACTGCATGCTTTTCCTTAACCTAAATTATCAACATCAATATTATGCTTTTTAATCAACTTATAAAAATCTGAGCGATTGCGCTTTGCAAGCTTAGCGCCTTCGGCTACGTTACCACCTGCCATTTTTAAAGTGTTAATTACATAGTCGCGCTCAAACTCTTTTTTAGCGTCGTTTAGTGATAATGGTTCTACGTTTGTTTCATTACTATTTAGCGCAGCTAACACTAAGTGCTCTGAAATAACATCGCTTGGCGTTAATGCTACAACCTGCTCTACTACGTTTTGTAGTTGGCGGATATTACCTGGCCAGTCGTAACGCACAAGCGCATGCATAGCATCGCTTGCAAAGTATTTTTCAGTTTGCTTCATGCGCTTAGCAATGCTTGCACTAAAGTGCTGTGCTAATAAGCTTATATCTTCGCGGCGCTCACACAATGGCGGTAATTTTAAATTAACTACGTTTAAGCGATAGTATAAATCTTCTCTAAATTGCTGGTTTAAAATAGCTTCAGGAAGATTTTTATGTGTTGCCGATACAATACGTACATCAATCGCTATTTCTTCTTGAAAGCCTACGGGGCGAATTGTTTTTTCTTGTAATACGCGCAGTAACTTAACCTGCAAGTTAAGTGGCATATCGCCTATCTCGTCTAAAAATAGCGTGCCGCCCTCAGCTTGCTGAAACAAACCTTGATGATCTTTAATTGCGCCCGTAAACGAGCCTTTTTTATGACCAAATAATTCAGACTCTAAAAGCTCACCCGGTACAGCGCCGCAGTTAATTGCAACGAAAGGACCACCGCTTACATGACTATGCTGATGAATCGCCTGTGCGAGTAACTCTTTACCAGTACCACTAGCCCCCGAAATCAATACATTAACCTGCGTTGGCCCAAGTAGTTTTACTTGCTCTAACAAGTGCAGCATTGCACCACTGCGCGTAACTATATTACTTTTAGGTGCTGCTTCATCTGCATTAACACCATGTATTTCTATCGCTTTAGCAAGGCTGTCAAATAGCTCATCTTTATCTACAGGTTTAGTTATAAATGCAAAAATGCCCTGCTTAGTTGCCTCTACGGCATCAGGAATTGAGCCATGCGCTGTCATCATAATGACAGGTAATGCAGGATAGCGGCTTTGTAGCTGACGATGCAGTGCCATGCCATCCATTTCATCCATACGTAGGTCGGTTATTACGGCGTCAAACACTTGGCTTTTAAGTATTTGTAGTGCGGTTAAGCCGCTTTCACAGGTCGTTACTTCGTATCCTTTTGATTCGATACGAATAGCGAGCAGTTTTAATAAGCTAGCGTCGTCGTCAACGAGTAATACTTTTGCACCTTGCACTTTAGTTGCTGCCATAGTTACTGCTCCTTAGTTTCTTCTCGTAGTAAAAGCTGCTGCTCAATTGTTGCTAACGATGAGAGGGTTTCTTGCATTTTATTATTAAGTGCTTGCTGCTCTTTTTTAGCATTTATTTGCATAGTCACTTGCTGCTTTTGAAGCCATAAATATTGCTTTATATCATCTGGCCAAAAGTAAGCAAGATCGAGTTTTAGCAACTTAGTCATTACCGTATTTGGATCATCATTTATGTTTAAGCACATAAATTTAAAAAAACGTTTAAGATCGTTTTCACCTGTAAAAATATCTTTTTTTGGCACCAATTTAAATCCGCCACACTGATTAGCGTGCCATGCAATAACTTGCTCTGCAGGCGGATAGCTTGGTTCAATTTTTGGTCTGGGTTTTGGACTAGGTTTACTGTTTTTGTCGTTTGCTATTTTGGTATCGACCACAGGTGCAGGTGTAATTGACACACGCTCTTCTTGCCCATTAGTAATTTCACAACCTGATATAACCATGCTGCTACTGAGCACACATAAAATAGCGATTAAACGCAAGCGCATGTTAATTAACTCCTAGATTTTTTGTTATGGGAATTTTAATTGAAAACCGGCAACCATGCGGCTCGTTATGCTCAACAGTAAGTGTACCTCTTAGCTGTTCAACAGATTCTTTCACAATAGTTAAGCCAAGCCCACTGCCTTGCAGCGTAACATTTTTACTGTGTTTACCTTGATAAAATGCGCTGAAAATTTGAGTTTTTTCTTGCTCTTTAATACCGCACCCTTTATCAAGCACACCAATGCAAAGTTGGTTTTGCTCAAGTGCTAAATTAATAGTAACGCTTTGCTTATCTTGTGAAAATTTTAAGCCATTTGAAATAAGCTGAATTAAAATCATCTCAATAAGCTCACTAGGTAAAGCAAGCTGTTTATTAGGTAAGTTATTTTGCCATTGCAGAGCTTGCTGACGCGCACTTAAGCGATGTTCAAAATGGCTATTAATTTTATTAATAAGATAGCTAAACTCAACTTCGCTTAGGCTGTCTTTACTGGTGCGAATCGCATTATAACTCAGCAGGCTGTCAATCATTGTACGAAGGCGCACCATAGATTGGCTAATAAGCTCAAGCACTGCTTTTTGCTCAGCAGTAATTGGGCCTACTATTTCATCAGTTAATAAATCAGTGCCTTCGACCATTGAAGCAAGCGGCGTTTTTAGCTCATGGGTAACATGGCGTAAAAAGGTATCTTTTTGCTGCTCAAGCATGTGAAGTTGCTCTTGCACCCATTGGAGTTTTTCTCCTAGCTCAACTAGCTCAGCGGAGCCTTTCACAGATATTTTTTGCTGCCAATGCCCCTGCCCTAGCTTATCAATAACCGTAGTTAACCCTTTTAGTCGCCCACTTATACGCCATAAAAAACCACCACCAACAATTAAAGTAAGCGGAATGAGTGCCACCAGCCAGTTTATAAATGAAGTTTGTAGGCTTGTAAGCTCATTTTGGTTATTGGTAATTTGCGCTTCATTTTTATCACGTAACCATAAAGTAAGCTCAGCAACTAAATCGCTCACTGGCACAAATAGCTCCGCTTGCTGTTGTTTTTGCTCAACAAGCTCTACATGCGCTGTTTGTAAGGTGACATATAAGCGTTGCCATTGGTGGGTGTAATCTTTATCCGTGTTTACAAATTTAAGTTCATCAATACTTTGCAGGGATGATTGCCATTTATCGACAATGAGCTTATCTAACGATTCGCTTTTTAATACCCAGTTTTGCCTAGTGGCGCGCTCAAGGCTGTTGAGTTCTTGTTTTAGAGTATTAAACGATTTGGTAACTTGGTAGTTGTTACTCACGATACTTTGAGTCACTGCTAATTGCTTGTTAAGCGCATTTAAAAATACAATCACCACTATAGAAAGCGGGAGTAACGAAAGCAGCATACTCATTGCAAATTGCCCAATTAAATTAGGCCGCCAGTTAAGCATTGCATGGTATTTTTTAGCTATGGTTGCTGGCATTTCGTTTAGTCCTTTTAAGTTAAGCGCTCTATTATTAAGTGCTTACCTTATACACTAGCTGAACCAGCAATTATATTTAATACGATTAACAGCCAGCGCTACAAAAACAATGTGTCGCCAAATAGAGACAACGTAAACCATTGATTTTTAAAACCTACCTTTAATCTCACTATATAGTGTTGCAAAAGGCATACAAAAATTACATTAAACCCCGTAAAAACTTCCCACCCCTTTCAAGTTAAAAATATAAACAGCTGAAAATTAACAACAATTATTTTTGGCATCATTTTTGTAGTAGGAGTAATAACTTTAATCAATAAGGAAATAATTATGAACAAACGCATTTTAGTAATTTCATCATTACTAGCTTTAGGCTTTTTAGGCGCTAACGCACACGCAATGGACGTTCACGCGACTTTTAACGAGCTTGATAAAGACAGTAACGGCACATTAAGTGAAGCCGAAGCAGGTGAAGATGCCGTTCTACACGAAAATTTTTTACAAATTGATACTAATCAAGATGGGCAATTGTCGCTAGATGAATTCAAAAAATTTATTCAATAAACTCATTTAATAAGGAACGTGATTATGAAACAACTTATAGCCGCTTTTTCATTAATGTTTTTAGCAATTAGTGCCACCGTAATTGCATCGCCAACAAACGTGCGCTTTGCCCATTTAGATAAGGATATGGACGGGCAAATATCAATTGTAGAAGCTAAGGAAGACAAGGAAGTAATGAGACAATTTGCCGACTTAGATGAAGACGGTGATGAAAAAGTCTCAAAAAAAGAATTTGAAAGCTTTAAGCCTTAATGAGTAATTACTGATTAAGCTTTACTTAAGCTTGTTACAAGTAAACTGAATTTAAAAGCATTTGCCATAATCCCTGAGGGAGTGTGTAAAAGGATTTAATGTTGGGAGTTAAATTACGGCAAGTGCTTTTTTCCTTTTTACTTTATTTTAGCCACGAACTTTTAATACATCTTTTGGAAGGAAGACCATGAAGATACTTTCCCTTGTTATAAGCATTTTAATGCTATTAAGTTTTGATGCCGCGGCACTTGATGTAAAGCAGCGCTTTGATCACCTAAATAGTGACAAAAGTGGCTATTTAACACACAACGAACTTGATCCCCAACCACAACTTTTAAACACCTTTGTAAAATGGGACAAAAACCAAGATAACCAAATTTCGCTAGTCGAATTTAAAAGTTATCTAACTAACAACCTTTACTAAGTGGTTTGTATGAAAAGTATTAGCTATATAACGCTGCTGGCGTTTAGTATTTTTAGCGCATTTAGTTTTGCTGCAAGTAACGACATTGCAAAGCAATTTAAAAAGCTAGACAGGAATAAAGACGGTTTTTTATCACGTTCAGAAACCGCTATAGACCCGGCTTTGTGGTCACGGTTTTCAAGCTACGACAGTGACAAAGACGGTAAATTAGCATTAAATGAATATGGCTTATATGCAAGTAAGTAGTTTTATAGCTAGGTAAAAAAACACCTAGCTTATTATATTTATATCTATTAATTACGTTCAGGCTTTATTTTTAGAGCAATGCGCCAAATACTCTGCATCAGTAGGTTTTGGGCTTACCATAAAATCCATTTTGAGATAAGTTAGAATAGGTTGCTTACTCGTATTTTCAGTTGTCGCTTTCCAGCGCCATAAACCCACAGCAGCTGCCGCATTATTATCAAACACACCCTCAGGGTAAGACGAGATAACCTTATACCCTTGAGCTTCACCTTGTGAATTAATTAACATAGCAAGCTCAACACAACCTGAAATACTTCTTTTTGCAGCTTCTATCGGATATCGCGGCTCTACTCTTTTAACAACATCCCAGTATTCACCTGCCTTACTTCGCAGTTCAGGACTCGATAAATCAATAAAACTCAGCATTTCATCGCTTACTTGTTTATCAGACGTTGAACTACAGGCTGTTAGCATCATACTCAAGGGGAGTAATAAATAGAGGGCTTTCATAGCGTTTCCTTATGCTTTATTGATTGTTTTGCATACTAAATAATCACATTAATTACCTATTTTGTAAACAGTCAATATAGAGAAAAACATTAAAATGAGGTCTATCAATTCATTGGTATTATAAAATCAAGTTTGTTAATGTAAGTAAATTAACAATAAAAATTAAGTAACTATGCCACTCAAAAAAATAATCAAACCACTCATACTAGCCAGCCTTTGCGCTAGTTCTAGCTACACTCTCGCACAAACAAAAGTAATTTATAACGCCAATGGTTATACCCCTTTATACAAAGGTGAAGTACAGCAGTTTTCTACCCTCGTTATTAAAAATGGCAAGGTAGTTAAGCTCGGTAGCGAAACACTTAAAGATAGCTACCCAGATGCCAAGCTAATTGACGCGCACGGTAATACCTTATTACCTGGCTTAATTGATGCTCATGGGCACGTTATTGGCCTTGGCGACAATTTATCGCAACTTGACGTACGCGGCGCAACATCGGTTGATGAAGTAACAAATAAACTAAAAGTATTTGCCGATAACAAACAAGGTTGGATTATAGGGCGTGGTTGGAACCAAGAGCTTTGGGCTGATACACGCTTTCCTACAGCTAAAGATTTAGACAAAGTAGTGAGCGATCGACCTGTGGTTCTTTCGCGGGTTGATAGTCACGCCATTTGGGTTAATTCAAAAGCGCTCGAACTTGCTGGTATTAACGCCCAAACAAAAGCCCCTGAAGGCGGTGAAATAATTAAAGACGAATTTGGCAATCCTACAGGTATTTTTGTAGATAAAGCAGAATCGCTAATTACCCAGCATATGCCAGCCCCTTCAAAGCAAGATATAAGTGACTCACTAGATGCAGCAGGTAAGCATTTATTAAGTTTAGGCATTACCTCTACTCACGATGCAGGTATTGATAAAGCCACATGGGAGGTTTACAAAGAGCGCGGCGACCTTGGTAATTTACCGCTACGTATTGTGGCAATGTTAAGTGGTGCAAGCCCTGATTTAGGCGCAATGTTAAAGGCAGGCCGATACCACGACAAAAATGACTTTATGGAAATTCGCAGTGTTAAAGTTTACGCCGATGGCGCACTTGGCTCTCGCGGAGCTGCTCTGATTGAAGAATATGCAGACAGACCTGGTCACCATGGTTTAATGCTTGAAACACAAGAAAAACTCGAAGCGCTCTTTACACAAAGCTTTAAAAGCGGCTTTAGCGCAAATACCCACGCAATTGGCGATAAAGCAAATAAAGTAGTACTTGATGCTTATCAAAATGTGTTTAAAAAAACGGGCGGTATATTACTACGTAACCGAATAGAGCACGCACAAATTGTAACGCCTGAGGATATCCCTCGCTTTAAAGCGTTAAAAATAATCCCTTCAATGCAGCCAGTACATGCCACTTCTGATATGCATATGGCAGAGCAACGCTTAACTGAAAAACAATTAAGCGGTGCCTATGCTTGGCAAACATTTTTACAGCAAGGTTCGGTGGTTGCGGCAGGCTCTGATTACCCTGTAGAGCTTGCAAATCCATTTGATGGTTTGTATTCAGCCATTACACGCATGGATCATAACAAACTACCGGAAAACGGCTGGCGCGCAAGTGAAGTACTAAGCCGCGAAGATGCATTACGTGCATTTACTCTTGGTGGCGCCTATGCAGCTCATCAAGAATTTAAGGTGGGTAGTTTAGAAAAAGGTAAATGGGCCGACTTTATTTTAATTGATAAAGACTACTTTAAAGTGCCTGTTGACGAGATATACAAAACAAACGTGCTGCAAACATGGGTAGCAGGAATAAAACGGTACGAAAAAACTAAAACAGAAAATACCACCGAAAAATAAAACTAAAAAAGGGTTAACGCAAGTTAACCCTTTTTGTTTGTGTAATAAAACATGTTTAGCTAAACATGTTTTTCACATCTTTTAGCATATCGTTGTATTCATCACTTGTGAATAATTGCATAGACGGTATTACACCTTTATCTATATACGTTTGCAGCGCTGCTGACTTATCAGAAACCTGTAATGTTCCCTCTAAAATAGCGCCTACTCGAATAAAGTCTACGTAACTAACTTTATCAGGTTTGTAACTTGGATCTGCCCAGCTTAGAGCTACATCAACAAACTCTTTAGGAAATTCCCACGCTTGCATAATCGACGAGCCAATTTTCCCACTCAGCTTTTGAATTGCGTGCGCTAAAAAGCTTGGGTTGGCAAACACTTCAGGGTGGCGCTCAGCTTCTGTTAAGATTGGTAATACACCAATATTGTAAACAAGCGCAGCTAATGTAATTGAATCACGATTTAATGAAGTGTGTTTATTGTTTTTTAAGTAAAACTCCATGAGTGTTATTGAATGGCTAGCAACGGTTAATGTTTTTTGCCAAGCCTTGCCCATGTAGCCTTTAATCAGCTCATTGTTTGATACAAATAATTGCTCCATAGCCATAGCTGTTGCAATATTTTTAATTTGGCGCAACCCAATGCGAGTCACTGCTTGTTGTAAATTAGATACTTTTACAGAACGTCCCATAATCGCACTATTAGCTACTTTTATCATTCGAGCTGAAAGCGCTGGGTCTTGTGAGATTACATCTGACATTTGCATTAAATTCACATCAGGGTTATCTGCAGCTTGGCGAACCTTAATCGCTACTTCAGGTAGCGTTGGTAAAACCAACGTATCGTTATTTATTCTATCGACTAGAATCGTTAATAAAGCGTTTTCTGTAGACATAAAGCTGCCGTCCTTTTGTGTTCAGCCTGTAAAGTAACTGCAAACTCAGGCAGTTAATTTTCGCATTAGTAATATAATTAGTATTGTCTAACTTACCGATAAAGTTAAGAAAATTATAGAAGTTTATTTTTATTTATAATGCTTTATCGCTCATGCCTGCCTTACAACGCCAAATACTTGCTATTTACTATTTAGTTTTGCTTTAATGCACTCACAATAAGGAAGCGTTTGTACATATTTAGTCTTTTAACTAAAACAGTACAAATTATTAAACTTACTTTTTAACAGGCAATATAATGATCTTAAATAAAATTAGCCAAGCAATTATGCTCTCTGGTGTCGTTTTTCTTAGTGCATGTTCTGAACAAGCGCCGTCTTCTACCGACAACACAGCCACAGAGCTTGCTCAAAAAAGCAGTGCACAATTAGGCCCTGAGCTTATTAATGCAAATAATCAACGTTTAGATATTTACACCGACTTTAGCTTACAAAGTGATTTATCGCACTTAAGCGATAACCAACGAGCAATGGTTGCAAAGCTTATTGATGCTTCAAAAATAATGGACGAGTTATTTTGGAAACAATCTTTTGGTGAAAATAAAGATGCTTTTTTAGCAAAACTAAACGACGACAAAGTACGTAAATTTGCCGATATTAACTACGGTCCATGGGATCGTTTAAATGGCGATGAAGCGTTTTTATCCAGCTATAAAGAAAAACCTCTTGGCGCACAGTTTTACCCTGCCGATATAACCAAAGAAGAGTTAAACAATGCAGATGTTGAAGACAAAACAGGCCTTTACTCTGTAATTAAGCGTGATGAGCAAGGTAAGCTTTACAGCGTGCCATATTCAAAAGAATACGCTAATGAGCTTGCAAAAGCCGCTGACCTTTTACGTCAAGCTAGCAAACTTGCTGACGATAAAGAGTTTGCTAACTATCTAAACTTGCGTGCTGATGCTCTACAAAAAGATGACTTCCAAGTATCTGACTTTGCTTGGATGGATATGAAAAACAACCCAGTAGATGTGGTTATTGGTCCAATTGAAACCTATGAAGATCAATTATTTGGTTACCGCGCAGCTTATGAATCTTACGTACTTATTAAAGATTTAAAATGGAGCGAACGCTTAGCTAAGTTTGCCGCATTTTTACCTGAGCTTCAAAAAGGCTTACCCGTTGATGCTAAGTACAAACAAGAAGTACCGGGCTCTGACGCCGACCTAAACGCTTATGATGTTGTTTATTACGCAGGTCACTCTAACGCTGGTAGTAAAACAATTGCAATTAACTTACCAAACGATGAGCAAGTACAGCTAGAAAAAGGAACTCGTCGCCTGCAACTTAAAAATGCGATGCGTGCTAAATTTGATAAAATTTTAGTACCAATTTCAAAGCAGTTAATTGTACCTGAGCAGCGTAAACATATTACTTTTGATGCATTTTTTGCCAATACGATGTTCCATGAAGTCGCTCACGGGCTAGGTATTAAAAATACAATCACAGGTAAAGGTACTGTTCGTCAATCATTACAAGAACACGCAAGTGCGCTTGAAGAAGGTAAAGCCGACATTTTAGGCCTGTACATGATTGAGCAATTACTTAAAAAGGGCGAAATTACAGAAGGAACTATTGAAGATTATTACACGACCTTCATGGCGGGTATATTCCGCTCAGTTCGTTTTGGAGCATCAAGTGCGCATGGTAAAGCAAATATGATTCGCTTTAACTTTTTTGCTCAAGAAGGCGCTTTTTCTAAAAATGAAGAAGGCCTGTACCGCGTTAATATGGAAAAAATGAGCATTGCAATGGCCAAGCTTTCTCGCTTAATTTTAACCTTACAAGGTGATGGCGATTACGAAAAAGTAGATCAACTAATTGCAACGCATGGCGATATAAAAGAAGAACTTGCTGAAGACTTAGAAAAACTAAGTAAAGCAAATATCCCTGTAGATGTAACGTTTAAGCAAGGTAAAGAAGTACTAGAGCTTAAGTAGTTTTAGTTAAACTTAGCTAAACCCTAAAAAAGCGTTGCAGCTTAAAACTGCAGCGCTTTTTTTAACTCTGTAATTTGTACATCTGTATACGGCACAGCTGGATACTTACCCCAAATTGGCGCAGGCCAAGCAGCATCAGTAGTAAAGCGTGCAATATGGTGAATATGTAATTGCGGCACCATATTACCCAAAGCCGCTATATTTAACTTATCAGGGCTAAACACATCCATTAATAATTTACTTAGCTTGGCTGACTCTTTTAAATACACAATTTGATCATCCTCAGATAAATCAATTATCTCTTTTAAGTTAACCTGCCTAGGCACTAATACAAACCACGGATATTGGCTGTCGTTCAATAAAAGTACTTTACACAGTGGCCAATCGGCAAGCTCTATACAGTCGCGTTTAAGTTCTGGCGCTAGTTTAAATTCAGGGTTAGTCATTGTTATGTCCTACTTTGTCTTTAATAATCGCCACTTTATAGCATTTAGTTGCAGTTGCACACGCTTGGCTTTACCATCAAAGCAATATTTATAATAAGCTAAGGCAACCTTGTGCTAAAAAAAATAAAACACCTCTCACTAGCCCTCCCATTAATGGTTGGCGCTATTAGTGTTCAAGCAAAACCTTTATCGTTGGAGCGTATTTTTGACGATCCGAGCCTTTCAGGTAAATCACCTGTACAACTTAAATTTTCGCCTGACGGCAGCCGTGTAACTTATTTACAAGGCAAAAGCGATGACTACAATCGCTACGATTTATGGGAATACAATCTAAAAGATAACACCAACCGTGTGCTAGTTGATTCGGCAAAGTTATTTTCAGGCCCAGAAAACCTATCTGATGAAGAAAAAGCACGCCGCGAACGCCAACGTATTTTTGGTAAAGGCATATTAGAATACAAATGGTCTAAAGACGGTAAAGCACTTTTATTCCCACTTAACGGCGACCTTTACTATTACGATTTAGCCTCTGCTAAAAGTAAAAAACTAACCGACACTGAAACATTTGAAACCGATGCACGCTTTTCACCTAGAGGTAACTACGTATCGTTTATTCGAGAGCAAAACCTATTCGCTTTAGAGCTTGAATCAGGTAAAGAAATTCAGCTTAGTAAAGATGGCGGCGGCGTAATTAAAAACGGCATGGCCGAATTTGTTGCTCAAGAAGAAATGAGCCGCATGACAGGTTACTGGTGGTCAGGTGATGAAACTAAAATTGCCTATACCCGCGTTGACGAAACCCCAGTAAAAGAAGCTATCCGTAACGAAATTTACGCTGATGAAGTTAAATTATTTAACCAGCGCTACCCGTTTACAGGTACCGATAACGTAAAAATTCAACTCGGTGTGGTTAAGCTAAATGACCAAAAAGTAGATTGGATTGATTTAGGTAAAGATGAAGACATTTATATCGCGCGTGCTAAGTGGCTAAAAGACGGCAATACACTGTCTTACCAATGGCAAAATCGCTCGCAACATAAATTAGAGCTTCGTTTTTATAACAGCGAAACTAAAGTCCAAAAAGTAGCATTAATCGAAAACAGCGAAACGTGGATTAACCTACATTTTGATCTTGAGTTTTTAAAAGACAAAAAACATTTTGTATGGGCATCTGAGCGCGACGGTTTTAAACACTTATATCTGTACCGCACAAACGGTCAACTTGTTCGTCAAATCACCTCTGGTGATTGGGCTGTTGATAGCTTAAAAGGTATTGATGAGAAAAAAGGCATTGTTTACTTTGCCGGCCGAAAAGATACACCGCTTGAAAGCCATTTATACAGCGCGCCTTTATTTAAAAAGGGCGATGCCAAACGTATCACCGAAAAAGGTCAGTACCATAATGTTGTGCTAGCAAAAGACAATAAAACCTTTATCGATAATAGCTCGTCTGATAATAAACCAAATTCAGCAGCGCTTCGTAAAGTAAACGGCGAATTTATTACATGGCTTGAAGAAAATAAGCTAGATAGCAGCCACCCGCTTACTCCTTATTTAAGCGACTTAACAAAACCAGAATACGGCACAATTAAAGCCGATGATGGCCAAGTTATGCATTACCGTTTATTCAAGCCTAGCAACATTACTGATGGCAAAAAGCACCCTGTTATTGTTAACGTATACGGCGGCCCGCATGCCCAACGAGTGACAAATAGCTGGCGCAGTAAAAACTTGTACTTTCAGTACATGGCGCAACAAGGTTACGTAATTTTTCAACTGGATAACCGTGGTTCGTACAACCGTGGTAAAAAGTTTGAAGATGCTATTTATAAAAACCTAGGCGTGGTTGAGGTTGCCGATCAAATTAAAGGCGTAGAGTTTTTACGTACACTTGATTACGTAGACCCACAACGCATTGGTGTTTATGGCCACAGCTACGGCGGCTACATGGCACTTATGACTATGTTTAAAGCAGGCGATTACTTTCAAGCCGGCGTATCGGGTGCTCCTGTAACCGATTGGGCTCTATACGATACGCATTACACAGAGCGTTATTTAGGTCACCCTGATACGAATGCTAAAGGGTATGAAGACAGCGCAGTATTTCCATATGCTGATGGCTTAAAAGGCCCATTAATGATTTACCATGGAATGGCTGACGACAACGTGCTGTTTACTCATTCAACTAAATTGTTTAAACAACTGCAAGATAACGAAAAACAGTTTGAAATGATGACCTACCCAGGCTCTAAGCACAGCCTACGTGGTAAACAAGTGCAAACACACTTACATCAAACAATTACAAACTTCTTTAATCGCCATTTTGACGTTAAATAAGCAAGTAAAGTAATAACAGACTAAAGGCTGATTGATAAATCAGCTTTTTTTTTGCATTAATGGGCGTTAAGCCTAGATTAAACTCTTTTTTTAGCTACGCTTATTCTATGCGCTAAAGCGCACACTTTTTGAGGATAAATGTATGCCTAGTCTACGTAGTTTTAGTATATCCCAGCGTTTTTCACTGTTAATAGCCATAGTTGTATTTGGACTAATAATACTTAGTATATCGAGCCTGACTCATCAATATAGTTCGCTAAAAAACGAGCAGTACCTTAAAACACAAAATGTAGTAGAAACTGCGTACAGTATAATCGAGCACTTTTATGATCTTGAGCAAAATAACACTCTCACTCAACAACAAGCTCAATCGCAAGCACTTAATGCAATAAGAGCTCTGCGCTACGACAAAACCAATTACTTTTGGATTAACAATTACCAGCCAAAAATGGTTATGCATCCTATAAAACCTGCGCTTGAAGGAAAAGATTTAACCAATAACAAAGACCCTGACGGCAAAGCATTGTTTGTTGATATGGTTAATATAGTTAAACGCTCTGGCGAGGGATTTATTCCTTATAAATGGCCAAAACCAGGTAAAGAAAAACCCGTTGAAAAAATCGCATTTGTTAAAGGTTTTAATCAATGGCAATGGATTATTGGCTCAGGTGTTTATCTTGATTCAATTGACGAAGCATTTAGCGAGCAACGAAACCTTATAGTCGTCAGTGCAACAATTATGATTATTGCTGTTATTTTACTTAGTTACTTTATAGGCAAGAGCATTTTAATACCTACTCGTTTAGCGGCCGATATGATGAAAGACATTTCACAAGGTGAAGGCGATTTAACCCGTAAATTAAATGAATCCGGTAACGATGAAATATCTGAACTATCACATTCATTTAATTTATTTGTTTTAAAAATGCGAGAGTCACTTGTTCATGTAGCACAAAGTGCAAACGACGTAAGTGAGCATGCGCATACAGTTGATGATTCAAGTAGAACAAGCCACTCGTTTATTGAGCTTCAAAACGATAGCTCAACCCAAGTTGCAGCTGCCATGGAGCAAATGACTCACCAAATACATGATGTAAGCCGTAACGCCGAAGCCGCAGAGCAAGCAGCTAAAGATGCAGCACAAAACGCATCAACGGGTAAAAATGTGGTTGCGCAAACAATTACAGCAATAGAAACACTCTCAAGCAACATAGAAACAGTCAGCCGTGTAACAGAAGATTTAGCCAACGAGAGCCATAATATAGGCTCTGTACTTGATGTAATAAGAAGCATATCGGAGCAAACAAACTTACTGGCATTAAACGCTGCCATTGAGGCTGCTCGCGCAGGAGAGCATGGCCGAGGATTTGCTGTTGTTGCAGATGAAGTAAGAACACTGGCCAGTCGTACAGGGCAAAGTACCGACGAAATTCAAACCATGATCACTAAACTTCAAGAAGGTGCAAAAGCAGCAGTAGAAGCTGTTAAATCAAGCCAAGCACTTTCAGTTTCTACCGTAGATCAGGCGTCATCGGCCAATACTTCACTTAATGAAATAGAACGACTTGTTTCAATTATTACCGAAATGAACAGCCAGATAGCACGCGCCACAGAGCAACAAACTCAAGCTGCCGACGAGGTTAATTTGCGTATTAATGAGCTATCTCAATCAACTGAGCAATCATTAAATAATACTAAACAGCTTACCGATGCCAGTGATAATCTTAAACAAAGTAGCCTAGAGCTTTCGAGCGTAGTTAATCGTTTTAAATTAGATTAATAGCCCATACCGTTATCATAAAATGCAAAAGCCCTGAATTAACAGGGCTTTTTTATTGCATGTAGGTTTTTAGCTTACAAACAGTAACGTGCAAACAAGCTCGTTACTGATGCAGCCGTTGGCTTGCCATGCTGCCAATCACCGCCTTCAACACCGCTACCTGCAATGTCCATATGCACATAAGGCAAAGGTTGTGCAGAGTCGTTACCGTGCTTATCAAGCCCACCAACAATAGCCATAAACGCCATAGGGAACTGATGCCCACGCGCAGTAACAGCAGATGCTGCGTTATTACTCGAGAGTACATCGTCAGCTAGCGTGCGTGGTTTAATAAAGTCGTAATCTTCACGGCGAGAACGCGATACTTCTGCGCCATCGGCCCACAAATCTCCAAGGTCAGCTATTTGACGTGAAACACCAGCGCTACGAGCTGGACCATTTTCAACATACGCACCGTAAGGACCCATTGCACGTGCCGCGTGACCCGTTAATGTAGCTACAGTAAATAACGTTGGGTTTATTTCGCCTTTAGCTAAATCTTTCATTTCGCTAAGCAGGTCGCCCATTGCTAAGCGCCCTTCTGCATCGGTATTACCAATGCGTACACGGATACCTTCGCGGCTAGTAATAATTTCATCTGGCACAAAACAATCCGAGCCAATAGAGTTACGAACAACAGCCAAGTACGATACTACTTTAACGCCTTTAGGCTGATAATCCGCAACGGCTTTCATAAAGCCCGCAACAGAAGCTGCGCCACCTTTATCGCGACTCATGCCTGCCATATGACCACCTACTTTTAAATCGGCGCCGCCTGTATCGTATACAAGACCCTTACCTACAAACATAAGTGTACGAGTAATTTCACCCTCTGGTACATATTCAAGCTTAACAACACGTGGGTGATGGCGCTCAACTGCATACGATGCACGAGCAACAGTGCTTAGCATTGGGTAGTTTTTATCAATAGCTGCAATATCATCAATTACGTCAACTGCAATGCTTGAGCCTTTAAATAAATCAACGCAGTAATCAGCAAAACGTGGTGGAGCCATACGCTCAGGTTCAGTGCCACATAAGTCACGCGCGGCATATTGGCCTGCAGCAATCGCATTAACAGCTTTAATTGTTTGCTCGCTTGCGCCAACTAAACCAATTTGAGTAATAGGTTCAATACTTTCACCGTGATATTCACGCGCTTCTAATGGCTGCCATAAGGCTTGGCAAGCGCCTAAATAAGCAACTTCTAAAGCATGCTGATAACGGCTATCGCCATTTAAATTTGGTAAAAATAATACAGGATTAACACTACCCGACGCTTTTGCTTCGTTAATCGCTAATTTAGCAGCATCAAAATAACGGCGTACATCGTCGTAATCTCTATTTAACGGACCCGTTGGCGCAAGTACAACGCGTTTTTTTTCAATCACTAATAAAGTAACTTGTTTACCAATACGAGAATCAACTTTTGCTTGGTCTAAAATAGCATTACGTAATGAGTTATTTGGTAATAGAGAAAAGTCATCACTAATAATAATAAGCGCATCATGAGATGTGCATTCAAGGCTTGCACTAACCGCTTGAGGGTATGCCATAAATAAAGTCCTGTTAGAAAACATAAGCCCCTATTATCGTCGATTTAAATATTGAAGACCAGCAAGGTGCGATGAGCTAATTATACAAGTTGCCAATAAATGGCAACTTGGGGTTACAGGCTTTACAGCTTAATCGAGAATACTAAGTTGAAAGTTTTGTTCTGGCTCGCTTTTAATGCCAACGCCTATGCCAAGTAATCTTACAGGTTGTTGTAGCCCTCGTTGATAAGCCTTAGTAAGGAGTTGAATAAATATTTCTGTGTTTAGCTCGTGGTATGCCTGATCGGCTGAGGTTACTACAAAATTTGCAAACTTCACTTTAACACTCAGCTTATTAATACGGTTTTGTAATTGCTGTTTATTAAGTCTTAAAACTAATTCGTCTAACAATTTTGGCAGCTCATCTAAGCACTCTTGCAAACTTGTTTTATTGTATTCGTAGGTATGCTCAACACTCAGCGACTTTCTGATGCGATCTGTTGATACTTTACCAACATATTCACCTGCACATTTTTGATAAAGCGACACACCAAAATTACCCACATGTTGCTGCATCCAGTTAACGCCTTTTTCACGTACATCCTTGCCGGTATATAAGCCTTTTAAATTTAGCTTTTCGAGCGTTACTTTACCCACCCCCGGAATTTTCCCCAGCGGTAATTGCGCTAAAAAGTCATCGACCTCATGAGGCAAAACGACAAATTGACCATTCGGTTTTTTTTCGTCGCTGGCTATTTTGGCAATAAATTTAATCGGTGCAATACCTGCTGATGCAGTGAGCCCTGTGGCATTGTAAATATCGGCTCTTATTTGCTGTGCAATAAGTGTGGCACTGCCTTTACAAGCAGTACTGTCTGTTACATCTAGGTAGGCTTCGTCTAAAGAAAGAGGCTCAACTAAATCTGTGTAGCGGCTAAATACTTCACGTATTTGATTTGAAGCTTCTTTGTATACAGCCATGCGCCCAGGGACAATAACTAAATCGGGGCATAATTGTTTAGCATGATAGTTCGACATAGCCGATCGTACGCCATATTCTCTCGCTATATAGTTAGCGGTTGAGAGCACGCCTCGTCGGCTATTGCCTCCAATAGCAAGCGGTACACATGCAAGTTTAGGATTATCTCGCATTTCTACTGCTGCATAAAAGCAATCCATGTCTATGTGAATAAACTTCTTCATCACCACAACAATAACTGGTTATTTATACAGTCATTATTATAGAATCAAATGTGATAAGCAAGCCTAGGGCCTGTTTATCTTTCGAGGTTAAATTTGCAGCAGTATGTTTGGTATTTAGGCAAGGCAGAGCCTATGTAGTGTGGTTATTCCCCATAAATAGGCGATAACGTAGCACAAATGCCAAACATACGCTGCCCGAAGGGTTCTGCCTAGGGGCAATTTACTCTTTGTTGCTCGGTTTTTACTTAGCCCACTAGGTCACAAACCTCGCGCCGCGATTAAATAGCCCCTAGATTGAACAAATTTTAATCCTGAAAGGCCAACAGGCCCTAGTTAACTATTAAAAAAAGCGCTTATTACCTTCTTGCTCTTTATAACCGCGCAACCAAAACATAACCTCGAAAAAAAACCCCGCTAACATTAAAATAATAGCGCCTGATTCGTTACCCATTGCGTAGCAGGTAAATGAGGCTATAAAAACCAAACAAGCTAAAGACCAATTAATTATATTGTGCATACATACCTCTGTGTGTGTGTTTGTGTTTGTCTGTGTAATTTAACTGTAGACCTAAAATTAAACAGGTACAATCATCTTATAAAAAAACATGCTATTAATTACCTTGAGCTCACAACTCCATATTGATAATCTAAATACTTTAAAATTAAGGGCCAATAAATAATGCAAACGTTTAAAGATCAGCACCCTATCCATACCGACATCACCGTAGCGTGGGCTGATATGGATGCACTACAACACGTAAATAATGTGGTGTATTTGCGTTACTTTGAAATAGCCCGAATCGACTTCTTAAATAAAATAAATCTGTTCGATACAATAAGCTCTAATGGCGTAGGTCCGGTAATAAGCGAAAACAACATTCGTTATAAACGCCCAGTTACTTTTCCAGATACACTTACAGTCGGCGTTACTATTTCTGATATAAAAACAGATCGGTTTGTTATGAATTACACCGTATTTAGTCACGCGCAAAACGCTATAACAACAACAGGCACTTCAAAAGTGGTTATGTTTGATTTTGAAACAGGCCAAAAAGCCCTCATTGCAGAGCCTCTTTTATCGGCGTTAGTTAGCTACTCTCAAGACGAGCAATAAGGAATTCTCATGCAATACAGCCCACTTGGCAGCAGTGGTATTAAAGTTTCAAGAGTATGTTTAGGCAGTATGACTTGGGGTAAACAAAATACTCAAAGCGATGCTGATGAACAAATAGCCTACGCGCTAGAGCAAGGCGTAAACTTTATTGATACAGCCGAAATGTATGCAGTACCGCCCTCTCCAGAGACCTATGGAAAAACTGAGGAAATTATTGGCGATTGGCTATCGCGTAATCAGCAAAAGCGCAGCGATGTGGTACTTGCTACAAAAATTGCAGGCAATGGATTATCGTGGGTACGTGATGGTGGCAATATTACGCGCCAAACGGTAATAGAAGCCGTAGACGATTCACTTAAGCGCCTTAAAACCGACTACATTGATTTATATCAGCTGCATTGGCCAAACCGCTCTACCCCGCACTTTGGCAGACAATGGCCCGGCACTCTTAAATTTACCGACGTAAATACACAAGAGCAGCAAGCTAGTATGCTTGATATTCTAGAGGGCCTTAATGAATGTGTTAAAGCAGGTAAAATTAAGCACTGCGGTTTATCTGACGATACGCCATGGGGTATAAGCCAGTTTTTAAGTTTGGCCAAAGAGCATAACTTACCGCGTATGGTATCTATTCAAAATGAGTTTAGCTTAGCGCACGCTAAAGACTGGCCGTATTTAATAGAACAATGTGTACACGAAGATATTGCCTACTTACCGTGGTCGCCTTTAGCAGCTGGTTTATTAACGGGTAAATACCTAAACGGTGCTCGCCCAGAAGGATCTCGTTGGACCTTCATGCAGCGCAACGGTATTTTTAGAGATACACCAAATGCAGAGCAAGCCACTAAGCAGTATGTTGAGCTGGCTCATGCAAACAATATTACTCCAGCACAACTAGCACTCGCATGGTGTAACCAAGTAGATGGCGTAACCTCTTCAATTATTGGTGCAACAAGCATAGCCCAATTAAAAGAAGATATTGATGCATTTAACATCACGTTAAGCGACGAAATTCTTAGTGATATTAACACTATATTTAGAAACCATCCGATGCCTTATTAAGCATGTATGAGTTAAAGCAGCCTTGAATGAGGTTGCTTTTTAACTAAAATATTTGACCCTACTACAACCAACACTATACTTTTATTAAGTTTTCTTAATTCAACGAACACTTATCAATGCTGAAAAACGGATACTATGCATTTTGCTTATTAATTGTATTTAACGCGCATGCTGTTGAGCAAAAATTACAGCCTCTAGAAGAAATTATTTGGCTGCAAAGTTACACGCCCCCTTTTCATATAGCTAAAAGCGAAAGTGCACCACAAGGCGGTATTTGCGACAACCTAACCGAGCAACTCATTAGAACAATAACAGATGTAAAACATACCCGCTTAATTGTCCCTCAGCAGCGTATAAATAAATATTTAAGTGAAGGAAAAAACGTATGCTTCCCGTGTGTTATTTATAAAAAACATAATAACCAACTACTTAACTACTCAAATCCAACAACGGTATATCCCCCATTTTCAATTATCACGACTAAAGAGCTAAAGCCCAAATTAGAAGAAAAGCACGGCTCGCCTATTCACCTTATTAATTTATTAACCGACCCGCAATACGTATACGGGCAAGCTGCTGCACGTAAATTTACAACTAAAATTAATACAATTATTGAAAATACAAAACGAGATAAAGAGTCGTCGTTAAGTTGGAGCAGTGAGAACGAAAGTCAGGCTGTTATAGCACGCTTGAGTCACGGCTTTTTAGACTACTCAATTGATTACCCGTTTATGGCCGATTACTTTAATAAACAAGGAGAATATACGAATATAGAGAGTGTACCAATAGAAGAAAATGACATTCAATTTATACGAGGAGCAATAGGTTGTGCGGCTAACGCACCTAATAATTTTGCACAGCAAGCGCTTAAAAAAATTAACCGCGCACTAAAAAACAATGTACTACAATCGCCTGAGTATCAACAAAGTCAGCATAATTGGCTTAAAACTACCTTTGCCGACTTTGATCAACACTACCAACAGCAAGTTATTAATTTTTACTTACTTGCCACTGATGCTCAAGCAAGCACTGATCGTTAGTATAAAGTGCCACAGCAAAAATACTTTTAGGTGTTACCTCGCCTACGCCCGACGGTGTGCCTGTCATTACTACGTCACCATCTTCTAAGCTCATAAATTCACTAATTTCTTGTAAAATTGAGTCCGGGTTATGCAGCATAAAATGAGTATCGCCTTGCTGAACTACTTTATTATTAATTTTAAGTTCAAAGGTAAAGTGCTTCATTGCATCAGTTAGCGCTACAAAATCAGTTAAAATTACAGAGCCATCGAACGCTTTAGCGCGCTCCCATGGAAGTCCTTTATTTTTTAATTTACTTTGCACAGTACGCTTAGTTAAATCAAGGCCGAGTCCAACCCCTACAAATTTTTTATTTTTAACTACAAAACATAGCTCGGTTTCATAATGCAGTGTATCGCCGTTATTAGCCGCAAATAACGTATTTGTAATCGCGCTATTTGGTTTGTTAAATAAAACCATTTGATCTGGTGTTTCGTTGTTTAGCTCTGCAATATGTGCGGTATAGTTACGGCCAACACAGACTACTTTTGATGGTGTTAATTCTTCAGATACTAACTTTATTGAATGCATATAAATAATGTCTCAGTTATTGGACCTGTTGACCTTTCAGGATTAAAATTTGTTCAATCTAGGGGCTATTTAATCGCGGCGCGAGATTTGTAACCTAGTGGCTCGGTAACTGCTCCTGCGTTATTCTACTGACTTACATCCCTGTAAGAATAAGTAAAAACCGAGCAAAGCTTCCGCGTCCTGCTCACGCCCCTTACCTACATCCATGTAGGCAACAAAGAGTAAATAGCCCCTGGGCAGAACCCTTCAGGCAGCGCATGTTTGGCATTTGTGCTTCGTTATCGCCTATTTATGGGGAATAACCACACTACACAGGCTCTGCCTTGCCTAAATACCAAACATACTGCTGCAAATTTAACCTCCAAAGATAAACAGGCCCTAGCTAATAAGCGTTTCAAGTAAGCTCAAATTAATCGGTTTAAGTAAAACTCGGTCAATATTTAAATCTTTTATTTCTCTTGGGTCTGGCTCTGCGCCACTTACAATCACCAAGCGTAGCTCTGGATATCGCTCATTAACTTGCTGGCCTAAATCAATGCCACGCCCATCGGGTAAATGCATATCTAGCAATACCTTATTAAATTGCTGGTCGTGATTAAGTATTTGCAAACATTGTGCGCAGCTAGACGCAATGACCGTTTCAACACCTAAGCTTTCTAAAAGTAGCTGCGTAATTTGCGCTGCATCGTGATCGTCCTCAACAAGTAAAAAGCGCTGCTTTTTCTCGGTTAAGCCATTGCTACAATTTATATCTTTAGCTTGCGGTGCATGCTCTGGCGCTACCAAATAATCTTGCAAACTTTGGTATAAAGCCGCGCTATCAACAGGTTTTGGTATTACATCGTTAAAGCCTAGTGCAGCAAGCTCCTCATGTATGCCTTTCATAGTAGCGGCAGTGAGCGCGATTATTGGGCCTTTGTAACCCATTTTTCTAAGCTCTATGGTAGCTTCCTTGCCGCCCATTACAGGCATATGAATATCAATAAAAATAATATCGTAAGGCGCTTTATACGCATCTGCAATACGCACTTTTTCAAGCGCTTGTTGGCCATGTTCGGCATAATCGACGCGCGCACCACAAGTACTGATCATATGACCAACTAGCATGCGTAAATCACGTAAATCATCAACTACTAATACTCGCCCATGCACTTTGCATGGAGCCGATTTACTTTGTAGTTGCGGCGCACTACTAAAATTAAGTACCTGTCGTTCTACTTCGCTAATATCACCTGGGTAAACCGAAATAGTAAACGTAGAGCCTTTGCCAATTTCAGAATGCAAACTAATATCACCGTGCATACGTGCTAACAATTCAGCACATATTGCCAAGCCTAAGCCTGCGCCGCCTACAGAGCGTGATTCTACATCAGCTATTTGTTCAAATGGCTTAAATATCAGTTCTTGTTTTTCAGGGGCAATGCCCATGCCTGAGTCTTTAATGCTAAAAAACAGCATTTCGGTATCATCAACCCATTGCGTCCACGCATTAACAACAATTTCGCCTTTATCGGTAAATTTAACTGCATTGTTTATTAGGTTTATTAAAATTTGGCGAACTCTTGTTGCATCCAGTCGTGCAACCAAAGGCAATGGCTGATGAGATTCAAAGCGCAGCGTAAGGCCCTTATCTAGCACCGATACGCGCATTAGCGTGTATACATCGGCAAGCATGCTATCAAGGTTAACTTCGCTTAAGGTTAGTTCGAGTTTATCGGCGGCTATTTTAGATAAGTCGAGCACATCGTTTAACAGGCTCAATAAATGTTTACCGTTTCGATAAATAACACCTAGTTCATTTTCTGCTTGCTGACTGAAGTCGCTCTGCATTAACAGTTCGGTGTAACCTAAAATAGACGATAGAGGAGTACGTAATTCGTGGCTTAGATGAGCTAGAAAGCGGTCTTTTGAGCGATTTTCGGCTTCGGCTTTTAAACGCTCTACTCGCTCACCTTCAACATCTTTACGAGCAAGTGCATAGCGAATAGCGCGCGCAAAGCGGCTCGAACTCATTTCTGTTTTTATTAAATAATCTACTGCACCGGCATCAAGCGCCGCCGAGTCTAACTCGTCGTTTGACTGCCCGGTAAGCATAATAATTGGGCCGCTAAAGCCATTAGCAATGGCTTCTTTTAGTACATCTAAACCATTAGATGCACCCAAGCGGTAATCAAGCAGGCAAATGTCGTGCTCATTTTTGCTAAGCGTTGCAATTGCCTGCTCTGGGGAACTTATCCATTGAATGTTAAACGTGTGTGAATCCAATTGGTCAAGATAGTCGCAGGTGAGTATGTAATCATCTTCATCATCTTCTACAAGCAGCAACTGAGTCACTTTATCTAACATACAATCTCCATTAATCGTTAAATGTTGTCGGTAGCTCTACAAACTCTACCCAGTATTTTCCTAGCGTTTTCATCAAATCAACTAAACCATCAAACGTCACAGGCTTTGTAATATAAGATGCAGCACCTAAGTTATACCCTTTAACCATGTCTTCTTCTTGCTTAGACGTAGTTAAAATAACAACCGGAATTCCCTTTAAGTTAGGGTTCCCTTTTATAGCTTCAAGCGCTTCACGACCATCCATTCTTGGCATGTTTAAATCAAGTAATATCAATCCTGGTCGTGGCGACACTGTTTTGTCTTCAAACTTACCTTTACGTTCTAAATATTCAAGTAACTCAACGCCATCTTCAACAAAATGAAGCTCGTTAAGTACACGGCTTTCGGCAAGGGCATCTTGTGTTAACAAACGATCATCTTCATCATCGTCTGCCATTAAAATAGTAATAGGTTTTACTTTTGAATAGGGCATTTAAGCCTCTCCTTGCAATGTGAAAAGCGCAGCTTCCACAGGTAGTTTTATAATGAAGGTTGCACCTTCACCGTCTTTACTTATTGCTGTAATTGTTCCGCCGTGGCGCTCCACAATACGCCTACATACAGAAAGACCAATACCTGTGCCTTTATATTGTGAGCGACCGTGCAAACGTTGAAACGGTACAAATATTTTATCGGCATAGTCCTGTGAAAAACCAATACCGTTATCTTCTATAGTAATAACTTGAAAGCTCAAATTGGTATTATGATCCTCACTAAAAATATCTTTATCTTGGTAGCTGATTTTTATATGTGGACTTACACCTGGGCGCCTAAATTTAACAGCGTTCGACAACAAGTTTAAAAACAGCTGCTGCATTTGGCTTTTATCAGCCTGAATAACCGGTAAGTCTTCTACATCAATTTGTGCATCTGACTCTTTTATCGCAATTTCTAAATCACTTAATATATCGGTTACTACTTCGTTTAAATTTGTATCATCGAAGTCTTTACCGCGTGTTGTAATACGCGAGAACTCTAATAGGTCATTAATTAAGTTAGACATGCGTTGCGCTGCATTTTTCATGCGGCCAATGTAATCAATCCCTTTTTCACCCAGCTCATCTTTAAACATTGTTTCTAGGCGGTCACTAAAGGCTTGAATTTTTCTAAGCGGTTCTTGTAAGTCATGACTTGCTACAAAAGCAAATTCTTCAAGCTCTCGGTTACTTCGGCTCAGTTCGTCAGAATACAACGTTAATTCTTGCGTACGCTCAGACACTTTAGTTGCTAAAGTCTCGTTTTGTTTCTCAAGCTCAAAACGATACTTAGCTGCATTTCTCAAATTAAGACGTGTCATTACAAACATACCAATAATAAGTAATAAGCTTGTGATTGCTGTAATAGCAAACGTGATTTTAGCTTCATTCTTAATTTGCGCTAACTTTGAAAAATGGCTCACTTTAAAGAGTAATTCACGGTCTTGAATTTCATTAACATACTCTCTAATTTGCTTATAAAGCTCCCGACCTTTATGTGTATTTAACACATAAATTGCACGTCGCTCTTTGTCATCTAAAGCAAGATTAACCGTTTGTTTTAGCTCTTTAATTTTGCTATCAACTAGTACTAACAACTGAGCAATACGCTCAGCTTGGCCGTCAATCTCAGAGTGTAGTGACTTAACATGATCTGTTTGAGCTTCAATTTGTCCAATAGCATCGTAATAAGGCGTTAAATAATCAGTCTCTTCTGTTAATAAATAACCGCGCTGACCCGACTCAGCCTGAACTACTGATAAATGCAGTTGCTCAATTCCCGTTGTCAGCATATTAGTATTGTCTAAACTCTTTTGGGTTTGCGTTAAACCTTGAATCGTATTCAATGCTAAAACTGCGTTACCTACAATAATACTTAACACAACAACTATTAAAGCTGCCCAAGTAACATTCGCTTTACCTTGCTGTTTTTGCTTGCTCATTTAGCTTCCCGAATTAGAGTTTGTACAACACTTACTATTTATTGAGAGTCAGTTATTTTTTGTAAACTTTCACTACACTGTTGGCAATTGTTAATAATTTTATCAAGTGCATCTAGCGCTTTTTCTTTTGGCATATCGTTTTCAAGTACCAACTTAATAAGCTCTGCATTCATCGATATACGATTAAGCGGCGCTCTTGCATCGTGTACTAATTTGTTTAGTTGCTCTGTTTCGTTATCGGATGTCATGCCCTTCCTCAAATCTATTTATATTCGCCAATACCGCCATATGCATTAAGGCGGTTATAAAGTGTTTTGGTGCTAATACCCAGCATTTGTGCAGCAAGCGTTTTATTACCTTGCACCTTATCAAGCGTTGCATGAATAAGTTCTTTTTCAACTTCTTCAATGGTTTGTCCTGCTGATACTGGCTTTTCGGCCGCTTGGTTATTAACGCGCGAAAAAGGCGACTCTAAATTATCAGGTAGAGTAATGTCGCTGGTTTGCGGATCGCTCATAATAAATGCACGGTGTATAGCGTGGCGAAGCTCTCGCACATTACCGGGCCATTCATAGCTTTGCAGTTCTTTGAGCTGCGTTGGCGTCCAACTAAATGGGGTACCGTTTTCATCATTAAGTTGATCTAAAAATGCTTTAGCTAATAAAGGAATATCTTCTTTTCTATCGCGAAGTGGCGGTATATCAATAGGAAAAACAGCCAACCTAAAGTAAATATCTTCACGAATAATATTATTTTGCGCTAAATCGGTAAGCGAGCGGTTAGTGGCTGAAATAACACGACAATTGGTTGGTATTTCTCTGTTACCACCTACGCGTGTTACTTTTTTAGTTTCAAGTACTCGCAGTAAATTTGGCTGCATATCAATTGGCATTTCGGTTACTTCATCTAAAAACAAAGTACCGTTATTTGATTGCTCAAACACACCTTCTTTACGTGCTATTGCGCCTGTAAATGCGCCTTTTTCGTGGCCAAATAACTCACTACCAATTAACTCTTTTGAAAGTGCGCCACAGTTGCTAGCAACTAATGGGCCTTCGCACTGGCTTGCGTTATGAATAGCTTGAGCCACTACTTCTTTACCTGCACCACTTTCACCCATAAGCATCACGTTAGCGTTTGTTTTAGCTACGCGTTCAATCATGTTGTATAGTTTTTGCATTGGCTCAGACTCACCAATTAACCCACCAAAGTGACGTGTAATACCGCTCGACTTGGCTTTTTTAACTGTTTTTTTAGGGCCATTTAAAACGAGTTCTAAATCTTCGCGTTGTAATGGTTTTAATAAATGCCCTACATTTGGCTCACACATTTCAGCTAAAATGCCTTTAACTGAAGGATGACCCGATATAAGTGTAATTTTTGGAGATTGCCCAATCGTTTTTAAATGATCAAGTAAGTGCAAACCGCTACCATCAGGTAACATAAAATCAAGTAGCACATGGTCAAAGGTATTATTTTCAAACCATTGATGTGCTTCTTTTAAACTGGTGGCGGTGCTTATGTTGTGGCCGAGGAATTCGACTATGTGGCAAACAACGTCACTAAATTCAACGTCATCGTCTACTAAAAGTATGTCTAACATGATAAATCCCTATGCTTTTTTTCTTATTCTACGCATCCTAAATATTAATTTAAAGGCACGCCTAGAATCTAATTACTTAAATAGCTAATTAATCCAATGCTATTTATTTTAACAACCTTATATTTACGTATGCTTAAAAAAATCGATCATAAAATATAAAAATAATTAAAATCGTTTCTATTTATAGAATGGTAGCAACTGTTATTATCAAAAACCTAAAAGAGGAGACGAAATGCAGCAATTAAAAACCTTAATTCATTCAGGTATTAATATTGACCAAGGCACTCTATTTACGCGCTTAACAGCTCGCGCCATTGTTATTAAAAATAATAAAATACTTTTAATGTATACAAACCGCTATGAAGATTACAGCTTACCTGGTGGCGGAGTAGATGAAGGCGAAAGTATTGAACAAGGCTTAATTCGCGAACTAAGCGAAGAAACCGGTGCACAACAAATAAGTGTAGTTAAAGCCTTTGGACTCTATGAAGAGTATCGCCCTTGGTATAAAGAAGACTTTGATATTATTCATATCAAATCGTATTGCTTTGTATGTAATATTGCCGACGAGTTTGGCAAAGCACAGTTAGAGCATTACGAGCAGCAAAATGGCATGACTGCTAAATGGGTTGATATTAACGATGCAATTGCTCATAACGAGCGCACACTTGCTAACAGTGAAAAACAAGGACTCTCCATTTTACGAGAAACCTACCTACTAAAGCGCATTGCTAAAGAACTTCTATAAGTTGAATTAGCATGAGCAGTCAATCTTGTAAATTTTGCATCAATCAGAACTTTTTACTGCTTTGGGTAATATATTCATAGTAGTAAAAAGTTATTAGCAGAATAAAAAATTAAAAATAAATACTACATTTCAATAGCTTGAGATTAATTAATACTGTTTTTTTGATATTGGCTTTCGTTTTGCACTATCACCATTACATAATTTGTAAGGAGATAGAAATGAGTAACACAGTTAAAACGATTAATCCGGCAACTGAGCAAACCATTGAAACCTACACGCTACTTTCTCAAAAAGAAGCAGAACAGGTAATCGAAAAATCTCACGAAACATATTTAAAATGGCGCTTAACGTCGTTCACTGAACGTGCGAGATATCTTAATAAGTTAGCCTCACTTTTCGAAGAGCAAAAAGAATCTATCGCAAAACTCATGACCGAAGAAATGGGTAAAGTATACGAGCAAGGCTTTCAAGAAGTTGAACTATGTGCAGGAATTTGTCGTTACACAGCCGAACAAGGCCCACAAGTACTTGCTGACGAAGAACGTGATATGGACGGCGGCCGTGCAATTATCAGCTACCAACCAACAGGTGTACTGTTAGGTATTCAACCGTGGAACTTCCCGCTTTATCAGGTAATTCGCTACAGTGCTGCCAACATAATGGCGGGTAACACAACCGTATTAAAGCATGCTGGTAACGTATTTGGCATGGCTGAAAAAATTGAAGAGCTATTTAAACAAGCTGGTTTCCCAGAGTACTGTTTCAGCAACTTACTCATCGACGGTAAAACCGCCAGCTCACTCATTGCGCACAAAGCAATTAGCGGCGTAACCTTTACGGGTAGCGATGCCACAGGTAAAAAAGTAGCTGAAGAAGCGGGTAAACACGCTAAAAAGACAGTGTTAGAGCTTGGTAGTAATGACGCTTACTTAGTACTCGATGACGCAGATTTAGAGCTTGCAGTTAAAACCTGTGTAACAGGTCGCATGATCAATAACGGCGAAACGTGTGTTTCAGCTAAACGTTATGTTGTTGTTGAGTCACTTTACGATGACTTTAAAGCACAAATTAAAGAGCAGTTCGAAGCCATGAAAATGGGCGACCCAATGGCAGATGACACAGACTTAGGTCCAATGGCCCGTGAAGATTTACGCGACGGTATTCACGACCAAGTAATGGAATCAGTTAAAGCAGGTGCAAACATAGTAACGGGTGGCGAAATACCATCGCAAACGGGCTATTACTACCCACCTACTCTACTAGATAACCTATCACCTGGCATGCCGGCCTACGACGACGAATTATTTGGCCCTGTCGCTTCGCTTATTAAAGCCAAAGATAACGACGATGCTATGCGCATCGCCAACGATTCTCGCTACGGTTTAGGCGGTGGTATTTTCTCAAAAGACGAGAAAAAAGCCATTGAGCTTGCTAAAAAGTACTTCGACACCGGCATGATCAACATTAACGGCTACGGTTTAGCACAACCTAACTTACCATTTGGTGGTGTTAAAGGCAGTGGCTACGGCAGAGAACACGGCGGTTTTGGTATGCGCGAATTTGTTAATGTTAAAAGCATTATGATCGCTAGCTAATTTAGCTGCATAAATGAAATAAGTGTTTTAAATACAGATTTTTAATACGTGTTTAAAATACAAAAATTATTAAGCCTAAAAGTGGGTAACCGCTTTTAGGCTTTTTTATGACTTTTAGAAAGTAGTTTTCAGGAGACAATACTTAGTTTTTAGTAAGAGACAGTACCGAGTTTTAGATATATTCGTAGGGGCGATTTTACATCGCGCTTTTAATCTGAGGAGTCAAAGACTGCAAACATAGCCTTTAATGGGGAATAAATATCGTGGTCTAATTTTATATTTAATCGTAGACACTTATATCACCTAAGTGTTTAGTCGTTTTTCAATGCTCTAGCTAAATCATTTACTGCGGCCTGAACAACTAACCAAGAAATATCACATGTATCTGCATCAGGGTACATTTTACTAGCCATTTGCTCATAAGGATGTATTAGATTACGAAAACCTCTAAGTGCATGAGAGAACTGTCTAACATCCATACCTAACCAACCTACGTTATGTGCCACATCAATCATTTCAGCTAGCTTCCAATGTGCGAAACTTTTTACTTTTCCTGACTTTGAATCTTTAGGCGCAGTAGTACACTGATTTGCTTTACCGGGGTTTCTTTGAAGAACTCCTAATAATAATCCTTCAAGCATACTACCCATGATTATTATTGCTGAAAGGTGGGCTTTAGAATCGACGCAACGCTGGGCTTCTTCCCAACGATCTACAAGTATCTTTCCTACTTCTGATTCAAGACCTAACGCCATAAAATTAGGTGCAGGCATTGGAGAAAGTGAAGAAGTTTTTACATTTTCATCTGAAAAGTTAATATCAAATTTTTCAAACTTAGGTTCAAGACCTTCTAATTTAATCCTGAAACCCTCTACATAGAGGATTTCATTCAGCATGACTAATGCACTTTTAATTTTATCTCTATCACCTTTGTATTCTTTTGGTGATGAAAGACGCTTGAGAACAGCAGCTAATTGTTCACGATTACATTCTTTAAGCTTTTCATGTACCCACCACTGTCGAGTTGAGCCATCATGGATAAATTGAGGCAATCCAGATCGCTCAAAAAAACTTGTGATCTTTGAGCTAGAACGATATTCAGGATGGTTTTCTCCATTACCACAAATAAATTCAGCAATTCTATCTAGTGTACTATCGTCCATGAGGTTCCTTAATGCATCAACAGCCAAATATCTATACATTACAATCTAACAAATCTGATAACTTATGTCTTCTTTCACTTTTAATTCAATTATCTGCTGAAATAAGTTAATTATTCATCAATACTTCAAGTTTAAATATTTGTAGATGAAACTGAAGATTAGCGCTTAAATATAATCAAGTTCTAAGCTTTGATTAGTATGACTGAGGCTATTATTGTTCCTCAAACCTCGGCACCTTTCGCTTATCGGCTTTACTCATTGCGAGCTCTTGGATTTCTTCTTGCTTGTGCTGCGCCGATTTAGTTTCTAATGACTGCTGATTAGCGTTTTCGTAAGAAAGCTCAGTGAGTAGCGCAAAGTGATCTGAGCCATATTTAGCTAAGCGCTTAATACGCTTTACTTTAAAGCCTTCGCTGTGAAATAAATGATCGAGCGGCCAACGCATAAAAAAGTAGCCTGCATGAAAGGTATTATAAAAACCACGGCCTTTTCGAGGGTCTAAAAAGCCACTTATTTGCATAAACAAACGGGTGCTGCGCGACCACGCTACGTCGTTTAAATCTCCGGCAACTATGGTAGGTCGTGTAGGGTTTTTAAGTGCTTTAGCCACCATTATTAGCTCTGAGTCGCGCGGACGTGATGAGTCTTCCTCTGTCGGGCTTGGTGGTGCTGGGTGAATAAAGTGCCCTTGCATTTGTAGGCCTTCATCGTTTTCAAACAAAATATGAATTGAGGGAATATCTTCTTCTATAAGCTCACATATTTGTGCATCGAGTATTTTAAACTTGCTGTATAAGTGCATGCCATAACGATTGTCTTTAGGGCATTCTATGTAATACGGGTAATTTTTTTTAATGACTGATAATTTATTTTCCCACCAGCTATCGCTCTCAAGCGTAATAAGTAGGTCGGGTTGATGCTCATCAACAAGACTAATTAACTTCTCACTTTTATGGTTCGACATAAGTACATTTGCCGACATAATTCGAATGCTATGGTCGATGTGCTTAGGTGCGCTTTGCACTTCTTTTTTAGCAAGCCACGTATACGGGTAAATCCATTTACCTTGTAAAATCATTATAAGTAATGAGGTTAAGGCTATAAATACATAGCCTATTGCGCTACTTTGCCATAATAAAAACAACGAAGTAACGGCTACAAAACTGGCAATATAAAAAACCTGTAAGCGCACAAAATCGCAGCTACGCACTAAGTAATGCTGGCTGTACGACATAGGTAATAAGGTAACCAGTAAAAAAAAGCCAATAATTATAGCCAGCGCAATGAGCATTTTAATATCCTTATAAAGTTAATTTAGCGACTTAGAATTGAAAGTATTTCTCGAGTATCGTGCACCATATGGATAACTGTACGGTCTATTTCTATACTCACTGTACCATTATCTCTAGAGCGTTCAATCACTCTACCTCTTTTGTATAAATCGCGTTCTAAAAAGTCGCCTCGATGATAGCTTTTACTTAGCCCTGGTGGCGTCCAACCTGCGCGGATTAGCTGCTTTGCCTCTTTTTTAGAAAGGTAGTCATTGTCGTTATGCTTATGTGAATGATGCTTTTTATGGCCGTGTTTATGACCATGCTTATCTTTATGCGGTTTTGCGTCTGCGCTTATTGAACATAAAGCCAATGCTATTAGTGCTGTGTATATAGGTGCTTTCATAAATAATCTCTAGCATAATTAATAGCTAAAGGTTAACAAACACGGATGAACATCATATGAAACAACTAACACCTATTTAACGTTGTTTATATTGTGTTTTACAGTGGCTTCGCATAATAGCGGGATCGCGTAATTTTAAATGTTTTGTTTTACGACCTGCATGGCGCTTACGCCAAACTTTAAAACTGCCTTTTGAAACATTGTCTCGCATAAAAACCACCAGCTGCGGATACTTTAATCCGTATAGCTGCTCTATAGCCTCGTAGGGGGTTCTATCTTCCCACGCCATTTCGATAATGCGTGACTGCTGTTCTGCGTTAAACATGGTATATCTCACAAAATTTAACTTATACGCTAGGTAAAAATACTTAGATCAATGCAATTAAACTCAGTAACTGTATAATTGGCGTTCAACTTATGTACTTTAAAAGATATCGAATTTATATTTATGCGCGCAATATTCCTGTTTTTAGCTTTAACTTTACCTTCGTTATTACTTGCAGCGCCAAGTAAAACCCTGCGCTGCGTAACAACCCACTACCCGCCTTTTACTATATTTGATGAGAAAAGCGATACGTTCACGGGTTTAGATATTGAATATTTAACGTTTATTGAGCGTAATTTAAATCTTAAAATTGACGTAATTCATCTGCCATGGGCGCGCGTTAAAAAAGAAATGGCGCTGGGTTACTACGACTGCTATTTCTCTTTGGCCAATACAGAGGAACGTGCAAAGTATTTAGATTTTACAAGCGTGCCTTTGCACACTACTAAGTATGGTTTATTTACTTTAAACGAAGATAAACTGCTCACTGACGATTTATCAAATACCCCAATAACGATGCTGCGCGGCGTTGCTTTGCCTGAGGTTATTGCTAAAAAGTACAGCCTTGATGAGAATAATCTACTTCGCTCACTTTCAACTAAAGACACTTTTGAGCTACTAGAAAAAAAACGTGTTGAATACGCAATAACTAACTATCAAGCAGGTTTGTGGTACTCAAAAGAATATAAAAACATTTATGCTCGGCAATTAAATGAGTTTACGTTTCCTACTTACATTGCTTTTAAGCGTGGCGTAATTGATACAAAATTAGTTGATGAGCAAATAAAACGTTTTAAAGCACAAACTCAATAATTAACACTGCACACGTTAAGAGATAACCAATGTTTACAAAACTACCAAAATGGGTTGAATATGGCGCGTTTACGCTCGCATTTATAGCGGGCGTAATAAACGCTGTAGGCTTATTAGGATTTGAGCATCAGGCTATTTCGCATGTATCTGGCTCTGTTACTTTACTTGGTATTAAAGTAATAACTAACCCCAGCACTGCCTTATTGCTACTTTCAATAATTATCAGCTTTATGTTGGGCTCTGCGCTGTCGGGCTTTTTGCTCTCTGGTGGCTCATTAAAACTTGGTCGTCATTACGACACTTTGCTTTTTATTGAAGGACTGTTATTACTGGCGAGTGCTTATTTACTTAAAAATACATTCGTTTACGGTATTGTTTTAACGTCTGCTGCGTGTGGGCTACAAAATGCGCTAGCAACTAATTACAGTGGTGCAGTTATACGTACCACACATTTAACCGGTATTTTTACCGACCTTGGCTTAATGATCGGAAAAGCGCTAAAAGGTGAGCAATTTGATACGCGTAAATGCGTTATATTTTTACTCATTATAAGCGGCTTTTTACTAGGTGGGATTGTTGGTTATATTTTATTTGAGTACTTTTTAGTGCTCGCGTTATTATTTCCGGCAGCCGCATGCTTTATATTATCTTTCATATACAAAATACATAGGTTACGTACGCTTTAACGCAACGAGTTTAAAAGCACATTAAAACCGCATATTATAGAGGTAATGCAATATAGATTACTTTCAAGGAATGTATGAAACCTTATTTTTTGCCGCTGATATTACCCTTTAGCCACACTGCGTTTGCCGATAATCAAAATAATGATGCAATAGAAACCATAACAACCACTGCATCACGTATTGAAGCGCTATCTACCCCACTCCCTTTATCAATAAGCACACTAAATCAAGCGCAGCTAAATAGCATAGCCCCTACCCATATTGAAGAAGCTCTGCAACGTGTAGCGGGTGCTAATATTCAACGCGGAAATGGCCAAGAGTATTTACCCGCGCTTCGCTCACAAGTGCTTTCGGGCGCAGGCGCTTGTGGTGGCATATTGACTCTAGAAGATGGCATACCACTGAGAGCAGCTGGGTTTTGTAACATAAACGAGCTATTTGAAGCGCACAGCGAAATGGCGCAGCGCATTGAGGTGCTAAAAGGCCCTGGCTCTGCACTTTATGGCTCAAATGCTGTGCATGGTGTTATTAATGTAATAACGCCCGACACCACACAAGGCGGTGGCTTAGTTGGTTTAGATTATGGCTCGTACGGTTATACTCGCTACAAATTACGTGCAGGACAAGATTACGGCAACAGCGGCATAGGCATTAACGCAAGTGTTACCGACGATAGCGGTTACCGCGACGACGAAAGCGTAGAGCAACAAAAAGTAAATATTCGCCATCGCTATTCAAATAATAATTTATTACTTACCTCAGGCCTTACTTATACAAATCTTGATCAGCAAACTGCGGGATTTATTACGGGCTTTGAAAGCTATAAAAACGAAGACCTCTCGCAAAAAAACTTTGACCCAGACGCATTTAGAAAAGCACGTTCATTTAGAGCGTGGAGCAATGCAACATGGCAATTAAATAACGATGATGTGCTCTCTACTACGTTATATTTTCGCGACCAAAGCATGGACTTTTTTAAGCACTTTTTACCCGGCACACCGCTTGAAAAAAACAGTCAAACTGGTTTTGGCATACAATCGCTTTATCAATATAATTTACAAAGTAATGTAAAAGTAAACCTAGGGCTTGATGGCGAATACACGCAAGCCGACTTTACTCAAAGCCAAAATGAGCCCACTCAAGGTTCTGCATTTTTAGTTGCTACAGTGCCACAAGGTAAGCATTACGATTACGATGTAAACGCCACGCTTTATGCCCCTTTTGCATCACTTGATTGGCAATTAAATAAGTGGTTACTTACCGCAGGTGTGCGCTACGAGCATATGCAGTACGACTACACCAATAATATGCTAGCAGGTAGAACAAAAGACGATGGCACAGAATGCGGCTTTGGTGGCTGCCGATACAGCCGCCCTGAAAGTGGGAAAAATAGTTTTAGTAATCTATCGCCAAAGCTTGGGGTTAGTTATCAGTACAATACAAATAACACGCTTTATGCAAACTTTTCTCGCGGTTACAGAGCGCCACAAGCGGCTGAGCTATACCAATTACAACGCGAGCAAACCACTGCAAATTTAAGCGCCGAAATAGCCAATAACGCAGAACTAGGTATTAAAGGGATTTACGAAAAGCTACGTTATGGCGTGTCTGTTTACGCTATGAGTAAACACAATACGATTTACCGCGATAGTGACTTTTTTACGGTAAATAATGGCAGCTCTCGCCATCGTGGTATTGAGCTTGAGCTTGACTACCAGCTAACGCAGTCGCTTGCGCTTAACTTTGCAGGCACGCACGCAAAGCATACTTATACTAACAACCAAATACTTAACGGTTTAAATATAAACGGCAACGACATAGACACCGCGCCGCGTAATATTGCTAATCTCGATTTAACATGGCAGGCATTAAACAACGCGCAATTTGCTTTGCAGTGGCACCGCGTTGGTAACTACTACACCGACCCAGAAAACTTAAATAAGTACCAAGGGCATGATGTTTTAAGCCTGCGCGCTCAGTGGCAAGTTACTAATAACCTTGAAGTGCTTGCCCGCATTATTAATTTAACTAATGAGGCTTATGCGGAACGCGCCGATTACACCAGCTTTACCGGCGACAGATACTTCCCTGGCAAACCACGTAACGCCATGCTTTCGGCAACTTATACGTGGTAATGCTTATTTAAGGGCTAAGCTAATTTAAGGGCTAACCTAATTTAACTGATTTAAGTCGCTCATGTATTTCATGGGCGACTTTTTCATCACCTTTTTAAACATAGTAATAAACGCACTAACCGATTCATACCCTAATAACTCCGACACCTGCTGCACACTTTGCTTATCAGAAAGCGCTTTTAAGGCTGTAATTATATGCAATTGCGTACGCCATTTTCCAAATGTCATACCGGTTTCTTTTTTTATTAACCGCGCTAATGTGCGCTCAGTTAATGCAAACTGCTTAGCCCATTGTGGTAGTGTTTTTCGGTTATTTGGCATATTTATAAGCTGATCGCTCATGGTTTGAATTACCTCATTTTTAGATAATACAAAATCCAGTGGTTGTACGGGCATTTCAATAAGTTGATCAAATAACACCTGCGCTAAACGTGCTGTTTTACTATTTAAAGTATAGTGCTGATTATGCCCAGCCAACTCACACATTAGCTCTTTAACCAGCGGCGTAATAGCTAACGTACAGGTATTTAACGGCATACCATTTTTACTGCTATCAATAAATAAATGACAAAGCTGCGCGTTATCAGACGCCCTATTACTATGCACCTTTTGTGCTGGGATCCAAATTGCACTGTGCGTAGGCACCATCCACATTTTGGCCGACACTTCACACGTTACATAACCATGTAGCGCTAAAATTAATTGCCCTTTTGGATGAGTGTGCAATGGTATTTCGTGACTTGCATGCGCGTGCTCTATTTTGGCTATTATGGGCTGCGCCATAGTTTCAAAATTTTTAATGTCGTCCCAGCCAATTGCATCAAACATAGTTTTGTCTGTTTTTAGTTATTTAATGTCATTATCTCTAAATTATAGTTTTTGCTAAGCCTTTATACTAGCGCCCATTAAGTATTAGCTTTAATGGTCTTCCCTTTTGTTAAATAACACACCTAAATCACGCTTTGCTGGCATATTACTTGTGCTTGGCATATTACTTATTGCCGCAAATTTACGCGCCACATTTACAGGTATTGCACCTGTGCTTGAACAAATTATTAATCACTTTGGGCTTAGCGCATCGCAAGCTGGGTTTTTAACAACATTGCCACTCATTGCCTTTGCGGTTGTATCGCCAATGGCCGCAACTCTTGCTAAAAAGCAGGGGCTAGAGCGCACCTTGTTTGTGGCTTTGTTATTTATACTTGCAGGGGTTGCAGCGCGGGTAATAAATACCTCAGCCATGCTTTTTGTAGGCACCGCTATTATTGGTGTAGGTATTGCCATCGCAAACGTATTATTACCAAGTTTAATTAAGCGCGACTTTCCTGCAAAGGTTGCGTTAATGACCTCAGCCTACGTGCTTACTATGGGCGTGGTATCGGGTGGGTTTTCCACTTTGGTATTTCCGCTTAGTCAGTTAAACGGATTAGGATGGCAACTTGCGCTGGGCTCATCAGCTCTTATTACTCTGGCGAGTATTATTGTATGGATGTCACAATTAAGTAAGCACACAAAACCCGCGAGTATTGCTCAACACGCTGACACGTCAAAAAGTGTATGGCGCTATTTACTAGCATGGCAAATTACCCTACTGCTGGGCTTAAACTCGTTTTTAAATTATATAATTATTACGTGGTTACCTAGCATATTAATCGAAACAGGCCAAAGTGCCACGCAAGCAGGTGCTTATCATGGTGCTTTTCAAATAGCGACTGCATTACCGGGTTTAATATTAATTCCGTTACTTGCCAAATTAAAAGATCAAAGCGCGCTTAGCTTTATTTTAGCCATGTTGAGTGCACTCAGTGCTTTGGGGCTGCTTTACATGCCTAGCTTTGCTTTTGTTTGGACCCTAATGCTGGGCTTTTGCTCTGGAGCGTGTTTTATATTGGGGCTGTCGTTTATTAGTTTACGAACCGATGATTCGCAACAAGCAGCGTCGCTTTCAGGTATGTCGCAAAGTGTAGGGTATTTACTCGCGGCGATTGGTCCTATGCTCGCTGGTGCATTACACACGACTACGGGAAGTTGGAGTGCGCCATTATGGCTGTGCGCTATTGCCGGAGTACTGTGTGCATTATGTGGTTTGGGCAGTGGTAAAAACACCACTTTAGCTAAATCAGCTAACTAGCTGCTGTAACCACGAAAATAAACCAGACGAAGTTTTGTTGCTCGTGTGTTTTTGCTCATAGCGTTTATTAGTTGCTTCGCGCTGTTCACGGCGCTCTTGTGCTAAATTAGCTTTTGCAGCAAAACGTAAGCGCTGCTCTTGAGTAAGCTCATCATTAAAACTAATGGCTGTTTTTTTAACTGCTCGGCTGCTTTTAGGTGAACTACACATGTTATTCTCCAAATGACTGACTTATAAGTAGACAGTCATTTGGTAAAATAAATTTCAAACCGCTTACTAAAAAAGTGATTTTTTATCAGTATTACTAATTTTGTGGGGTTGTATCAAACGCAGGTACTTCATGTAAGCCGCTCAACCAGCTCAATGTTGATTTAGACCAAATTTGTGCTGTTGGCGTAAACTGTTCACGCTGATCAACCGCACCAATACGCAAGCCATATACACGGTCAGCTTTAGCTTCGTTAGTTGCATAAAGTGTTGTTCCACATGTGCCACAAAAACCTTGCGCACGCTTGTTACCGCTTTGCGCTGTTTTAACAAACTCTTTTGGCTCACCTTGGGTAAATACTACCGAATTTGGCTCTGCAATTATAACGGCTCTAAATGGGCCGCTCGACATACGTTGGCAATCGCTACAATGGCAAACAAGTGCATTGTTATTTTGAGACTTTGCTTGGTATTTAATTTCACCACAGTAACAGCTTCCAGTAATTTCCATTATTTAAATCCTTAATGCTTATGAAGATTGAATCGAGATATAAGACCGGCAGTATCGATTCATTATTTTTAAAATATAAAAAATTGCTCACCGGTTCATTTGTATGCTCGGCTAGATGTTTAATTCTTTAGAGTGATTTTTTAAAAGTTGAGCAAGTGCTACAAACATGATCCGATGTTTTAAATAAAACAGCAATACCACGTTAAGCTAATAGCGTAACGTGGTGTGTTTAAGCTATTTTTATACCAATTCGCTTAATTAAGTTGTCTATTTTGAGGTAAGAAAACCGTGTCGATAACAAGGCAAAAATTTCGTTATTTAGTTGTTCTATATGAGATATTTTTAACGAAGTTAACGTGCGGTTTAATCCCTCAAATTGATTATGTATTATTGCGAGTTGGTATTAATGTGCGTTTAAATAATCAACAGCTAACAGGCTAAGCGCCTTAGTGCCTACTTTAAACGACGATTCGTCGGCATAAAAATAAGGTGAGTGATTACTAGCCACTGTATTTAAATCTTGCTCACTTGGTGTGCCGCCTAAAAACACAAATACACTTGGCACTTCTAATGCGTAAAACGAAAAGTCTTCTGCGCCGGTTATTTTTCCCATTTCAACTACGTTTCCATTACCTGCTGCTTTTTTAAGACTAGGTAACATTTGCGCGGTTAGCTCTGGGTTATTAATCGTTACCGGATAACCTTCGTGAATGTGTACCTCTGCAGTAGCACCTGACGATTTAGCAATGTGCGTGGCTGTGGTTTTTATTTTTTCAAATATTTGTGCACGATTATCCATATCAAAATTACGAATTGTACCCACCATTTCTACTTCTTCAGGAATAATATTATTGCGTACGCCTCCCGCTATTTTTCCAAACGAGACAATAGCAGGCTCTTTGGTAATGTTAATTTGGCGACTAACAATATGATTAACGCCAGTTACTATTTGCGCGGCAGCAGCAATAGGGTCAACTCCAGTCCACGGTGCAGAGCCGTGTGCCTGCTTGCCATGTACAGTTATTTCAAATCGGTCTGCACTGGCCATTGCAGGGCCACTTCTATAACCAATTTTACCGCTGTGCAAACTAGATGTTATATGTAACCCAAAAGCAGCTTCTGGTTTGTATTGTTTAAATATGCCTTCTTTAAGCATTAGCTCAGCGCCACCCTCTTCCCCCTCTGGTGCGCCTTCTTCTGCAGGCTGAAATACAAACATAATATTACCGTGTAGCTCATCTTTCATGTTTGCAAGCACTTGTGCAGCGCCCATTAGCATGGCCACGTGCGTGTCGTGCCCACAAGCATGCATTATGCCTACATCTACACCACGGTAATTAGTGGTTTTAGTTGATTTAAAATCAACATCGGCTTTTTCAGTAACTGGCAGCGCGTCCATATCTGCACGTAGCATTACTGTTGGACCAGGCTTTGCGCCTTTTAATAACCCCACAACGCCTGTATAAGCAATCCCCGTTTGTACCTCCATACCCAGCGACTTTAAGTGCTTAGCTACGATACCTGCTGTGCGGGTTTCGCGATTTCCAAGCTCAGGGTTTTGATGAAAATCACGTCGCCAATCAATAACCTGTTGCTCTATCTTTTTAACTTGCTGATCAATGTTTGCATTGGCATTGAGCGCACTAAGGGCAGCAAAGCCTAGCGCTATTGAAATTAGTGATTTTTTCATCCTGTTTGTCCTTATTATATTTATTGGTTTTATAATATTGATGAGCACGAGCCCTTATGTATTATTGAGAACATAATTAGTTCGCTCTATAACCACTATTACTGAAGGCTCTACAATAATCAATCCCATTTAAGCTAGATGCCCAACTATGGGGGGCCACTTCACTTTTCACTGGTTTTATCTATTTTTAGTTTGAAGATTTAGCGCTAATTAAGCCTACCATTTTTGTTTTTATTGATTTAAAAATGGCATTGAATAGTCAACCAACGCACGTAAAGTGAGTTTTAATAAGCGCGGTGGTGGATAGAAGAAGTTAACGAGTAATAGGTTTGGTACATAATTGCTATTCAAACTATAAAATAAGAATAGCAATGTAGAACCTCCCCTTATGTTGGGGGTAATTATTTAAATGCGTTAGCATTTTTTATGCTGTCAAAATCGTTAAAGCGCACGTTGTGTTGCGCCATTACTTTAAGTATTTTTTCACTTAGCATTTGACGTAAATAAAACGGCTGATTTGGCACAAAATGGTGGATAGTATGCGTTTTACCAAAGTTAAAACAAAACAAGTGAAACGGCATAAATAAACGGCTCGTTAGTACATGAGTTTGCTCAAGCATGTTATTAACGCCGCCATAGTAATGCATGCTTGAGGTAACAAAATTAAGCGAGCTTGAGCGAATAATATTAGGCACAATGAGCACAACCATTAAAAATTCGAACACGTTCATTATGCTTAGTATCCAGCTAGGTGAATTTAGCGAAAGTGGTATAAATAAATCAACAATATGAAATAAAATAACGCTGTATAAAACAGCAAAATACGCAGTCGCTATCGGAAACCCCGCATTAAAAACACTCGAAAAACTAAAGCCATTAATTTCTTTTCTAAAACGTTTAGTAGAAATAACTAACCCTAATAACCCATCTACAATAACTAGCGCACGTAAAAATGGATTTTTAATACCGTTACCCACCAAGCGTTCTTCTAGGTCTTGTTGTGTGCCTGAGGTTTTGTGATGGTGTAAATGCATTTTACGTCGGTACCATGGGCTAATAGTATTTGGCCGCATTAACCATACTGTTAGCATCATAAAATTATGCATGAACGGCTGATTACTAAAATATTGTTTATGTATAAGGTCGTGTTCTAACTCATGGGAAATAGATGCAGCAATAGCCGCAAGTACTATGCATACCCAAGCAGGTATGATGGCTAAATAATATAAAACACCAACACCAATTAATGCGCTAAGCGATAGCAATAAAATAATTAACCCTAAGGTATTTTGATGTGCAAGTAACGGGTGCTTTTGACGAAGTGATGCTTCCTCTGCCTTAATTGCTTTCACAATCGATTGAATGTTCTGTTTGGCACTTAATTGAGTCATATATAATGTCTTAAAAACCTTGTTATACAAATAATACCTGAATTGATCGCAACATCGGGATAAAGCAGGAATATTTATTGTAGTACGATTAACTATTACCAATAGTTCAATTGCTTATTTATTCAATCGCATAACAAATTTAATAGCACTCA
Organism: Pseudoalteromonas sp. C8; assembly: GCF_011378685.1. NCBI lineage: Bacteria > Pseudomonadati > Pseudomonadota > Gammaproteobacteria > Alteromonadales > Pseudoalteromonadaceae > Pseudoalteromonas > Pseudoalteromonas sp. C8. The sequence continues at coordinate 204,881 of NZ_WTKT01000001.1, forward strand.
TAACCCAAAATATTCGCTTTATATATCAGCCCAAAAAGACTTAAAAAATTTACCTGTGGAGTATCCTTGCTATAAACGATTAATTATCAACCAGTTGTTTATGCAAATAAAAGAAAAGGCTTGCCGCCCCCTCTTTTGTTTGTATAATGCGGATACAGAATAAGAGGTATATAAGTATCCTTTTTATTTTAAGTGGTTTTTCTTTATCTTTTTATGCTTAAAAGATTAAAGAAAAATTATGCCAGCGTGATGAAATTGGTAGACATGGGGGATTCAAAATCCCCTTCCGAAAGGAGTGCCGGTTCGAGTCCGGCCGCTGGTACCACTTTTTGAACCTCAGCTAATTATTGGCTGAGGTTTTTTTATGCCTAAAATTTAACTAGTAATTTGTACCAATTCGCTTAATTAAGTGAGCTATTTTGAGGTAAGAAAACGGTTTCGATAACAAGGCAAAACCTAGATGAGCTGAAGCAAAAGCCACAGGCCTCCCATTAAAGCCATCAACATATCTTAGGAAGGGACAAAATCTAATAAGCACGCTAGTTATGCGTCTTGCTCTTGATTTGTTATATCTCCTATTCGATTATTTAACTCTTCGTCACTAACATCTTCTTTGTGTGTACCAATGATCCATATATGACCAAATGGGTCTTGTATCGTGCCGGTCCTATCACCATAAAACTGATCATGTACGGGTCTTATTAGTGTTGCACCAAGCTCAATTGCTTTTTTAAATACGGTATCAACATCTTCAACATAAAGCATAAGGCTTAGCGCTGTACCACCTAGTTCTTTTGGGCTTTTTAAATGTTCTTCAGAACCAATATCTGAAAGCATAATATGCGAATCACCAATTATTATTTCTGCATGGGCTATTCCACCATCAGGTAAAGGCATTTGCATTACGTGTTCAGCACTAAATGCATCACAATAAAAATCTATCGCTTTTTGTGCGTCATTCATAATTAAATAAGGTGTAACTGAATGAAACCCTTTTGGTATTGCCGAAACTGACATAGTGATCACCTCGCTGTTGAATCCATGTTATTAAAACTGATTTAAATGCTGTCTGTAATAGGCACTAAAGTTTTTAAATAAAGGTCAGATTGACTGACCTTAAAACAATATATAAATTAAATAATAGCTCTAATAAATACTTAGCGCTGCCAAAAACGTAAATTACGTAATGACTCTATAAATGCCTCGCCCGATACGGTAGCTAAATCAATCCAGCCATCATCAGCTTTGTCATCGAGCCCTGCGGCTTTAAATAATGGCTTAGCCTTACTTGTAAAACCTATGTATTTCATATGTGCATACGCATCACTTACAAAGTCTTTAGCTTCTGCAATAGCAGCTAGTTTTTCGGCTCCCTCTTCAGTGGTGAGTAAAAGTACCGCATCATATAAAACCGATGGACCACCATTAATAACCTGATCAGCTTTAAAGTGCTTACCTTTACTGCATTTGGCACCGCCAACTTGTGGGGCAATAATTTCAAAGTTTGCGCCTTCACTTTTAAGTGCATTGGTAACCGATTCAAAAATGTCTGCATTAAAGCCATCACTTACTAAAATACCTAATTTACGGCCTTTGAAGGTGTTGGGCGCATTTTTCAAAATACTTAACGCATCAGATACAGGTAAGTCTTTACGTGTTGGCATAGCAGCTTCAGCTGGGTCTGGCATTTCTTGCAAGCCAAGTCCTTCGGCAACTTTATTTGCGAGGGTTTCGTCAATATTTAACAAGTGCGATACCAAACGTTCTCGTATTGGTAAATGCTCAACTTTAGAAAGCTCGAACACGTACGCAGATTGAATATGCGCCTGCTCTACCTCTGTTTGGCTTAAATAAAACTGACGAGCTTGACTGTAATGATCGCTGAATGTTTCTGAGCGATAACGCAGTTTATCACCGCCGCTTACCTCAGGCTCGCTTGAGCTTTTAAAGCCGTGTACTGGGCATTCGCGCGGGTTGTTTTCGTCGCCGCTCCATGAGTTTGGTTCGTAATTAACACGCCCTTTTGGATTATGCATTGCCATGTGCCCATCTTGCTGAAAATGCCTCATTGGGCACTTAGGCGCATTTACCGGAATTTGCGTAAAGTTAGGTCCACCGAGGCGTTTTGTTTGAGTATCAAGGTATGAAAAATTACGCCCTTGTAGTAATGGGTCGGGAGTGAAATCGAGTCCTGGTACAATATTTTGTGTACAAAATGCTACTTGCTCTGTTTCTGCAAAAAAGTTGTCTACAACACGGTCAAGCACCATACGGCCAACAATTTGCACTGGTACTTGCTCTTCAGGTATAAGCTTAGTGGCATCGAATACATCAAATTCAAATTCATCAGCAAATTGCTGATCAAACACCTGCACACCTAACTCCCACTCTGGGTAGTCGCCGTTGCCAATAGATTCCCACATGTCTCTGCGATGAAAATCAGGGTCCGCGCCGTTTAGCTTAAGTGCTTCGTTCCATACTACAGATTGCAAGCCGCCTTTTGGTTTCCAATGAAATTTAACGAATTTCTCTTCACCTTTGGCATTAATGAATTTAAAGGTATGAACGCCAAAACCTTCCATAAATCGCAATGAACGCGGAATAGCTCTATCAGACATTGCCCACATAACCATGTGCATTGACTCAGGCGATAAGCTCACAAAGTCCCAAAAGTTATCATGTGCTGTTTGCGCTTGGGGGAAACCACGATCTGGCTCGGCTTTAGCTGAATGAACTAAGTCTGGAAACTTCATCGCATCTTGAATAAAGAATACCGGTATATTGTTACCCACTAAATCCCAGTTTCCTTCTTGGGTATAAAATTTCACCGCAAAACCACGTACATCACGTGCTAAATCTGGAGACCCTTTATTACCTGCAACCGTAGAGAAACGAGTAAATACTGGGGTTTTTTCACCTTTTCGCTGAAAAATATCTGCACAGGTTAAATCTTCAAGCGTGTCGTAAGTTTCAAAATATCCGTGTGCACCATAGCCTCTAGCGTGCACTACACGCTCAGGAATGCGCTCGTGATCAAAGTGAAAGATCTTCTCGCGCATTATGTGATCTTCTAATAATCCTGGGCCACGCTTTCCAGCACGTAATGAATTTTGATCGTCACTTACAGGGCAGCCCTGCGCGGTGGTCATGGTAGGGTGTTCATCCGACGCTTTTTGATGCAATTCACCGCCATGCCCTTTATTACCTGCGTATTTAAATGATTCAGCCATGTTTAGTCCTTCATACAGTTTGATTTAATGGGTCAATAGTTTTTATGAGCTTAAAAGCTAAAAGCGACTATGCAAATGCAAAATAAAGACCAGCTATCCAACCTAGTAAAAAAGGGCTGTACAGATAACAATGTAGTATTTGAAGTGGTTTATAAAAGAAAAGGTTACACAGGTATGTAACTTTTTCACACAAAAAAAGAGCACTTAAAAGTGCTCTTAGGTTTATGCATTTTTAAATTTAATTAATCTTTATTCTCGTTAACTAAAATAACTTTACGATGTGGGAAAGGTATTTCAATGTTGTTTTCATCAAGTGCTTTTTTAATTAACTCTGGCACCGTGTAAAGAATATCGAAGTAATGCTCGCCCTTACAAAAAGGTCTTACTAAAAAGTCTACTGAGCTGTTGTTAAGAGTTTCTACTTCAACAAAAGGAGCTGGATCTTTTAGTATGTGTGGGTGCGCTGCAAGTACGGCATCTATAACTTTACGTACAGCCGTTGTATCTTCACCGTAAGCAACACCAAAATGCATATCCACACCACGAATTGGATGATGTGAATGGTTTATAATTTGCGCGCCCCAAATTTGACTATTTGGAATAATAACCTGTTGGTTATCGAACGTTTGTAAAATAGTAGTAAACATATCTACTTCTGTTACTTTACCAAAACGCCCTGCTGCCTCAATAAAGTCATTCACTTTATAAGGTCTGAAAACAAGCAACATAACGCCCGCTGCAAGGTTCGACATTGCACCTTGTAACGCCAAGCCTATAGCAAGCCCCGCAGCACCTAGCAAAGCAATAATAGAGGCTGTTTGTACACCAAAGCGATTTAACACAGCAATAATAACGAACGCTAATATGATGTAGCGAGCCATGCTGCCTAAAAAGCGAAAAAGCGTGTCATCAAGATGAGTGTATTTATGACACAAGCCAATAATTAAATTGCGTACTTTGCCTGCCAGCCATAAGCCCGCAAGTAAAATTGCAATCGCCAGTAATATGTTGGTTGCCCACGTAATTGCAGCGGGTAAATATTGATTAATATCAATGTTGTTTATTATGTCTTCCATTGTTTTTCCTGTTTTAAAAACTTTTAACTGACTTCAATCCATACTAAGCGCAATAGTTTAACAAAAAATTAACTAAAGTACGACTATAGGAGTAATTTAAAACATAAAGAAAGAGCGTTCCCTTAAAACATGTCATCGCTCACGTAAATCTTTCAACACATAATTTTGCTTTACCCCTTGGTTTATAGCTTAAATAATTAAACTTTAACTAGTTCATAAATAAAGTTAATGCCCAATATAAATCTCAGTTAACTCTTTTAATTTTCTAATTATTGCTGGCACTCATCTATAAATTTACCGATAATCTCACCTAAGCGCGCATATATTGGCGAGACAACACAATTGGATGAAATTAAAACAAAGGATTATTATGAAAAAGTACTCAATTTTACTTACAGCGGCAGCACTTACTGTACTTGCTGGTTGTTCAACATCTGTTGCAATAAGAGACTTTGAACAAAACCCTATTCCACAAACATCAACAATTACCAACAGTGAAGCTGACGTAGAAAAAGGTATTCTAAAGGCATGTATTCAGCTTGGTTGGAAGTGTACGCCTATGAGTGAAGGTAAAATAAAAGGTGTACTGGATATTCGAACACACCAATTAACTGTCGATATTGCGTATGACAAAACGGAATACTCAATCAACTATAAAGACTCTATTAACTTAAACTACAACGGCAAAAAAATTCACCGCCAATATGTTAATTGGGTATCAAACCTAATACGCCATATAGATGCTGAAATGATTTAGCGGCGCGTTAACCTGCTTTACATATTATAAAAATCACTAAATATGAATAATAAAAGTGGAGAAGTTACCTATAGTTTCTCCATTTTTTAGTTGAGATTTAAACAACAACAATCACTTCAAAAAATATTAATAATTTTCAACCAGTTACAAATCAAAAAGCACCAAACCTAACACTATTAGTAAAAGTACTCTCCCGTATTTTCACTCTTTAATGAATGAGTAATTTTTTACTTATCCCCCTTCGTAAAAACATATTTTATATCTTGCTATAACGCAGTTTCGCTCATATAGTCAGCAAATTATCACACCTTTATTTTGAACATCTTTGTTTATGAAATCTTCTGCTCCTGCTAGTGATTTTGGTACCTTATTAGGTTATGCACCTGGTAATGTTGCTGTGTATTCATCTGATTATGATACGGCTGACGAAAGCATTTATCCTAATCGTAGCGCCTATCGTAGTTACCTTGATGGCATTTACATGGGCTATAAATGGCAATGCGTTGAATTTGCACGTCGATGGATGTATCTCAACCATAGCTATATTTTTGATGATATTGCTATGGCTTACGATATTTTTGAGCTGCGTTCAGTGCGCGATGTAAATAGCCAAAACAGATTGCCACTAAACGCGTTTAAAAATGGTGCTAAACATCACCCTCAAGTAGGTAGTTTACTTATTTGGGAGGAAGGCGGCGAGTTTGAAGAAACAGGCCATGTTGCTGTCGTTGTTGAAGTGCACGAAGATAAAATACGCCTTGCTGAGCAAAATGTAGGACATCAAATATGGCCAAAAGATCAAAGCTGGTGCCGTGAACTAAAAGCAAAAGTAACTAAAGATGGCGACTATTGGATTGAGTGCTCTTACAGCGACGCCACTATTTTAGGCTGGATGACACAAACTGATGAAACAGAATATGCTGAGCCAACGTCTGAGCTAAATACTGATTTATTTATTATAGAAGCCCATAAAGCAGTAGATACAGGCCAAGCAAACAAGTCATGGTTAAATATTGCGAATGACGATGAAGCTGCCTACGTAGAAATGATGCAAGGCCATAAACTTACATCAGTAGCTGAGGATCAACATAATTACTTTGCGATATCTCAAACGGCGCAGCAAAGCATTGAGCATGCAACAAATGAGCTGCATGGCTTATTTATGCATGCAACCGACTATGTACTGCAGCACCCTGAGTTATTAAAAAAGTTTAATTTACCCGATGTTGTGCTTAATAAAATTCGCCAATCGTGGGATAACCGCTTAAACCAATTAATTACCAGTCGATTTGACTTTGCTTTAACAGCAGCAGGTTTAAAAGTTTACGAATACAATTGCGATTCGGCATCGTGTTACATGGAAAGCGGCAAAGTTCAGGGTAAATGGGCAAAACACTTTGGTGTTAAAACAGGTGTAGATGCAGGCCAAAATTTATTTAAAGATCTCGTAAAAGCATGGCGTAAAAGTGAAGTAAAAGGTCTTGTTCATATTCTGCAAGATGATGAACCAGAAGAGCATTACCACGCATTATTTATGAAAGAAGCCATTGAAGCCGCGGGCTTTGAGTGTAAGTTAGTAATTGGCTTAAGCACACTTCGCTGGAATGAATCAGGCAACATAGTAGATGAAGACGGCTCACAGCTGAGCTATGTGTGGAAAACCTGGTCGTGGGAAACCGCACTTGATCAAATTCGTGAAGAATGTGAAGCCGACCAATCATTAGGTGATAACTTTGAACCACAATTCAAAATTGGTGAAACGCCACGCTTAGTCGATGTACTGCTGCGTAAAAACGTGATGGTATTTGAACCGCTGTGGACATTGATCCCAAGTAACAAGGCTATTTTACCAATACTGTGGAGTTTATTCCCTAATCATAAATATTTACTTAATACCGCGTTTGAGCTTAACGACGAGTTATTACAAACCGGTTATGTAGTTAAACCAATAGTAGGACGTTGTGGTGCTAATATTCAACTTGTTGATGAACAGCAGCAAGTTATAGAAAAAACAATGGGGCACTTTGCCGAGCAAGACCAAATATACCAACAACTATTTGCACTGCCTAAAGTAGATGACTACTTTGTACAAATATGTAGTTTTACAGCCGCCGGAAAATACTCTGGTGGTGGCGTACGTGTTGATAAAAGCATGATCATAAACGGCCATAGCGATTGTATGGCACTGCGTATTAAATAAATAAATAATACTAAGCCCGCAATTTTGCTGCGGGCTTAAGTTTGTGTAATCCCCCCTTCCCTCTTTTACGTTTTATAGCTATCTCAAGCGAGTTACTCCTGATAGAGTAAATTTATTAAACACCACAAACTAAGGTATTTCATGGCGAATCAATTTAATGTACTTGGCACACGTTTAAAACTATGTTGCGGTAATGGTGGCTACACACGTGAAGGATTTTGTTATGTACCAGAATCAGATCTTGGCAATCACAGTGTGTGTGCAATTATGACTGACGAGTTTTTACAATTTTCAAAATCACAAGGTAACGACTTAATAAGCCCAAACCCTCTTTACGATTTTGAAGGTTTAAAAGCCGGTGATAAATGGTGCTTGTGTGCAGTAAGATGGCTTCATGCTATTTCAGCAAACGTTGCGCCACCAGTGGTACTTGAAGCCACAAATAAAAAATCATTAGAAATAGTGCCGCTCGATGTTTTAAAAGCGCACGAATATATAGCCAAAGTTTAAATACACTTAAGCGTTATTAAATTAAAGTCTGCAGATTTTACAAATGTATGCAGGCTTTTCAAAAATTCAATCACCTCTCCAGCCTCTAAAATCTTAAATAAAAACATAACCTAATGTTTTTAAATCACTTTTAAAAACAATCAACTTACGGCATAACAGTTGCTTCATTAAGTTTAAGTCATGCTCATAACGCAACATATTATATGAGCAACACATTACTTAATGTAGGAGAAATTATGAGTAACAATAACGAATCAAACAAAACAACTAAATTTACCGCGCCAGGTATGAGTGACGAATCAGCTCAAAAAACAATAGCTACGCTAGATAACCGCATGGTTGCATTGATAGATTTACAGCTTACTTTAAAGCATATTCACTGGAACGTAGTGGGACCTAACTTTATTGGCGTACACGAAATGATAGACCCACAAGTAGACATTGTGCGCGAAATGACAGATACAATTGCAGAGCGAATTGCGACTCTTGGTGGAGTGCCCGTTGGTACGCCTAAATCAATTGTAGATCGTCGTACATGGAACGAATACTCAGTAGGTAAAGGGTTAGTAACCGAGCATTTAGCCGCACTTGATAAAGTATACAACGGCGTTAATGGCGATCACCGTAAAGCAATTGAGACTCTTTCTGAATTAGATCCGGTGTCTGAAGATATGATCACCAGCCAACTAGCTGACCTAGAGCAATTTCAGTGGTTTATTAGAGCCCATTTAGAATCATCTACAGGCGAGTTAAAAAGCTAATATATTTAATCTAAGAAAGCCCAGCATTAATATGCTGGGCTTTTTTTTGCGTAAAAATCACTCTATTTATAATCATATATAGATATGTATCAGTAAGCTCTAATACAAAATTCATATAAAAACAATAGAAAATTGGTATTACCAAAACAAATAACCAAAATAAAATTTAATGATTTTATACTCCTTACTATTTCGCAAATTTATAAGCCATACCCAACCTTTAATGAACATCTCATTATTTTAACATCACTTAAAAAACAAACTAAATACGTATAAAAGTACGGCATAAAATTTAAAAACAGCACTAAATAGTGTATTTAATAGTACAAATAATATAAAAAAACGTCTTTGGTAAACATACTTCAATAAAATTCATTCAAAATATAAAAAATAAAAACACATCATAAGCCATTAAATTTATTAAATATAAGCAAAATAAAAGAACGCTTTGTAATACACCTTGTGAATTTTTGGTAAACAAAGGTTGTAATAAAAGCTGAATTGGACTAATTTCAACCATACCACCTGTATGACACGCTACAGGGAAACAGCAGTTAAATTGGTTAACCAAACCAAGTAACAACACACACAATGACGTAAGTCGTACCCAAACGGGAGAGATACATGAAACTCAATCAAATTACTTCAACATTAATTAATAAACATAAAAGAAGTAGCTCTACAACTATCAGTGCAGCAGCCCTTTTATTAATGGCTTCTTCTACTATTGCAGCGCAAGAGGCTCCGGCAGCTTCAGAAACGGCAGCTGCAGATATTGAAATTATTGAAGTAAAAGGCATGCTAGGTAGTATGAAAGCCGCCGCTATGCTTAAGCGTACTGACGGACGTATTGTAGATGCGATTGTTGCTGAAGACATTGGTAAGTTACCTGATAATAATATTGCAGAAGCACTGCAACGTATTACCGGTGTATCTATTAATACCGATTTTGGTGTGGGTGACAGTGTTTCGATTCGTGGCTTACCTCAAAACCGTGTTGAATTAAACGGTCGCTCTACTATTGGTGACTCTCGTGACGGTATTAGCTTACAAGATTACCCATCAAGCTTCTTAAAAACAGTAGAAGTCGTTAAGTCTCCTACTGCCGATATGATTGAAGGTGCATTAGGCGGAACAGTTAGCTTAAAAACAGTTCGCCCATTAGAGCTAGATAAACTAACTGGCGCAGTTTCATTAGATGGTGAATATGCAGATAAAACAGAAAAAGTAGCACCTATTTTTAGTGGTTCACTTGGTAACAACTGGGACTTTGACGAAATGGGTACCTTTGGTGCCATTGCTATGTTTTCGTATCAAGATCGTGAAATTCGTCAAGATGAAACGTCTAGCCGTGTTAAACCTCAAGACATTGATATTAATGGCCAAGAAGGTAATACACCAAGTGGCAACGCTATCGTACGAGACGAGCACAGTGTTGAACAATATGTAGAACAACGTAAACGTACTGCTGTAAATTTATCACTTCAGTGGGCACCGCAATCTGGTAATGGCATGGTGTATCTAGATTTAAGTGGCACTAAACGCTCTGGTGAGCAAAGTGGTAACTCTATATTAGGTGTTGCGGGTTCGTTATCAACAGATGCAAATACAACTCAAGATGCTAACGGCGTAAATAATTACACGCTAACAAACGAATTTGGTATCCCTAAAACATACAGTGACTTTCGTGAAACTGACTCGTTTTCAAATGCACTTGGTGCAGAGTGGAACCTTACTGACAGTATAAAAATCTCTGGTGAAATTGCAGTAGCATCATCAGAAAGCGTAAGACCTGATTCTGAATTTACACTTCGCCCAATCGAAAAATCAACATTTGAAGCAAGTGGCGGAACTCAGCTAACAAATCATTTATATGATGGTGCATTTTCTCAAGACGGTAATAAATTACCAAGCATCATTCATTCAGATCCTAATGCATTTACTGACCCACAAAACTTAGCACTTCGTACGTTTAAAAGTGAAGATAGAAGAACAGACAATGACGAAACAGCTATTCGTTTTGATGTTGAAATGTTTGAACCTCTAAGCAGCTTAAGCTGGGTGTCTAAAGTAAAAGCAGGTGTACGTGTTACTAACCGCGATTACGAATATGAGCAATACAAAGTAGAAATTAAAGACATTTACAAAAATGCATTTAACGACTCAGATGGTTCATTAGCTACTTTATGGGTTGATGACTACAACGCTGCTTTTTCAAATAGCTTCACAACAGTTAGCCACGACAACTCTTTTGACCAATTAGGTCATTCAGGACAAAATGACCTACTAACGTTTTTAAGCTACAACGGTTTATCTAACCCTGCAAATACTTACGCTCAACTTCAGCAGTTACTTGCAGGTACTAACCTAGCGTCAACAGGTAGTCTTTCAGATAACCAAGAGTTCCAAGAAAGCGCATACCGTAACGTAGTTGAAGATACAGCTGCTGTGTACATATCAGCGTACTTAGACTTTGATAACATCACTGCGATTGTGGGTGGTCGTTATGTGACTACAGATTTAGAATCAAGCGTATTTCTTAATGGCGAAAAAGTAACTGGCGACAATGACTACAGCGACTTTTTACCAAGCTTAAACGTTACGTATAACTACTCAGACGAAACATTATTCCGCTTTGCTGCTGCAAAAGTTATGCGCCGCGCTGACTTTAGCGAGCTAAGCCCTGCATTTGACGTTAATAACGACATTACAGGTGCAACGCAAGGCTCTATTGATTTAGAACCATACCGTGCAACGCAATACGACTTATCTGTAGAGCATTACTTTGATGAAGGTAACGTACTATCTTTCGCAGTATTTTATAAAGATGTTGAGTCTTTCTTAAGTAACGAAAGTAGCTGTGTAGCTGCATCAAGCACTTCAACAGGTCAAAACGTAACTCAGTGGAACCAAGTATGTCAGCTTGACGTTGCAGGTGTATCTCAAGACAACCTAGTTTACTCAGATGCGACTGACTACCCTGTAGATATAGATGGCTTTAACCATGTTGCAGGCTTGCGTGACGCAGGACTAACGGGTATTGATACAGTTAAAAATGTAAACGGTGAAAACGGCTCAGTACAAGGTTTTGAAGTTGGTTACCAACAGTTCTTCACAAGCTTACCTGGTGCATTTTCTGGCTTAGGTGTTAATGCAAACTACACGTATGCAGACAGCGAACAACCAAACGGCAACCCATTATTAGATATTTCTAAAAATACGTACAACTTACAAGTATTTTGGGAATACGAAGGGTTCTCTACTCGTATCGCTTATAACTACCGTGACAGTTTCTTAGATACAGAAAACGAGAAACGCGTAGAAAATATTAACTCAGACGGCAGCATTTCAGCAGAAGGCACTGTTTACGGTAATAACTACCGTGACGACAGAGGCCAGTTAGATTTCTCTGCAAGCTGGGATATTAACGAAAACGTGACCTTAGTAGGTAATGCGACCAACTTAACGGGTGAGCCTTCAATCTACCTATCTGAACTAGGTGGTGCTTGGAAGTACACTGAAGCGGATCGCCGTTACAGCTTTGGTATTCGCGCTAAATTTTAATTTTCCCTAAAAACTAAAGCCTGCTTTTATGCAGGCTTTTTTACGTCTATAAAAAAGTAGCTTTATATTACGTAAAAAACACACCCACCTAGCTATACTTATTTGAACATTAAATTTACTATCAAAGCGTTACTACTATTAACAGGAAAAGTTGAAGTGCTGTCGCGTTTATATAATTTTATGCCGGGTTTAGATACATTGCTGCACTACGAGCGACAATGGTTTGCTGATGATGTAAGAGCGGCGCTATCGGTAGCTGCGGTAGCTTTACCTGTTGCCATTGCTTACGCACAACTAACCGGTGTTAACGCCGCCGTCGGTTTATATTCTTGCATACTGCCAATGATGCTATATGCGCTTTTTGGCACTTCTAAGCAATTAATAGTCGGCCCTGATGCCGCCACCTGCGCCGTTATTGCAGCAGTAGTAACACCTCTTGCTGCAGGTGACAGCTTTAAGCATTGGCAACTTGTTGTCACAATGACCGCTATGACCGGCTTTTGGTGCTTTATAGCCAGTAAATTTAAGTTAGGTGTATTAGCCGACTTTTTATCTAAACCTATTTTAATGGGCTTACTAAACGGCGTGGCTATCACTATTATTGTGGGTCAATTTTCTAAAGTATTCGGTTTTACCTTTGACGAACGCTACCTACTTGAACGCCTAGGAGGTGTACCCACATACCTAGCGCAAACACATGTTCCCACCTTACTAATGGCTTTGTTTACACTGGCGGTTTACTTTGTCATGAAGCGCATAAGACCCACGTGGCCTGCATCTATGTTTGCCATTGCATTTGGTGCGCTTTTGGTATGGATTTTTGATTTAAAACAACTTGATATAAAAACCATTGGTACCGTAACTGGCGGGCTTCCCGTTTTTAATACCCCTGTTTTTGATTTAGGGATTATTCGTGAGCTAGTGGTACCCGCACTTAACTTAGCCATCGTGAGTTTTGTTAGTATGATGCTAACTGCGCGCAGCTTTGCCGCTAAAAATGGCTACGACATAGACGCCGATAAAGAATTTAGAGCGCTAGGTATTGCCAATATAGCGTCAGCTCTTTCGCAAGGTTTTGCAGTCAGTGGCGCCGACTCACGCACCGCTGTTAACGATGCAACGGGTGGTAAAACGCAGTTAGTATCAATAATAGCAGCGGCCATTATTGCGGTCATAGCCGTATTTTTAACAGCGCCACTTGAATTTATTCCAAGCGCAGCGCTAGGTGTTGTACTTATTATTGCCTCTGTTCATTTACTCGATTTAAAAGCTGTTTGGCAACTAAAACGAAAAGACAAACAGGCATTTTATCTCGCCTCAGCCACCTTACTTGCGGTGTTATTTATTGGCGTTATACCAGGGATCACACTTGCTGTATTACTGGGGTTATTTCAGTTTATTCGCACTGTAATGCGCCCAACCGACAATATACTCGGCGTAGATGTTAACGGTGTAGTAAGAAGTTTAGACGCCACAGATAAAGCAAAAGCAGTGCAAGGCGTGTTTATCTATCGCTTTAATTCACCTTTAACTTACTTTAATGCCAGCTACTTTAAACGCAGATTACTTGAGCAATACGCAAGGCAAAAAGACGACACCCACTGTGTAATAATTGACGCTGTGCCCTGCTTTACTCACTTAGATTTAAGCGTAATGGCAATGCTTGCCGATCTAGATGTTATATTTAAAAAGCGCGATATAAGGCTTGAACTTGCAGGTAGAAAACGCCAACTACTTTCGTGGTTTGAAATTGCAGGAATGAAGTCGGGAAAAGAAGGTATATATATTCACTCAGACCTATATATCGCCCTAAAAAGAAATAGCGTAAGCCAGCACACAGAGGAAGTTAATTTATTCGTGGCAGATGAAAATAAAGAGGTGCTAACACAGCCATGAAATACTAAACAGCAGATCAGCTAGCTGATCTGCTGTTTAGTATTAAGTACTTTTTATACTTTAGGGTAATTTGAAGGGAAAAACGCTTTTTTAGCGTCTTCATCAAACTCTTTTTTAAAGGCTACATCAGTACCAATTACGCGTGCACGTGCAACCGCTGGGCGGCTATCAATGCTTTCAAACCAACGCTTAAGATTTGGATACGGTGCTAAGCCCTCTTCACCTAATACAACCGGTGCTTTATCAATCCAGCCCCATGCAGATACATCAGCAATGGTATACGTATCACCCACAATAAAGTCACGACCTTCAAGGTGAGTATCAAGTACTTCGTAATGGCGCTGCGCTTCACGTAAATAACGATTAACCGCGTAATCAAGCCCTTCTGGCGCCATGTGTCTAAAGTGTACACTTTGCCCTGAATACGGACCTAAACCAGATGCGATAAACATTAACCATGACAGCATTTCAGCGCGGTCATCGCCCTTGCCTTCTAGCTTTCCATATTTTTCAGAAAGGTACATTAAAATAGCATTCGAATCGAACACACGAGTTTCACCATCAACAATTGCTGGCGCCTTAGCGTTTGGATTAATTGCTTTAAATTCAGGTGTATGTTGCTCACCTTTTAAAGTATCAAGAGGAACAAGTTCAAACGGTAAGCCTGTTTCTTCTAAAAAGAGTGCAACCTTCATTGGGTTAGGAGTATGGTGAAAATAAAATTTAATCATGTAAAGTTCCTCAATAATTGAGCAACGATTAAAGCACAACTTGAGCGGGTGTTCAAATTAAGTTTTAACCAGGTAAAATATACAGTTAAAACGTGATTCAATTGTGAGTATTTCGTGATATTTCATTAGTGAATATCACTTATGCCAAGAAAAATATCAGCCTTTTCGAGCCATCACATGCTTTTAGAAATTTATGATTCACAAGGTTGCAGAATTTGCCCACCAGCAGAGCTGCTGAGTTTCAAAATTTACAGATGATGTAAAACTATAGACTGGTTTAATCCCTATTAATTCCGATGTTAATTACTGAGAGTGTTCAGTATGGAAAGATCCTTTTTACTTTCGCTGGTTTTATAAAAAACACTTCAAAAAAATAATAAGAGAGTAACAAAATACAGAATCTATTTATTAGCCTGATTTAAATGTTAAAGTTGTCATTATCACTAAATTACTCTTATAGTGAATCTATATAAATATTGAGCAATACTATGATAAAAGCACAAATACCAGTAGACGAAGAATCTAGATTAAAAGCCCTGTATGAGTATGAAATATTAGATACTGAAGCCGAAAAAGTATTTGATGATTTAACTCAACTTGCTTCTGATATTTGTGAAGCCCCCATATCACTTATAAGCTTAGTTGATCCACAAAGGCAGTGGTTTAAATCAAAGTATGGTATCGATGTAGACTCCACCGAAAGAGATATCGCATTTTGCTCTCATACAATACTGCAAGACCAAGTATTTGAAATACAAAACGCTCTACTTGATGAACGTTTTTATGATAACCCTCTAGTAACCAGCGATCCAAACATTCGGTTTTATGCGGGCACACCGCTAGTTACACCTAGTGGCAGCACAATTGGTACATTATGTGTTATCAGCGACCAGCCAAAAAAGCTAACTCAAACACAAATTAACGCACTGAAAATACTTGGCAAAGAAGTTATCGCACAACTTGAGCTCAGGTTAAACAACAGAAAGCTGGCCACTGCATTAAAACAACAACAAATACATAATAAAAATCTTGAAGAACTAAAAAAAGAAGCTGATACAGCTAACACTCTAAAAGGTCGATTTTTAGCAAATATGTCACACGAGCTAAGAACTCCGCTGCACGGCATTTTAAATTTAGCTGAGTTTGGACTGGCAGAGACTTCAAATATAGAAAAAGATAACGCCTTAAAAAGTATTTTAAGCTCCGCGAATATACTATCAAATATTGTAAATGACATTTTAGACTTTTCAAAAATTGAAGCGGGTAAATTAAATATTGAGAATATTAACTTTAACCTGAGCGAAGTCATTAACAATGTAATTAATCCACTAATGAAACAAGCCACAGATAAAGGAATAAAATTTATTCCATCTATAGATAAAAATATCGCTACAACCTTAAAAGGCGATCCTGTCAGAATTTCACAAATTTTAAATAACTTATGCTCAAATGCGATTAAATTTACACAACAAGGCCAGGTAGAGTTTAAAGTCACTGTAAAAGAGAACTCCTTAAACACGCAAAATATTGTATTTGAAATAATCGATACAGGTATTGGTATTAGTAAAGCTGCACAGCAAAATTTATTTAAAGAGTTTCATCAGGCTGATTCATCTACATCTAGAAAGTACGGGGGCACGGGCCTTGGCCTCTCCATTTGCACCAAGCTAAGTAGTTTAATGAATGGCAAAATCAACTTCACGAGTAAAGAAGATAAAGGTTCTGTATTTACTTACCAACAAAGCTTTGAAACATCAGAACTCGATGGATTATTAAAACCAAATAAAGAAATAACCGATTTACAAGGGTGTACTATTTTGGTTGCCGAAGACAATAAAGTAAATCAAGTTGTCGTAAGTAAAATGCTACAAGCCCATAATGCGAAAGTAATATTTACCGAAAATGGCAAAGATTGCGTTGATTACTTTTTTGCCAACCATGTTGATTTGATTTTTATGGACATTCAAATGCCAGTGATGGATGGAGTGCAAGCCACTAAAATAATTAGAGCGCAACAAACAGGTAAAACAACGCCAATTATTGCCATGACAGCCAACACCATGAAACAAGATATTGAACACTATTTAGATATTGGTATGGATGGCTATTTAACGAAGCCATTTAATAAAGAGCATTTAAATAGCTTGCTCAATGTCTATAATCCAAAAAACTCAAATCTCAAAAATTTAGCAGTTAAAGTTAGTAACCCAAACATTACGAGTGAACGTAAGCTAAAACAGATATGCAATGAGCTAAAAAAGTTAATTCCAAATGCCGACAGAGTCAGTCTCTGGTTATTTAATCACGACTATACTGCCATTAATAGCTTAATTTGCCTTGATGAAAAAAATGAAATAGTAAGTAATGCAGTTTTAAAAGCTGAAGACTTTCCTGCATACTTTGACTATATTTTAGATCATAAAGTATTAGACGCATCAGATGCGAGAAACCACGGAATCACTAAAAACTTCACCAAAGTTTATTTTGAACCATCAAACATTTACTCCTTGCTTGACTACATCTACTTTATTGATAACAAGCCACTAGGTGTTATTTGTTGTGAAAGTGTTGGCTCAAAAATTTCATGGAGCCATGCAGATAAACTGTCACTTATTAAAGTAGCTGATGTAACAACCTTGTTTTTATCCAAGCGGCTGAAATCATCGTAGCTACTTAATATATATAAAATGGGAGGAGTGCCTAATTACTTAAACTATTTAACTAAGCGGCATATGCCACCAAGGTTATGCGCGTTTATTGATTTAACAAAAAATTTGAATGTATATGGGTAACTAAAGCGAAGCGTTGAGTTTACTTTTTAGCTGTGCAATATTAACTGGCTATAAACTAAAAATAATACTTATAAATTAAAGTAAATAACCGCTTAAATGAAGCACAGGGATCGCTAAGCCTATCTACAGGTTTGGTATAAAAACTAAAAAGGATGAATATGATTAAGCCATTTTACGCTAGCTGTTTGTTAGCCCTCTCGCTATTAACACCCTGCCTTGTAAAAGCAAATCCGACAGCCTCGCAATATCAGGAAATTCTTAACGATAACCTTACTGAAAACGAGCCTGGGGTATCGGTAATTATAAGTAAAAATGGCAAAGTACTTTTTAAAGGAACGCGCGGGCTTGCCAACCTTGAGCATAACATTCCACTTAATGAGCAAAGCGTTTTGCGTTTAGGTTCTATTTCAAAACAATTTACTGCAGCTGCAATTATGATGTTGCAAGAGCAAGGTAAGCTAGCGGTTACCGATGATATTCATAAGTATGTTGCAAGCTTTCCAACAGAGGGCAACCTCGTCACAATCGAAAACTTATTAACCCACACCTCAGGCATCGCCAACTACACAGATGACGACGATCTCTTTGATAAAGAAATACAAGTCCCCACCAGCGTTGACGATGCACTAGCGCGATTTGCCAAACACCCAATGGTGTTTAAACCCGGCGAAGCGATGGCTTATTCAAATACCGGTTATTCACTGCTTGGTAAAATAATTGAAGTAGCAAGTGGCCAGTCTTACAAAGACTTTATTGAACAACACATATTTAAAAAGCTAAAAATGAACCAGAGTAGTTATGAAGGGCAAGAACTTGTTACCCATCGCGCATCTGGCTATGAGCAAACAGAGCAAGGATTTATCAACACCAGCTACATTAATATGGATTGGCCATATGCCGCAGGTGCGCTTATATCTACTCCAACCGACTTAAACATTTGGTTTAGTGCGTTATCGTCTGGCAAGCTTATTAGTAAAGCAGGTTATGAGAAGATGGTAAGCCCTTTTAAACTCAACGACGGCAGCTTTTCATCCTATGGTTACGGATTAATTATTAAGCCCTTGAATGAATACACCGTAATTAAACACACTGGCGGAATAAATGGCTTTTTAGCACATGCACGCTATATTCCAGAGCAAAAGCTATATGTTGCAGTACTGGCTAATTCAAACCACATAAACCCTATTTTTATCAACGAAAAATTCACAGCCAGAGCACTAGGTATTGCACTACCCGAGTTTAAAAAAGCAGAGGTAACAGAGCAGCAATTAGCGCCCGTATTGGGTGATTACCGTATTGATGAAAACACCTTACGCAGCCTAATTTTTGAAAATGACGTTTTGTATTCAAAGCGCACTGGTGGCGATAAAACAAAACTTATTACCATGTCTAAAAATAGCTTTTACTACCCTAATTCAAACAATTACTTAGTAATAGAAAAAAACAGCCAAGGCCAATTAGTAATGAAGTATTTTAGTGGATTATCAACAACGCCTACTGAGGCGATTAAGATTTAGCTTTATAAGCCTCCCAAAAAACAATGCCCGCAGCTTTCTCTACTTATAAGCTCGGGTATTTTTATTTTGAATCCTCGTTAACGCAACAATAAATTATAAAATTAGTATGTGATGTGTAAAAGGTAATAAATATGTTACTTTTTATATGCTAATTTTATACTTAACCTCTTTAAAATAATTTACAAACCGAAAATAAGGAATAAGCATGCTTTTTCACCCTCACGGTAAATCCTATATTTTCGCCCCTTTGCTCATTATTTTGCTATCTGCTTGTACTTCAAACCCAGCTTTAATGCCTACACCCAATTTATATGTAAGTACGCCTTATTCAGAAGCCCAAGTACCTAAAAACCTACATACTACAAGTATGGAATTACTCTATGTTACAGACCGAGCAGTTTCTGAAAAAGAGGGGGTTATGTATAACGCAAGTCGCTCGCCATCAATTGCGTACGGTGTAGCAAAAATAAATTTTGGCGATAAATCTTTGCAGTGGAGTGAGCTATTAAAGCAAAGTAGCCTTAAAAATCGCTCCGGAAATTTGACTTACGTAATGGAAAAAGCGGATGAATTAGGTCGCTTCCCTTTATCGCCTTATAAATTTAGACGCGTAAAAAACAAACTCCAAATTGACGAAGATATTTTAGAACGCAAAATTTTTCACGAAACCCAATTAAACAAAAATATTAATCAGCGTTTAAAAAACAGTAATAATAAAGATGTTATTTTGTTTGTGCATGGCTTTAATAATACCTTTAACGAATCGGTATTTACTCTTGCTGGTATTTGGCATTTTTTAAACCGACAAGGCGTACCTATTGTTTACTCTTGGCCTGCTGCCGCCACAGGATTAACCGGCTATTTTGAAGATAAAGAGTCTGGTCAATTTACTATTTTTCATTTAAAAGAAACCTTACGACTACTTTTTAAAAATCCTGAAATAGAAAATATTCATATTATTGCGCATAGCCGTGGCACAGATGTAGTAACCACAACACTTAGAGAACTTATAATTGAAAACAGAGCCAGTGGCGGAAATCCCCGAGAAGACCTGCGTATTGAAAACTTAATTTTAGCTGCTCCCGATCTTGATTTTGGTATTATTAAGCAAAGGCTAATGGCTGAGCAATTTGGGCCCGCATTTGGAAAAATCACTATTTACACCTCTCAAGAAGATAGCGCATTGGGTATTTCACAATGGCTAACAAACAGCTTAAGTTTTGGTAGGTTAAACACAAAAGATGTAAACATAAACGAGCAAGACATATTTACCTCAGTAGGTAACGTAAGCCTAATTAAAGTGCCTAAATCTGGCAGCTTAATAGGTCATGATTACTTTCATAGTGATCCGGCGGTAAGTTCTGATCTCATTAATTTGATATTACATAAAGCATCGCCAGGCTCTAAAAAACGACCGCTGCAAAAACTCGAAAATAACTTTTGGTCGCTTGATTCAAATTACCTAATTAAAAACGAATAGTAGTTAGCACACAAAAAATAAAATTATTGCTGGCTTAATAACCACTCTTTTGGCGCTTGCCCTGTTTTTTTTCTAAATACACGGGCAAGTGCAGAGCCATTTTCGTACCCAACCTGATTAGCCACTAAATCCATATTTTGATTTTTTAAAATAAGCTTTTTAGCAACCGATAAACGCCAATCAGCTAAATAGTCAGCTGGTGTTTGCTCAATTACTCGCTTAAACGTATCGGCAAATTTAGAACGCGACATACCACACTCCTCAGCCATAGCGCTAAGCGACCAACTTTGCTCTGGAGTTTGGTGTATTTTTATTAATACTTTAGCCAACTGAGGGTGAGTAAGCCCAGCCATCATCCCGCTTTTAATTGCGCCCTCTTCTAGTACTTTTCGCAAAACACTAATTAAAAACACATCGCATAAGCGATCTATAATTAAATGCTTACCGCTGGCGTCTTTAAATGCTTCTTCAAAAATCCAAAAAGCGCTTTGCTCTAACAATCCATCACCTGTTAATTCATAATTTAAACAAAAAGGGAGAGCCTGTAATAAAGGGCTATGCCCACCGCTTTGATAGCTAATTTGTGCGCACACTAAATCAGCACCGTCACCCTTATCCGAAAATAAACAGTGCCCTGTAGAGTGAGGAAAAAAAATAACCGAAGGCGTAGACAAAACCACTTCAAAACCACTATTACTGCGCACTTTTAACGTACCTGAGCGTAATAAATGTAAATGCCCAACACCTTGATCGTCACTAAAGTCACTCGTACCGCACATGTTCCCACTAAAAAACACATTGGCATTAAGCGAAAAGTGACTCAGTACACTCGAAAGTACGTCCATAAACGCCTCTTTGGATTATTGGTATGAAAATACAGACTAATAGACGCATATTAACCAAAAAACAACGATAAAGTACAGTTGAGTTTTAAACAAACACACTAATTAAATTACCCTTTGGAGATACACATGAAATTTTCGACACTGACTAAATCAGCTTTTTTTGCAGCATCAGTCCTTGCAAGTTCACTAAGCTTTGCAGCAGACATAGACGCAAATGCCGACGTTAACGACATTGCAATTAGTGGTTACGATACCGTTGCTTACTTTACCCAAAACAAAGCAGTAACAGGCAGCTCTGAATATACTGCAACACATAAAAATGCCATTTATAAATTCACCTCAGCTAAGCACCGCGACTTATTTAGAGCGAATCCAGAAAAGTACGCACCACAATTTGGTGGCTTTTGTGCGTTTGGTGTATCAATGGAGAAAAAATTTGACGTAGATCCAGAAGCGTTCAAAATTGTTGATAACAAACTTTATTTAAATCTTGATAAATCAGTTCAAAAACAATGGCTAAAAGACGTACCTGGCTTTATTAATTCAGCCGACTCAAACTGGTTTGACATAAAAGACAAAACAGCAAAAGAGCTTTAATAAACAAAGTTTCATTTAAATATAATATTGTGAGGCTGCTTTAGCTTACACCAGCAGCCTTAAATTTAGTGCGTTGTTCATTATTAGCAGTAGAGAGTTTTATGTTGAAATCGTTGTTAGTTATTATAAGTGTTACCTTTTTATCGTTTAGTACATTGGCTGATCAAGCCTCTGATAAAGTAGCGATAAAAGCCGCAGTAAACGACTACTTTCAGGGTCAGGGTGAGGCGAGTAAAGTGCGTTTATTTCGCGCATTTGCAGCAGATCACGCAACAATGGTTGGCGTCGTAAAAAACGACGACGGTAAAGAAGTTATTAAGTCGTATAAAGACATGACCAGTGTACTTAACCAATGGGCATCAAACAAAAATCCAGCAGGTGGAAACCTCGATGGTGAAGTTATCAGTATGAACATTGTTGACGACCGTTTAGCTGTTGTTTTATTTCGCTCTACTAACCGCTTTTACGATGCACTAACATTAGCTAAACTAGATAATGAATGGAAAATAGTCGCTAAAGCTTATATTTTGCAATAACTATTAAACCAATAATCGCTGTTATAAAATTTTAACCTGTTTATTTGACCATTAACGTGGCTAAACTATTACTTTGATTTATTTAACAGCGCTTTTAAATCGGCAAATGGAGAATGCGTCGCAACCTCAACTTTGCGATCTGTAGTCGACCCGCCATACATAATATGCTCGTGGTATTTATTGTGCTCATTGTCGTGGCAATAAATACACAATAACTCCCAGTTACTTCCGTCTTCAGGATTATTACTGTGATTATGATCAACATGATGCACCGTTAACTCACGCAAATTAGAGTACTCAAACTCACGAGCACAACGCCCGCATACCCAAGGATATAATCTTAAGGCTTTTATTCTATAACCTTCCTCTTGCTTCACATAAGCCTGAGGTACTGCGTTATTATTACTCATAGTATTCCTGGTAAATTCACTATTTCGGTGCTCAATACTAAAAAAACTTAATTACTGACAAATCACCAAAAGAAGTATCTATATGCCGGCCTGTTTGCTCCCATGCACGAAGTACAACCATAAGTTTTTTATTGTCAGAAGTCCAAGACATTCCACCGCCGTATGCTTCAACTTTTTCACCGCCAGAATCTTTTAACCCCAGCCCAGGGTCTGTATTTCGAATATTTCCCTTACCTACTTTGTATTCAGCAAATACGTGAACATTATGCGGTAACGAAAATGATAAAAGCGAGCCAATACTCGCTCCATACGAATTAGAAATTAACTTAGTGACCTTTGGTGCAGACGAATTTAAAAAATCAGCCTGAAATACAATATTATCTTTATTCTCAAGGGATACATGCTTGAAAGACCACGCGCCAACAATACTTAACGACAAATCAAATTTGTTACTTAGCTTTGGCCTATTAAGAAAAAAATGCTCAAACAAAGACTCTTTATTATTGAAGGTATAGAAGTTGTGTTGGCCAGATAGCTCAAACTTGGTTGAACGTGTATTTTGCGAGAAAATTTGATCCGTTTGATTGCCGCTTAAATTGCTAGCCGTGCTTTGCAGCCCTTCAAGCGTTTGATAGTTAAATGTGATTTTAGAATTTTTAAATTTTCTATAAGAAAGCAGTATATCTTGTGTTTTTGTTTCAACATCATCTTCGAAAATATCGGCTGAATAACCAATTTCAATGTCGTTAATATCAAAAAACACACCCACACGTTGATTGTTTATGGGCTCTAACGAAAACAGTGTTTTTTGATTACTCCCAGCCAAGTCGTCGTATATTAACGCGTGACTAGTGTTAGGGTTTGAAATAGTTGTTCGTACCGACTTCAAGTCAAAGTCGAAAGCCAATACAGCACCAGATTGAAATGCCGCTAAAACAGCAAAGCTCACAATAACCAAGTAATTGCGATTCATTAAAAACACTCAAAAATTAATTTGTATTAGAGTAGCGTTTTTTTCACCTTAAATTATCACAAAAGGTTAACAATTGATAAAAACTTTAAATAATGCGCTTTATGCCATTTTTGGGGTGCTTTCAAGGTCAAACTCACTTACATGCTTAATTAGCTCCGGAAAGAACGCTAAAAACACGGCTTCTAATTCATCGTAGTTACGCGCTATATCCTCAGCTGCCCCCGCAAAGTTATTAGTAAAACGAATGCGGTTAGCAATATTATCAAGTGCTACTCCTATTCCCTCAACGGTTTCGTACTCTTTAAACCAATCGTTTTTAGTCATACTTGTTACAACATGCTGCATGCGCGGCGGCATAACAGGTATGCGATTATTCAAAAGCTGATAGCTGGTGTACTTAAAATCACTTAAAGGTTGCTTGCTAAATCGCTGCCAATGCAAAATTAAAAAATGATCAAACACCACATCAATAGCCACGCCAGCAAAACGTTTTCGCTCAGGTGAAAAGTACTGCTTGGCATGTTTAACTGCGCGGTGGGAGTCTGTAAATTTATCGACTAAATAGTGGTTATCGAGCCCGTTCTTAACCGTATTTGGTAAGTGAACTATATGCCTTTTTCCACCAAAGTCACCCAACAAGTTTCCAAAGTGAGAATCGGCTGTGGGCTGCGCTAAATAAAGATGAGCTAAATAATTCAAAGTGTTCTCTGGCTTGGCTAATACAAACAAATAATAACGTAAATTTAAACTAAACTCACATTCGTGTTTAAAGCAGTACTTATGGTTTTGCTTACCAATTTTACTCAAACACGCCGTAAAGTATTGTTTAAACGGGTAAATAGAAAAGTGATTAATCACTGGCTCTATAAAAAAGCCACTACAATAAGCTGTAGCGGCTTTTTAATGCTTTAGCTTTGTTAGTTTGATCAAAACTAGTTACTCGACTTAACCCAATTTCCATTATCATTTTTACTGTAGCTATTTTTAACCGCAGACCAAGCCACTTTGTGCGCAGTGGTTTCGCGGTCGTCGTCGTTTTTTCTATCGCTTGGGTCCTTGTAGGTATCCCACGCACTATTAAACGCCTCTTGATATATCTCTTGGGCATGTTTAGGTAAGTTACTTTTTACCGACTCAGGTAGTTCGTCACGGTTTTTATATGGCATAGCTTTCTCCTTATATTTACTCAATTACGCCACAAGCAACACGGCTACCACCGCCACCTAATGGCTTTGGCTCATCTGCATAGTTGTCACTTCCTTCGTGAATCATCACTGCGTGTTGTTTAAGTTGTTCAAGCGTGAGCCTTGGCGCTAAAACAGGCGATTTAGCTTGGCCACTTTCATTTACATACAACGCCGGTAAATCACCTAAATGACCGTTAGCCCAAGGATAATCATGATGCTCGCTAGCTTTTGGATCGAAATGCCCACCAGCGCCACCACCAGGCACTACCTCATCGCCTTTTTTCTTGGGTTCACAACTAGCAAATTGATGAACATGAAAGCCGTGTTGCCCCGGCGTTAAACCTTTTAAGTTTGGTGAAAAAACAACGCCATGATCATTTTCTGTTAGTGTAATAGTGCCTAGTAATTGCCCCTGGCCCGACTTAGTAACTTGGTGCATTTCAACGTTTACATTAGCCAGTGCACTATTTTGTAGTAACACGCTGGTAAATAATATTGCAAAAGCAGGTTTTAAAACGCGGTTTAAACTTCTTTTAGCTTTTGAATCAAACTGCAAACAATTCATCATCATCTCCTGATTTAGTATCAAATTAATAAAACAATATCGCTAAATTAAGCGACTATTAAATAAGTAGTTTCAATGTCTATACCAGTCCTATGTTCAAACATACATTTATGTATTTTTTAGTCGCAATTTATTGATTAAAATAACTTTAACTAAACATCCATTTAATTAATGAGCTAACTTTTACTCAAAGATTAAGTAAAAACCGAGGCATATTTACAAAGAAAATGGCAACTTTACAAAGCTCGTGAGAAAAGATTACCAACGTCCCTACCAAAAAAGACAACCCAAGTGAAAAAGACGATATTAAAGAGGCTGTTATTACTTAGGCGGTAGTCTCGAGGGTTGGTGTTGGTTGAATGGCCGTACGTTATAAAATAAAGAAGCGCCAATCTAAATAAGTCTTTTACAGAGACTCTTCACGCATTATATTTATAAGGGGTATTTATTAATCAAAGTATGTTTAAAACCAACCCGCTTATAAATGGGTCCATTTAATGACAAAAATTACGTTATTTAGTTGTTCTATATCAGAATTTTTAACGCAGTTAGCGTCAGATTTAATCCTTAAAATCAATTAAGTATTGTTGCTCGGCGCTAAAAAGCGAGCACAAAAAAAGGTGAAACCAAGTTTCACCTTTTTAATTAATTAGCTAGCATTACGCTGTAGATACGTTACTTGCGCCTGCATTGTTAAGTATTTCTTCAATAGCGTTTTTGTTGTCACTATCGTACTTAATACCAATTAATATAGAGCCTTTTTCAATGGCATCTTCATAATACTTAATTTCGTGCTCGGGGATAAACGCACCAATTGCGGCACCTAAAGTACCACCTACTGCAGCGCCTGCGCCACCAGCAGCAAATGCAGCGACTAATGGTCCGGCAACTAATAAGCCTGTACCACCTGTTGCTACAGTCCCTACGGCAGTGAAACCACCAATAATTGCAGCAAGAATACCACCCGAAGCCGCGCCAATAAGGCCGCCTTCAGAAGCTTTAGTACCTTCGTCTACAGCAAAATCTTCCTTTGCGTATGAGTCGTTGGCTACAATACTTATATCAGCTTCATTAATACCTAAAGCTTCTAATCTATAAATTGCGAGTGTTGCTTGTGATGCACTTTCGAATAACCCAGTAATAACGGTACTCATAATAACTCCTTTATTTATTTAAGAAAATACACTTACTACCAAGCAAAACTTAAACCAAGTAAATTATTATTTAAAATCAATAATATAAAACAAAACCCCGTGCTAACACTCTTATTATTAGAGTAAAAATTGCTAAATTTTGTAAAAAACTCCTATCTACATAAACAAACTTACTAACAAGCGGTATGCCGTTTTTAATATAAATATATTAATTAAAATTATTACTTAGACCATGTAATTTCAGCTAATTGGTTAGTCGCTGTTTGGTGAATAATCAGCCCATTATTCCCCATGCGCATATGCCTAATTAAGCCAGAGTAAACACCCTCTTTGCTCGGAATTTGCCAGCTTTGCATGGTTTCGGTATTAAGGTCGAACCGTACTAAGGTTTCAGGGCGTTTAGCTGACTCGTTAAACCAAATAGCGTTATCGGCATATTCAATTGCATACGGGTGGCTGTTTTCACCGCTAGGATTATCCCACTGCGTTATTTTACCGTTTTTAGGGTTATAGCGGCCAAGTTTACCCATACCAGAGTTAACATAAAAAACCATATCGTCAGGCGTAATGGCAAGCCGCCTTGCATGCGTTTTGGCGCCAGGGAGTTTAATTTCGCTAAGCTCCATGGTCTTTTTATCAACTTTAACCAAACAGTTACTACCATTACACGAAACCCACGGCGTGCCGTTTGAATCAAGCTTAATACCATATGGCCGTGAGCCTTTAGTGGGTAAAGTAGCGAGTTTAATATCGCCAGTTGTAGGGTCTAGCTTGCCAATCATATTACTGTGCTGGAGGGTAAACCAAAATATACCTGCCTCGTCAAATACACCAGTATGCGGGTCGCGGGCATTTTTATCGGGCATTTTATACACTTTAAATTTTTCGGTTTTTAAATCTAAATATCCAACCGTGCCATTTTTATTACCTAAAAACCAAGGAGTTTGATTTTTATCAAGCGACACACTGTGCGCATAGGTACCACTTGGCAGTGTGTACTCTTTCATATCGCCGGTTTTAGGGTCTAACCTGCCTAAAATATTACCCCACTGGCCAACCCACCAAATAAGTCCGTTTTTACCTTGTACCGGATCGCGAGCGCGCTGCCCAAGCGTAGGCACTTGCCAGTACTTAAAGCTAAGCTTTAAGTCGCCCGTAACAACTTTAGATTCGCGCTTGGTATTAACAGGATAATGCTCAGCTAAGTAAGCGCTTATATCTTTACTAAGCGCAGTACCCTCGCCCGTATCAACCATATAACTTATTAATGTTTGCCAGTCCTGCTGACTATAACCCGCGCTACTCTCAAGGTTAGTTAAACTATGGCAACTAGCACAAAGCTGCTCAACTAGCGGCCCTTGCTCGTTACTAAGCACAGTTACCGGTGCAGCCAAAGTGCCCGACACAGCCATTACTGCAACGTATTTATTAAATAAAAATCGATTTTTACTCATAACGCCCTCCCTTGTTTTTAATATTAAAGCATAGGGCAAGAGTGTTTACTATATGTACAGATAAGCCGACTAGAAGGTAAGTTAATTTGCAGAATAAATGTCTCAAAAATAAACCTGAGCACAGTGGCACAGCTTTACGTTAGTTATTTAGCTGATGCTTAAGTGTGATTTAAAACGACTAAATTACACAAAGAGAATAATAGCCGCTTAAAAAACCTGATTTAAAGTCTTCAGAGTCTATCGGTATGTAAATTGCTGGTACTACTGTTCTTACTTAAAGAGTTACATATTGATAACTCACGCTACAACTAAATAATCGAGGGTAATATGAGTAATAAACAGCTAATTACGACGATAGGTATAGGTCTGGCCGCTGCATCTGCAGGTATGTTAACAAGGAAAACTTTACAAAAATCGTGGGAAAAGGTTACCAACGAACCAGCACCAAAAGATAGACCAAGCGAAGAAACAGATCTTAAAGAGGCCGTTACATGGGCAGTGGTCTCAGGTATTGGTGCGGGTGTTGCAAGAATGGCCGTACGTTATGTGCTAGACAAGCGCCGATCCAAATAAACCGTTCTTATTGATACCTCTTATAAGTATTAAACGTAATACGGTAAGGCTCTAAAAGCGGCTTGCGACAGCTACCCCTTAGTTGTCGCAAGCAACTTAAAAAGACCTCAAACAAGGTTATTTAACCATAGAGTTAAAACACGTTAGTATTAATGTCCAAATTAAGGCTCTGTAATAAAATTTGAAATATCGGATGGCACGGCTGCGCCGCTTATCCGACCTACGTAGGTTGAAAAAGCCAAAGGCACCTTCCAACAGGGCCTCATAGATTTTAAGCTGATACACTCTATTAAACATTAACTCCCTTTCAAAGTTGTTGCCTGCCTACAAGCTTGCGTATAATGCCCACATTCCGGCTGCATTTTTTAGCCGCTAACTTGGATTTTAATAATGAAAAAACTCTCTGCAGTGCAAATAAAACAGCAAGCACTTGTACTTAATACAGCTGAAAAATTAGAAGAGCAAGGCCGCGCTGAGCTCCCAGGCATGCTGCAATGCTGGTTTGATGTGGAATATCACTTATTTCCAAGTTCACTACTGCTGTGCTTTCAGTTTGAAAACGAGCAAGCCTTAGCCGCCGCAGAGCCAGATTTATTAAAGTGGCAAAAACGCTTAAGTGGCGCAATGCTTAAAAAAGGCGTTATTTTAAAAGATATGCGTAAACATTTAGTGTTTACCTTAAAAGGGCCTGACGAATAAAGCGAAGGTGTTCAAAGGTTACTTCGGGCTAACGCCCACTTGGCTAGCACTATATAGAAAACCGTTGTATTGCTACAACGGTTTTTAATTTTCATTAGAACCGAAAGTAGAATCCATAGAGGTCAAATTAATCTTGGATATTTTATCTGCAGGTGATAGAAATTGATCATTAAGAAGTACGAATGCACTTCAATACTAAAACGAAGGCTTGTTTGCTCTATGCAATAAAAAATGCTTAAAATCGTCATCACTAAAAAAAGTGTTTTCACGCCCTCTTCTACGATTCACACATGATAAAACGCATTCTCATACTCTATTCGCAGCGGTCTAAACATATTAATTAACTCAATGAGCAATAAACTATAAACTTAGAGCATTGATATAAAGTTAAAATTAGACTCTTTTGTTTTATTTACAGCTAACTAAACATAGCTGGCTAATCAACAAGCTCCCGTATACCTTTATTATAGTAGCCACCGTTTTGTTTTCGATACTCATTAGGAATGTCACCCACAATACTTTTAAACACACGATTAAAAGTCGCAAGAGAAGAAAAGCCACTCTCAAGTGCTATGCTTAAAATACTCCACTCTTTGGTCTGATCGTTTATTAATAACTTTTTTGCATACTTAACGCGGTATTGGTTAATAAATAAATTAAAGTTAGCTGCTTTATAGTGATAGCGGATTGCTCGGCTAACTTTGTACTCAGGCACCATTAGCGCTTGTGCAAAATCTGAAATTTTGAGGCTGGCTTTTAAGTAAAGCTGCTGCTCATTGATAAGCTTTGTAATGCCAACTATCAATTCAGACTCTACATCTTGATTGCAGTTTTCATTTAGATTAAATGTGTCATTGTTAATAGTGCCAATATCATCTTTTTGCTTAAGCGCTTGGTTATTTATTACTTTTGCTTGAAGCAGCATAACTCCCTGCATTGCAAATACGATTAAAAGTGCAGATGAAGTTATGATAATGGGGTTATACAGCTCAATTTCAGCCGCACTAAAGATAAACTTAGGAAAAATACTTGCATTAAACACAGCTAAAACCCAAGCGCTCCCAAAGATGATTGATTGCATTTTTTGTGACTGTGTTTTTTTACTATAACCTCTAAACGCCTCCCAAAAAGAAAGCGCAAGGATACTTGATGAAAGCAATATAGTGACCTCATTCACCCCTTGCTTTAAACGCCACATTACATCACTGGTAGGTAAAGGCTGAGGATCAAGGCTCACTAAGTAGTGCCATGTTTGATTAAACATGATCAAGCCCGCAATGGTTGCAGCAAAAGTCACATGCCTGCGGGAAATTGGCGAATGCTCACGAAATAACGTTCTTGCAATCAGCCATGAAACATTACATGTTGCGCAAGTGAACAACCCGATTAAATATTGATACGCGCCTATACTTTGCGCACTGAGCTTTTGTGCTGCCACCATACAAAGGGAGCCACAAAATATCACAAATAAATAATGAACCAGCTGCTTATCTTTTTTCAGCGCATTTAAAAACATTAACCCCATACAAACAAAAAGAAGAAGGTAATAAGGGGAATAATTTTGCATAATAGCGTGCTCTTAAAATGACGTTTTAACCAACAACTTGGTCTGAATTACATGGTACAAATTAACATGCATGTTGGCAAAAAAACTTTGTTAGTGAATGTGTCTATACCACCCTAGCTAATTACAAAAAATTATCAATATATCGTTGCTCAAATTCCGAATTTGAGAAGAAATCACCATGAAAGTCTTTATATTTGGGCTATTGAAAAGACTTTTTGGAAAAGCACATGTTAATGCAAACAATACAAAAAACGCCCAATGAGCTACTTGAGATGAGTAAAAAAATGTGGTTCACGTGCCTGTTGATGGCACAAATCTGTTTTGTTATTTACCTCGCTTTGGGATACGGGCTTACGGGGGTCACTACGGGAATATCTGGCTGGAGTCGTATAAATAGCTCCGCCTATGTTGCCAGCGATCCCAGCGGTAATTCAATGTACGCGCTGCATGTGTTACTCGCCATCGTAATGATAATTGGTGGTAGCTTACAGCTAATACCTACAATAAGAGCAAAGTATACTAAGTTTCACCGCTACAATGGTCGCGTGTTCGTAATGTTAGCCTGTACCATCTCTTTAGCAGGTATGTACCTTATGATAGCCAGAGGAACCGTTGGTAACACCTTGATGCATGCGTTGACTATGCTTAGTGGTTGCGTGGTTATTTTAGCGAGTATATTAGCCGTACAAGCGGCCAGAAAGCGTAATATCACTAAACATAAAATCTGGGCGATACGTTTATATCTTGCAGCAAACGGCGTTTTATTTTTTAGGCTGATGATTTTTGCCTGGTTTTTAATATTCGGCTCACTAGGAATTGATACAACAACGTTTACAGGTCCAACCGTGTTAACTATTAGCGTATGTTCTTATATTATGCCGCTGCTTATAGCTGAGTTAGTCAGGTATGCAGGTAAAACGTTTAATAGAGTGATAACAATCGCCACCGCTGCTTTAATGATGTTGATATCCATTGTATTTTTAGTCGGCTTATTTGGTGTAGTGCTTGCAAGTTGGTACCCAGCGATAGTTGGCTAACGTACTCAATAATCATTGAAGAAGAGAAACCGAAGTAGATGGAAAAATACAGTGTAAAAAACAATTAAAAAGGTATTTTCGTATTCTATTCATAACGGTCTAGACATAGTAATTAACTCAATGAGCAATAAACTGTAAATCTAGACCCTTGGTATACTGAGCAAAATTTGCCCCATTGGTTTTTAACAAACAACAAAAGCAAATATCAGTCGATTCAACGTTAATTGATTGCTCTAAGTTAGCAATAGTAGGATAGTAAATTACACATAAAAAATAGCCTTATATTAGGAATATTATGATCAAAGTATTACTAGCGACTAGCTTAATTGCCTCTTCATTCGCTGTTTTAAGTAACCCTTTAACTGTTGAAGAACAGCGCATCAACAAAGCCCAAACAGCTATGCCAAGTGTTTTAAAAGCATTTACCCCACAAATATCAAGTTTTGAACAACAATTTAAAAAATTAAACGACTTCAAAAGTGCAAAAATATTAGTACAAAGCTTTAGCTTTGAACTGTGGGAAAACGCCAAGCAACGCATAGTAAAAACCAACAATTACGACGACCGAGAGCTCTACTGGGCACGCCTGCTTTCAAGCAAAGTAATACGCACAACATCGCCTAAATTTTCAATTACGCAGGCTCAACTAAATACTTTACTAACACTACTTGAGGAAGGCAGCAGAGGCCGTACCGACCTTGCTTTTTCATCAGGTAGCACTAAAAAAATATTACTAACGGGTTTTGACCCATTTTTACTCGATAGAAACATAAACCAAAGTAACCCCTCAGGTGTTGCGGCGTTGTTACTCGACGGCCAAGTTATTAATTACAACGGCGTGAGCGCAGAAATTAATACCGTTATGGTGCCTGTGCGCTACGAAGACTTCGATCAAGGAATAATAGAATCGCTACTTGCCCCCTACTACGCACTTAATAATGTAGACATGGTAGTAACCGTAAGTATGGGCAGAACAGAGTTTGATTTAGAACACTTCCCGGGTAAACGCCGCAGTGTAACCGCCCCAGATAATGCCAATATTGTGTATGGTGGAACGCAAACAAGCCCAGTGATACCAAAACTTAATGGCCGACCACTTCCGGGCAACGAATTTGTAAAATTTAGCTTGCCTGTAACTTACATGCAACAAGCCAAAGGCCCTTATAAAGTTATCGACAATCACGAAGTCACCACGCTTGAAAAAACCTATAAAGCCGGTTCGTACGGCGAGCTAAAAAATAGTATTGCGGTAAATGGCGGCGGCGGTGGTTACTTGTCTAACGAAATATCGTACCGAAGTATTCGCCTGCGCGATGCGCTTAATTCAAGTATACCTACAGGGCATATTCATACCCCACGTATACAACAATTCGAACCTGAAACAGAAGCTAAAATAGTAAAACAAATAAAGGCAATGCTAGAGCAAAGCTTAGTAGCGCTATAGTTTAGAACTACTAGTTTGAGCGCGTAAAAAAGGGCAATAACATTGCCTTTTTAAATGGGGTTACTAGGGGCAAGTTTTGCATTTTTAAATCACAAAAGGCAAAAAGAAATACCTGCTCCTACCAATTTACTGATTCTGGATTCTGGACTTATCTAATAAAATTAGTAGTATGTACTCGTATATTTATTTGATGTGATAGAAAAGCAATAATGGACTATAAATTCGAACACTTCACGATTAAACGCTTTCGTTCACTTATGAATGTTGAAATAAAGGTGGTTAATGGTCAGCCCATTACGATCTGCGGGGAGAATAATATTGGAAAAACTAACGTACTAGAGGCACTGAATATTTTTTTCAACCATATTGAAGACATTGAGCTATATGATGTAACAACTGACATACCACACCATATTTATTATGGTAGAGGTGGCGAACTTCAAAATACTGAGCTAACAGGTAAGTTTTGTATTAATGTATCAGAAGTCATAACGGTCAAAGCCACGTTTAAAAAAGACCTGACCATTGAATATAAGATATCTAGTTCTGATAAAACTAAAACACTCCCCCAGACGGAAAAAGCATTTAAAGATATCGTAAAACACTTTAAGTATTTTTATGTAAAGTCTAATAATGTCGATATACCAAGTTTAGTGTCAGAACTTTTTGCTTCAGATGGTTTGCTCAAGCTTGATAAAAAAAGAGCTAAACAGCAAAAGCCTTTAGAAACATTAAAACAATTTCAGGCGCAAGCCCAAGCTGCGTTAAACGATATCCAGAAAGAACTAAATCAACAATTACAAGAGCTAAATATTCTAAGCTCTTTGGACTCTAACAGTGCAATCAAAATTACGTTCGCTGAGTTTGATAAATTACGTGACGTTGTATCCAGAATGACTCAAGTTACGATAGATGACGGTAATGACCATTCTATTTCTTCTAAAGGTAGTGGTGCTCAAAGAACTGCTTTATTGACTTTAATGAACTATATCGCCTCAAATGCTAATAAAAAAGTCATTTGGGGCTTAGATGAGCCTGAAATATTTCTTCAACCGAAAGCACAAAAACAATTATTTAGAGCTGTAAAAAAGATAGCTAGAGAAAAAGAACAAACTGTGGTTATGACTACTCACTCGCAGCATTTTATTGATCTAAATAATTTAGAATACACTTATTTGTATGTCTGTGATGTGAATGAGAAAAATTACGTTAGGAAAAAAGATCGTTCGTTTTTTGAAAAATCCACACATGCTCAATCTTTTTCATCTGAATCAGCTAAAGCTAAGGGTATAAGAGAGCATCTAGGCATAGAGAATAACGATGGATGGAATTTATTACCTTACAATATTATAGTGGAAGGTGAGACAGATAAA
Organism: Pseudoalteromonas sp. C8; assembly: GCF_011378685.1. Lineage (NCBI taxonomy): Bacteria > Pseudomonadati > Pseudomonadota > Gammaproteobacteria > Alteromonadales > Pseudoalteromonadaceae > Pseudoalteromonas > Pseudoalteromonas sp. C8. The sequence goes on from NZ_WTKT01000001.1 coordinate 239,809, forward strand.
AAATACTTAGAAGCACTGATCGAACACAACGAGATGATTGCCCCCAACATAATCTGGTCTGGGAGTGCTTCAAAAATATCTGGTTCAGTCCAATTTTACAATAATTTGGCAATAGACCTTGATTTTAAACCGCAAATAAAAATAATTTTGGATAATGATGAAGCGGGTAGAATCGAATATAAAAATTTAGAGAACAGCGTTAACAAAAATAGATTCTCAAACCTAAGTATAGAGCTATTAGTTTATCCAAAGGAAGACGGTACTGTCTGGGATAAGAAAAGTAAAAATTTTGACTGGGAAGTTGAAGATTTTTTACCCAATGAGCTTATGTTCGATTCCGTAAATAAAATATTAAAAAATGCTAAATATTCAATTATTAAAAAGAAGCTAAGAGACAATAAGTCAAAAGCAGCTAACTTGAATACTCAAATTTTTATGTATGCTGAGAATGCGGCAAAACTCGAAAATCCAGATAAAGCTCCTTTTCAATTGTCAGGAGAAGGGCAAAAGAAAAGTATCTGCCTAGAGGTTGTTAAGCTTTTAAGTAATAAAGTATACGAACTTACCGAAGCTCAAGTTACTTTCCTATCAGAAATTTGTGAGTCATAGTATATGCTTGTATTACATCAGTAGAATAAAATAGGATCAAAAGGATCGGACCAGCCAAAAAATTGCAGAGCGTTAGGTCTTGTTTCTTGCCAAGTCCAAACACCAACCTCACGTTTAACACCCTTCCCCGTCATCACGCCCTGAAAATAAGCAATTGATGAGTAATGCATTTCATGGATGAAATGAAAGCCATGCTTGCACATGGATGTGCTTTCATGGCGTTTATGTTCACATCAATTGTGTTTTGAAGGAAATAGCGTGATGCTCGGGTGCGCTGAGAGTGTCCAGAGAGGGACCAGCGGCAGCCCCTCTTTGGCTGCCGTCGCCAGCGCGACAAAACCTTGAATAAGGTTTCTAATTTCTAGAAGTGCCCAACGTATTCGCGTTATCGGTGATGATAACCTCAAACACCTATTTAAATACTTATTCGGGCTATCGCCCGCGCGTCAGCAAGCTAAACGCCTACAATAAATAACACATACTCTTGGCTTTTGACCGAGGAGGAAATATAGAGGGTCAGATTTTGTTTCTTGCCAAAACCAAACACCAAACTCACGTTTAACACCCTCCCCCGTCATCACGCCCTGAAAATAAGCAATTGATGAGGAATATCGCGCATGGATGCGCGATAAGGCGAAACTAGGCCATGGATGGCCTATCTTCGCCGTTTACGTTCACATCAATTAATTATTTGAAGGATTAAGCGTGATGCTCGGGGCGCCGTGGGGTTCCAAGGGGCGCTCGGCGGTAGCCGCCCCTTGGTTGCCGCCAGCAATCTGGCAAAAAACCTTGAATAAGGTTTCTAATTTCTAGAAGCGTGAAACGCGAAACGTATTCGCGTTATCGGTGANGAATATCGCGCATGGATGCGCGATAAGGCGAAACTAGGCCATGGATGGCCTATCTTCGCCGTTTACGTTCACATCAATTAATTATTTGAAGGATTAAGCGTGATGCTCGGGGCGCCGTGGGGTTCCAAGGGGCGCTCGGCGGTAGCCGCCCCTTGGTTGCCGCCAGCAATCTGGCAAAAAACCTTGAATAAGGTTTCTAATTTCTAGAAGCGTGAAACGCGAAACGTATTCGCGTTATCGGTGATGATAACCTTAAACACCTATTTAAATACTTATTCGGGCTGCCGCCCACGCGTCAGCAAGCTAAACGCCTACAATAAATAACACATACTCTTGGCTTTTGAGCGAGTAAGTATATTTGTGATTCGTTGGGTTTCGTTTCACTCAATCCAGCTTATGCAACTTGTGTTGTAAGGCGAAAGTTAAGTGCTTTCATCACTTTAAAAATAGTTTCCCAACGTGGCTTGGTTTTACCGTTAACGGCTTTATATAAGCTTTCACGGTTTAACCCCGTTGCTTTAGCAATATCACTCACGCCATGTTTTTTTACTAATAAGCCAAGTGCTTCAATAAAGGTATTTGGATCATCATCAGCTAAACACTCTTCTAAAAATGTATTAATTTCTTGCTGTGTTTCCATATAGTCAAACGGGTTAAAATCTGATGTTTGTAGCGCCATGATAATTACTCCAATTTATTCAACTTGCTAAATAAATGTAGCCTAAAAGCTACAGGCGCACAATGTTATTTATAACTTTAAGGCTGCCGCCAGCGCGTCAGCAAGCTTAACGCCTACAATAAATAATACATACTCTTGGCTTTTGAGCGAGTGAATATATTTGTGAATTGTTGGGTTTCGTTTCACTCTACCCAACCTACGCCCATATTATTTATGGTTTATCACCACGCACAAAAAAGCCGTTGCATTGCTGCAACGGCTTTTATAATTTTGATAAATTTTCAAACTATAATGGAACTTACTACCCATTAAAGTTCAAAAATTAGTCTGTCTCTTAGTCGCGATAAGTCTCTACCGCAGGGCATGAACATACTAAGTTACGGTCGCCGTATACGTCATCAATACGTGTAACGGTTGGCCAGAACTTGTTTTTAGCCACTGCAGGCACTGGGAATGCAGCGTAAAAACGGTCGTACGCGCGGTCCCATTCGTTACCTAACACGTCGCCTTGTGTATGCGGTGCAAACACTAGCGGGTTATTTTCAATTGACCATTCGCCTGAGATTACTTTTTCAATTTCGCCTTTAATTGACACCATTGCTTCGATAAAGCGGTCAATCTCACCTTTTGATTCAGACTCCGTTGGCTCAATCATTAATGTGCCAGCAACTGGGAACGACATAGTTGGTGAATGGAAGCCGTAATCTTGCAAGCGCTTAGCTACGTCCATTTCAGTAATGCCTGATAGCTCTTTAAGCGGGCGTAAGTCAACAATACATTCGTGAGCAACACGGTTGTTACGACCACGGTATAAAATTGGGAAGTGCTTGCTTAGCTCATGCGTTAAGTAGTTAGCATTAACAATTGCCATTTCAGTGGCTTGTTTTAAGCCCTCTGACCCCATCATGGTGATGTAAGCCCATGAAATAGGTAAAATAGCCGCTGAGCCATAAGGCGCTGCCGATACCGCACCGTTACCGATGTTAGTACCTGGTACGTTAATTACGCTGTGGTTTGGCATAAACGGCGCAAGGTGCGATTTAACACCAATTGGGCCAACGCCTGGACCACCGCCACCGTGTGGAATACAAAACGTTTTATGCAAGTTTAAGTGCGATACGTCTGAGCCAATAAAGCCTGGGCTTGTTACACCAACTTGCGCGTTCATGTTTGCGCCGTCCATGTAAACTTGGCCGCCGTGCTCATGAATAATGTCACAAATCTCGCGAATTGTTTCTTCGTATACGCCGTGCGTAGACGGGTATGTGATCATGATACACGATAGGTTTTCAGACACTTCCTCAGCTTTCGCTTTTAAATCGGCCATGTCTACGTTACCGTTTTTGTCGCAGTTAACTACCACAATTTTCATGCTCGCCATTTGCGCTGATGCAGGGTTAGTACCGTGCGCAGAGCTTGGGATTAAACATACATTGCGGTGTGCATCGCCGCGTGATTCGTGGTATTTACGAATCGCGATTAAGCCTGCGTATTCACCTTGCGCGCCAGAGTTTGGCTGTAGTGATACTGCATCGTAACCGGTAATGTTTACTAGCCAGTCGTGTAACTCGCCAATCATTATTTGGTAACCCTCTGCTTGATCTAGCGGGCAGAATGGGTGAAGGTTTGCAAACTCAGGCCACGTAATTGGGATCATCTCAGCAGTCGCGTTTAGTTTCATGGTACATGAGCCTAACGAGATCATTGAGTGATTAAGCGATAAGTCTTTGCTTTCTAGTCGCTTAATGTAGCGAAGCATGTCTGTTTCGCTGTGGTAACTGTTAAAGTTTGGATGCGTTAGTACTTCGTCGTCACGTACTAAACTTGCCGGAATTGACTCGCTGCCATTTGCCTCAACGTCGGCTGCAATAGCGTCAACACTTAGGCCATGGCCTTCGCCTAAAATAATATCGAATAACTCAGCGATATCGGCACGTGTTGTTGTCTCTGATACCGAAATTGAGTACTCGTCTTCGTGGTTTGTAGCAAAGTTTACGCCTTTTGCAATTGCACGTGCTATTACGTCGTCTTTACTGTCATCTGCAATTGTAAGGGTATCAAACCACGTGCTGTGCTTAAGTGCGATGCCTTTAGCTTTTAGGCCTGTTGCTAAAATATCAGTAAAGCGATGTATACGCTGCGCGATAGTTTTTAAGCCTTGTGGGCCGTGGTACACCGCGTAAAACGCTGCCATGTTGGCAAGTAGTACCTGTGCTGTACAAATGTTTGAATTGGCTTTGTCGCGGCGAATGTGTTGTTCGCGCGTTTGCATTGCCATACGTAGTGCGTCGTTACCTAAACGGTCTTTAGATACACCAATAATACGACCTGGTAATGAACGTTTGTATGCGTCACGTGTTGCAAAAAATGCAGCATGAGGACCGCCGTAACCCATAGGTACGCCAAAACGTTGAGCCGAACCAAGTACTACGTCTGCGCCTAGTTTACCCGGTGCTTTTAATAGTAATAAACTCATTATGTCGGCAGCAACACAGGCAATCGCCTTTTTGCTTTGTACGCCAGCAATTAGGTCCGTTATGTCTACCACTTCGCCTGATGTGGTTGGGTATTGGAACAATGCGCCAAAAATGTAGTGGTTTACGGCATCTTCTGCTTTACCTACAATTATTTCAAAACCAAACTGCTCGGCACGCGTTGTTACTACGTCGATTGTTTGTGTGTGTACGTCGTCAGCGATAAAAAAGGCATTGGCTTTTTTAGCTTTTGATACGCGTTTTGCAAGGCCCATAGCCTCTGCAGCGGCTGTTGATTCGTCAAGTAGTGATGCACTTGCTAAATCAAGACCGGTTAAATCTAGGGTCATAGTTTGGAAGTTTAATAATGATTCTAAACGCCCTTGTGCAATCTCTGGCTGATACGGTGTGTACGCTGTATACCAACCTGGATTTTCTAGTACGTTACGTAAAATTACGTGCGGTACGTTAGTTGGGTGGTAGCCTTGGCCAATGTACGATTTGAAAACTTTATTTTTGCTTGCTACTGATTTTAGGTAGCTTAGTGTTTCAACTTCAGTACGGCTTTGTCCAACTGTTAGCGGTTGTTCTAGACGAATGCTAGCCGGTACAGTTTGGTCAATGAGCTCTTGCACACTCGATACTTCTAAAGCACTTAGCATATCGCTTACTTGTGCTGGGCTTGGCCCAATATGGCGGCGAATAAAATCTTGCTTTTGCTCTAGTTCTTCAAGAGATTTGGCGTTTGACATGAATCCAGATTCCTATGATCCTAAATGCTAATGGGTAACTAGCATTAATTAAAATATTTGACGATTTAACAGCTCACTCAGTATGGGGTTGTGCGCTGTAAAATCATAAAAGCCCCATTTTTATACATTAAACGGGGCTTTTAGTTATCTTCAAAAAATTATTATTCTTCGTCGATAGTGTGCGAGTAACCTTCAGCGTCTAATAAGTTGTCTAGCTCAGACTCGTCAGATGCTTTAATACGGAATAACCAACCGTCGCCGTAAGCGTCGTTGTTTACTGTTTCAGGTGAGTCTTCAAGCTCTTCGTTAATAGCAACAATTTCGCCACTGATAGGTGCGTAAATGTCTGATGCTGCTTTAACCGACTCTGCTACTGCACAGTCTTCGCCAGCGTCTACTTCGTCGCCAACTTCTGGTAATTCAACAAATACCATGTCGCCAAGAAGTTCTTGTGCATGCTCAGAAATACCAACAGTAAATGTACCGTCGCCCTCGTTACGAACCCACTCGTGTGAAGGTGCGTATTTTAACTCGCTAGGAATGTTGCTCATTTTATTTGTCCTTTGGTTTATATTGGGAGGATACCAATCACAATAATTATTGTGATTGGTATAACCAAATTATTTAAATTATTGATTTACCGTTACGTACAAAGCTAGGCTTTACTACTTTAACGTTTACTAATTTTTTACGCATTTCTACTTGAGCTGTATCGCCTGTTGAACGTGGTACACGTGCAAGGGCTACACTAAAACCAAGTGTTGGTGAGAAAGTACCTGAGGTAATAACACCCTCCCCACCGTCAACAATTACTTTAGAACCGCTACGCAACACGCCTTTTTCCTCAAACACTAAGCCAACTAGTTTGTCAGTGCTTTTTTCTGCGCGTTGCTTAACAAGTACGTCACGACCAATAAAGTCGCGATCTTCTGGTTCCCATGCAATGGTCCATGCCATGTTAGCGGCAAGTGGTGATACGCTTTCGTCCATATCTAGGCCGTAAAGGTTCATACCTGCTTCTAAACGTAGCGTGTCGCGTGCACCTAAACCAGCAGGCTTAACCCCTGCGTCTAGCAGTTGTTGCCATAAATCGGCTGCTTGGTCGTTCGGTACTACTATTTCGTAACCGTCTTCGCCAGTATAACCCGTTGTGGCAATAAATAAATCACCTACTTGAACACCAAAAAACGGTTTCATGCCTTCAACCGCGGCTTGTTGCTCAGCATTTAAAAGAGTGGCTGTTTTTGCTTTAGCGTTAGGGCCTTGTACTGCAATCATTGCAAACTCTGGGCGCTCTGTAACGGTTACGTCAAAGTCGCTCGATACGTTAGCTAAATGCGCTAGGTCTTTTTCGCGCGTTGCTGAGTTAACAACTAGGCGGTAAAAGGTTTCGCTAAAGAAATAAATAATTAAGTCATCTATTACACCGCCTTGCTCGTTAAGCATGCCTGTGTAAAGCGCTTTACCTGGTACGGTTAATTTTGCAACGTCGTTAGCTACTAGCTTACGTAAAAATGCTTGTGCTTGAGGCCCTTCAATATCAACAATAGTCATGTGTGATACGTCAAACATACCTGCGTCGGTACGCACGCTATTGTGTTCTTCTATTTGTGAGCCGTAGTTGATTGGCATTTCCCAGCCATGAAAATCAACCATTTTAGCGCCCGCTTCTAGGTGCTTAGCATGTAGTACAGTTTTAGAAGTCATAACATTCCTTCACGTTTAAATTAACCCTGTTTAGGGCGTGGCTTAAATTAGTTTTTACTTAACCGTAATTAAAAACAGGTAAACATTGTTATGTTCACCTGTTGTTTGTATTCGTTATGCGGCTTCACTATGCATAAGTGCAAAACCTTGCGCTTGCATGTAGCTTTGCCATTTTTGTAATTCTTGTTGTTTAGCTACTAATACAAAGTGTTGTTCGTCGTTTTTATCAATGGCGGTAATAAATACATCACCACTTTGCGCACCGTAGCATAGTTGCGCGTCAGAAAGGCGCAAACCGGGTGTTAATTTAAAAGCATTTACTAGAGTATCAAACGCGTTGTCGCCACTTAAAATAAAGCTTGCTAGGTCGGTGCGTACTACATAATCAATATCAAAACGTAGTTGTTGCTCGTTTATAAGTGCTTGTAGTTGAAGGCTTGCGTTGTGTGGCAGTACGAATCTAAAGGCGGTTTCGCTAAAGTAATAAACAGCAAAGCTGTAGTCAGAATTATAGTCGCCATCAAGCGTGCCTTTTAAGCCTAAACCGCTGGCGGTAAGCTTAGTTAAATCAAGGCCTAAAATAGTGCTTAAAAATACACTGGTTTCGGTGCCGCTAAAATCCATTACAACGTGATTGTTGTTAGTTTGCAAAGCGTTAGTAACCGCACTACTTGCGTTGCTGTGGCGGGCAAACATTATTGGGTTAAAAGTCATAACAAACACCTGTGTATTTTCGATTACAAAAGTATATTGCCCACGCCTACCAACAACAAATTGTAATTTTTTATCAATTGATAAATAATACTTATATATATAGCTATATAAATTGTAATTTTAAATATGAAAAACATATCAACAGACGGTTTACGTACTTTTGTAATGGTAGTTGAAATAGGTGGCTTTGCTAAAGCAGGCGATTTACTTGGCCTGTCGCAACCTGCTGTAAGTTTGCAAATAAAGCGCTTAGAAGACGTGCTCGGATATAAACTATTTAAAAAACAAGGACAGCGCCAAGTATTAAACCAGTACGGCGAGCTATTATTGCCTATGGCAAAGCAAATGATGCAACACAACGATGCTATTTTGCAGCAGTTCACATCAGAAAACATCGCAGGTAAAGTGCGCTTGGGTATTCCGAGCGAATTTGCTGCGCGTATTTTACCTTCTATTATTGGCGACTTTGTGGCGCTCTACCCTGAGGTGTCGTTAGAAGTTAAGTCGCGTTTAAGTAAACATTTACTTTCGGCTTCTCGCCAAGATCAGTTCGATTTAGTACTTGCGCTAAATGAGCGACTTAACTCTGATAAGTTCCCTATTTTTATGCAAGACGAGCTGGTGTGGGTGGGCGACCTGTCACTTGCTCAAAACGAGGTGGTTACGCTAGTTACCGCGCCAGAGGGGTGTATTTATCGTCGCCGTGCAATTGATGCATTAAAAAGTGCGGGCATAAAATACCGAATTGTATATAGCAACGCCGATTTAACCGGCCTTATTGCTGCATTAAAAGAAGGCTTAGGTATTACCGTACTTGCTAAAAGCACAGTACCGAGTGAGCTTAACTATCAAGTTCAAACCAAACATTTACCCACGCTTGGTAATATTGGTATTAGTTTAATTAAAAGTTCGGGTGAATCGGATCATGCAGTAGATAAGCTCGCGGAGTTTATAGCGCTACGTTTAGGTTATAGCTAATCAAAACTTTATAACGAGTAAAGCAATTACAAACTAATACAAAAGAAACAATTTAGTTAACAAAGTTGCATAAGTAGGTGCTTTTAGTTCTATTAAACTGAATAATTAAATACTTAATAACATTGATTCGTATTCGTTAACGTGTTCAAATTACGCCAATTAAGATAATTGACATGATTAGGAACACAATGAACCCTAAGTTTTTAGTATCTACCCTGGCAACTGCGGTTGCTTTGTCTTTTAGTGCTACTGCAATAGCAAAAGACACCAGCAATAAAGAACAACGCTTTGAACAAATTACCGTTATTGGCTCTCAGCAAGCAATCAACGATATTCCTGGTTCGGCTACGTTTATTTCTGATGAAGAACTTCAAAAATTCAAATTTACTGATATTTCTCGCGTTTTAGCGTCTGTTCCGGGCGTTTACGTGCAAGAAGAAGACGGCTACGGCCTTCGTCCTAATATTGGTATGCGCGGCACAGGTACTGGTCGTAACGATAAAATATCAGTAATGGAAGACGGTGTATTAGTTGCACCAGCACCATATTCAGCACCTTCTGCTTACTACTTCCCTACTACGGGTCGTATGGAGTCTATTGAAGTATTAAAAGGCGCGGCATCAGTTAAGTATGGCCCGCGTACTACGGGCGGTGTTTTAAACTTACTTTCGCGCAGCTTACCTACTGAGCCAAATAGCTCAAAGGGTATGGTAGATGCTGCCCTTGGTGGTGATGGATATTACAAAGGTCACGCTTACTTCGGTAAAGAAAAAAACAACACAGCAGGCTTAATTGAAGTATTTACTTACGGCGCAGATGGCTTTAAAGAGCTGCCAGTAGGTAATGACAACACCGGCTTTGAAAAAACAGATTTACTATTAAAGTTTGGCCATACGTTTGGTCAAAACGATGCGCATAATCTTGAGCTAAAAATTAAGTACTCTGACGAAACATCAGACGAAACATACATGGGCTTAACTGACGAAGACTATCAAGAAAGTCCTTATCGTCGTTATGCTGCATCGCAAAACGATGAAATGAATACGCGCCACAACGCATACCAACTTAACTACGCGTACCGTTTTGGTGATGGCTATGAGTTTTTAGCTACGGCTTACTTAAACGATTTTCATCGTAACTGGTATAAAGCCAGCAAAGTAAGCGAAAGCTACCTTGAACAATACAGTGAATTTGAAGCAAACCCGACAAGCGAAGGTATTGAAGGTATTGGTATTAAAGCTAATAACCGCGATTACCAAGCTAAAGGTATTCAGTCTGAATTACATATTCCTGCAGGCGATCACTATGTGACTGTTGGCGTACGTTACCACGAAGACGAAATGGATCGTTTTCAATGGGAAGACAAATACACACTTAATCAAGACCTAAGCTTAACGCTTACAGAGCAAGGTGTTCCGGGCTCTGACAGCAACCGTGTAGATAGCGCAGAAGCAAGTACCTTGTTTATTCAAGACGAGTGGACAATTGATGCATTAGTAGTAAGTGCAGGTCTTCGTTATGAAGATATTACTATTACGCGTGAAGAGTGGTCTAAATCAGATCCAACACGCAGCAACGGTTTAACTAAAGATGTGTCGAACGACACAGAGATTTTAGTTCCGTCGTTAGGTGCTACTTACACGCTTAACGAAAACGTAACGCTACTTGCGGGCATTCAAAAAGGTTATGCACCAGCAGCACCTGGTAATGCTGACCAAGAAGAAGAAGAAAGTGTAAACATTGAGTTTGGCTCTCGCTTTAATATGGATGGCTTTAGCGGTGAAGTAATTGCGTTTTACTCTGACTACAGCAACATGCACGGTAACTGTACTGCAGCTGTTGGTTGTAGCGACGACAACATTGGCGACCAATACAACTACGGTGAAGTAGAAGTAGCGGGCTTTGAATTTAGTGCAGCACGTACGTTTGCAACTGATACAGCTATGTTCCCAGTTAAATTAACGTATACCTACACAGACTCTGAGTTTAAAAACGATTTTGATTCAGAAATTTGGGGCACGGTAGAAAAAGGCGATGCAATGCCTTACGTACCAGAAAACCAAGTAGCGTTATCGTTAGGTGCTGAGTTTTCTGCGTTTGTAGTTAACAGCCAAATACGTTACGTATCTGATGCGCATGCTAACTTAACGCAGTCGGGCTTAAACGCAATTGATAGCCGCGTAGTATGGGATTTAGCTGCTAAATACTTAATCGATGAAAATCAAAAAATATACCTAAGCGTTGATAATTTGTTTGATAAAACATACGTTGCTAACCGTTCAAACGGTGGCATTCAACCAGGTAAGCCGCGTACTGTACAGATGGGCTACACTTACTCATTCTAAATTGAAAGCTGGTTAAACGGTTCACTAACAGCGTTGATAATTTTTTATGTAAAAGCACTACACATCTAAATTATTGCCTTGTTATTAAACCGTTTACCTGCGCTTTGTATGAGATAAACGGTTCACTAACAGCGTTAATAATTTTTTATGTAAGAACACTACACATCTAAATTATTGCCTTGTTATTAAACCGTTTACCTGCGCTTTGTATAGGAGAAATGGTTCACTAGCTGCGTTAAAAATAACTCATATAAGAACAACTATATTTCGTTATTTTTGCCTTGCTATAGGGTTATTTTCCTATCGCTATGATAGAGCATCAATTCAGTACAATTGGTGCAAAGTTAAAAGCGTAAGTTACAGATACAAAAAAGCCGAGATTGAATTTCAATCTCGGCTTTTTAATACATAAAACTTATCGTTTTATATATTAGTTATTTGCGTTACGTTGGCGTAATACTTCAAACAAACAAATACCCGTGGCTACCGATACGTTTAAGCTTGAAACAGTACCCGCCATTGGGATTTTAACGAGCATATCGCAATGCTCACGCGTTAAGCGTCGCATGCCCTCGCCTTCTGCGCCCATAACAATCGCCATTGGCCCCGTTAAGCTTGCATCAAATACGTGGTTATCAGTTTCGCCAGCAGTGCCTACAACCCATACGCCTGCATCTTTAATTTCGCGAAGCGTACGTGCAAGGTTAGTCACTTGAATAAGCGGTACTGTTTCGGCTGCGCCACAAGCAACTTTACGTGCTGTGCCGTTAAGCTTGGCAGAGCGATCTTTAGGTACAATTATAGCGTGAACACCTGCAGCGTCTGCACTACGTAGACATGCGCCTAAGTTATGCGGATCGGTAATACCATCAAGTACAAGTAAAAACGGTGTGTCTTCACGAGCGATTATTGCATCAAGATCTTTTTCGTTAAACGTTGGCGCTGCTTTTACGTTGGCAATAATACCTTGATGCTGCTCACCCTTTGATTTGCTATCAAGGGCTTTACGCTGCATAAACTGTACTGAAATACCAAACTTACGTGCTTCATCAATAATCGGAGTTGAGCGTTTGTCGTCACGACCTTTAAGGGCGTAAATTTCTACAAAGCGCTCTGGCTCGCTTTCTAAAATTGCTTCAACAGAGTGAAAGCCAAAAATTAATTCATTACTCACGTATTATCTGCTCCTGGGCTAGTACTTTTACGGGCATTTTTGCCAGCTCTTTTAGGCTTTTTAACTGCCTTCTTCTTCGGCTTTTTCTTTACGGCAGTGTCTGCTGCTTTTTTATCTGCGGGTTTAGTTGCAGACTTATTTACAGGCTTGCCTTTATCTTTATTTGCTGGCTTTTTTTTACCTTTTGGTTTGTCATCACTGTGCGACTTTTTACCCGGTACTTTGCCTGCTTTTAATTGCGAACGCACACTTGCTGGCGCATGCTCAGATTTACCTGAACCTTTTTTTGGCGCACGACGACGTGAGTATCTGTCTTGTGCAACATCGCCTTTAAGCGTTAAGTTGATACGGCGATCGTCTAAACTAACCGACGCAACTTTTACTGTTACTTTATCGCCAAGGCGATAAACTTTGTGTGAGTGCTCACCTATTAGGGTGTGTTTTGCAGCATCATGCGCAAAAAACTCGTCGCCTAAATTAGTAACATGAATAAGCCCATCAATTTGTAAATCGTCTAAACGAATAAACAAACCAAAGTTAGTGACCGATGAAATAACACCGTCAAACTCGTCACCTACGTGATCTTGCATAAACTCACATTTAAGCCAATCCGCTACTTCGCGAGTTGCATCATCGGCGCGGCGCTCTGTGGTAGAACACTGCTCACCAAGTTGATCAACTTCGTCGTCGGTATAAGCGTATTCGCCAGACGTTTGCTGACCTTGTGCTTTTATAACTGCTTTAATAGCACGATGTACTACTAAATCTGGGTAACGACGTATTGGCGATGTAAAGTGCGCATAAGCCGATAACGCTAAACCAAAGTGACCAATGTTATCTGGCTGATATACAGCTTGTTTCATTGAACGCAGTAGCATAGTTTGAATAAGCTCGGCTTCTGGGCTGTCACCTAGTCGCGCTAATACTTGGGTTATTTCTTTTGGTGTTGGCTCGTCGCTTAATGTGCTTTGAATACCTAACTCGCCTAAAAACTTAGTAAAGTTACCTAGTTTTTCGCTGTCTGGTTCGTCATGCACACGATAAAGCGCGCTTGCTTCGTGCTTTTCAAGAATTTTAGCCGCCGATACGTTGGCTAAAATCATACATTCTTCAATCAGTTTGTGCGCGTCGTTACGAATAACAGGCACTATTGATTCTATTTTACGCTGAGCGTTAAATACAAAACGTGTTTCTAGGGTTTCAAACTCAATGGCACCACGGTCTTGGCGTGCTGCTTTAAGTGCCATATACATTTGCTGTAAGTCAGTTAAATGTGGCACTACGGCTGAGTATTCTTCGCGTAGTTTTTCGTCGTTTTGTAAAATGGCATTTACTTTGGTGTAAGTTAAACGCGCATGCGAGTTCATTATCGCTTCGTAAAACTTATAGCCCGAAAGTTTACCCGAGCTCGATACGGTCATTTCGGCAACCATACATAAGCGATCTACTTTTGGATTAAGCGAACATAATCCGTTAGAAAGCACTTTTGGTAGCATCGGAATTACTTGCTCAGGGAAATACACTGAGTTACCACGCAAAATTGCTTCTTTGTTAAGCGGCGTGTTCATTCCTACGTAATGCGATACATCGGCAATGGCAACCCATAAGCGCCAGCCACCCGATTTTTTAGGTTCACAGTACACGGCGTCATCAAAGTCGCGAGCGTCTTCGCCATCAATGGTTACAAGTGGTAAGTCACGTAAATCTACGCGGCCTTTTTTGTCAGCGTCTTCAACAAACTCACCTAGGTGAGCAACTTGTGCTTCAACTTCTTCTGGCCATACATGTGGAATATCGTGATTGCGCAGTGCGACTTCAATTTCCATACCTGGGGCTAAATGCTCACCAAGTACATCAATAATTTTACCTACCGCGTTCATGTTGCGGCTTGGATTTTGAGTGATTTTAACCTGCACCATTTGGTTATGGCGGGCACCGTTTTCGTTGCCTGGTAAAATCATTATATCTTGCGTTATGCGCGGGTCTTCAGCTACCACAACGGCAACACCATGCTCTACAAAGTAACGGCCAACAATTGGCGCGCGCTCGTTAGTAAGCACTTTTATAATACGTGCATCGCATTTTGAGCCAGAACCACGTTTAGTGCCTTTAGCTAGTACAATGTCGCCATGTAACACCATATTCATTTGGTGCTTAGCAATAAACCAATCTTTACTCTCGCCTTCAACTTCTAAAAAGCCAAAACCGTCTCTGTGGCCTATTACTTTGCCTTTGGTTAAACCGGCTTCGTCAATTAGGGCATAGCATTTAAATTTATTAAAATACAGCTGTCCGTCACGCTCCATAGCGCGAAGGCGGCGTTTAAATGCTATTTGGCGTTCGTCATCGTTTACTGCTAGTTCTTCACATAATTGCGCGTAGTTAGCAGGTTTTGAACGTTCTTGAAGGTGAGTAAGTATAAACTCACGACTAGGGACTGGGTTTTCGTACTTTTCTTGTTCTCGACTGAGATTTGGATCTTGGTTTGACATTCACTATCTTGTTAGTTGGTTATGTAGGTATTTTAACCCATATAGTTATAATGAGACAGGTAAAAGCGATTAAACTTTTAAGAAAGCACTTTTACCTTGCTGTTTATCTTGCTGTATAGTTTAAAAATCTAGCGCAATGGGGCTTAACGACCCCTTAACTGCAAAGTATTTTCATCTAGTAGCAATACTAAGACTTATACTATTTTTTTTGTAGGTTTTTCCAGAGCAGTTTGCTTATATTATCAATAAAGCTTGGGTCTTCTTCTTTCATCGTAAGTAAAATCTGCTTATTCATTTGTGTTTTATTTTGAGCGTAAATCCAACGATTTTTATTAAATTGCTGGGCAAACTCAAGTGCACCCGCTTGTAGTTCGTCGTTATTTGCAAACACAGCTTCAACCACTTTATTGTCTAGCAACTGCTGTGCACCAACACGCTCTCCTGACATAGCTAAACGATTAAAGAATGTTTGCGAAATAGCTTTATTAATTATAGGAAACATCGACGGTACAAACGGCACCATTACATCCACTTCAGGAAAACAAAAGAAGCCTTTATCTGACTTCATAAATCTAAAATCGCACGCACACGCAAGCACCGAACCATTGCCATAGGTATGCCCGTTTAACGCAGCAATAATAGGCATAGGAAAAGTAACTATGCGCTTAAACAAGTCACTTATTTGAATCATAAAGTCAGAAATAGCTGCTGGTAAAATACTTGGATTGGACATCCATTGAAGGTCGATGCCCAATGACCAGTTTTTGTCACTCGAGGAGGTTAGAATAACTGACTTAATATTTTGATCTGCTTCAATGTGGTCAAGGTGTAAATTAAACTCAGCCAAAAACGCTGGATTGTGACGGTTTTCAGCGGTATTCATGGTGAGTATAGCGGTGTTATTTTTAGTTGTTAGTTCTATTAGATTTGCCATTAAACCCTCTTTTAACGCTTTTTAAGCTAATTTTAAGCTAATTTTAAGCTAATTTTAAGCGCTGTTCGTTACTTTTATAAGTAATACTTTGCTTATAATTTATAAACCCACTATTTAAAGCCATCCTTTTTGTTTAGCTATACGTGCAGCATCTATACGGTTAGTGGCGTTTAGCTTAGCAATAGCGTCTGATAAATAATTACGTGTAGTACCTTCGCTTATAAATAACTGCTTGGCTATGTCGCTTGTTTTAAGCCCGTCGCTTGCAAGTTTAAGTGCTTTTCGCTCTTTATCGGTAAGTGGATCTGCGTCGTCCAATGCATTAATAGCAAGCTCTGGGTCTATCACTTTTTGCCCCTGCATTACTTTTTTAAGCGCATTTATTAGCTCTTCACTGGGTGCTTCTTTTAAAATAAAACCTTTAACACCTGCCGTAAGCGCTCGCCTAATATAACCCGCACGAGAAAATGTAGTCATAATAACCATTTTTATAGCGGGAAACTTAGCGGCTATTTTTTCACTCAGCTCTATACCATTCATGGTTGGCATTTCTATATCGGTTAAAATTATATCGGGATGTAAATCACTATCAAGCGCTTCAATTGCATTAAGTGCATCTTGCCCGTTACTTGCTTGCCCAATAATCTCAATATTAAAATCGAGTCCTAACAATGCTGCTACTGCGTCGCGCACAAGCGCTTGATCTTCCACTAAATACACTCTGATCATTATAAATCCTTAGCTGAAATTGGTAGCATTACATTTAAAGTAAAAATATCGCCACAGGTAAATGTTGCACTACCATTGAGTTGCTCTGCTCGCTCTTTAATACCATTTAGGCCATTGCCCGAATTTAATGTGGAGCACGGTGCACGATCAATAACGGTAATGAGTAGCTGCTGCGCTGTTTGTTCTATATTTATTTCGCAATTTTTTGTGCTGCTATGACGTAGCAAATTGGTAACGGCTTCTTTAATTATAAGGCCTGCGATGCCCTCTACTTTAGCGGGTAGAGTATTTAAAACTACATTAAATGAAACGTTAAAGTCTTGTTCTATTAATCTTTGTTTTAACTGTGCTACTTGGCTAACAAGGTTAAGCTGTTTTAAATCACTAACGGCGCTTCTTACATCACTAAGTAACTGCCTTGCAAGATCGGCCACTTGTGCAATTTCGCTATTTGCTTGAGCGTAACGCTCACCTTGGTTTAATTTATTGGCAAGCTCAGCTTTTAAAGCAATAGATGACAATGAGTGACCTAAAATATCGTGCAAGTCGCGGGCTATCCGTTCACGCTCAGCAATTGCTGCTAATTGCTCTAATTGGTTAGCGCTTTCTTGCTCACGTTTTTTGTACAGGCTCTCTCTTTTAGCTGCAATACCGTAACTAAATAAGGCTGCACATAAAATCAAAGCAACGGCTAAAAAGTATTGCACCTTCCCTATATCACCAATATATGCGCTTAATAAAACCGTAGATATAATTGCGAGTGCAGCATAAATTCTTTGATGGTAACTGTATGCATAGCCTGCTACGTACGCTGCAAAGCCAAATAAAGTAGGAGTACCTGTGGTGTAAAACGTGGCGCAAAAACAAATTAATAGCATGGCTACAAACAACTTGGTCACCCCTGCACTTTTACAGTTTATTGCTTTTACATATAGAAGAATAAAAGCAACATAAAAGGCTAAAGACATCGTTATTTGGTTAGCAGTAAAGCTCGCAAAATTAATTATTAGTGGGAGTAAATAAAAGCCTGTAAAAATTAAATGCCCATATTTCCAAAAACCTTTATCACTTTGTTGAGAAAAGGAGTTAAGCGAGCTCATACTAATACCTCTGGCATATTATTTTTACTTATAGCACTATTTTTATTAATAAATATAAATAACATAAAAATGCACGCCAGCATAAAGCAATCTGCGTACGTAATCGTAAAACTTAACGCCTCTAGCACTTCATTAATAGTTAAGCTGATTAAAATTAAAGAATTCATAATTATCCCCTGTTGAGTAAGGTAACTATGCCAGCGTATAAAAATAATAAGAGTGTGAAGTGTCATCAACTTTTATGACATTTGTCATGCGATAAAAAATTCATCTTAAGAATTTTTAAGCAATGTTAATATGTTCAAAAAGTACAACAAGGAAACTAAATGCAATCTCAGCAGCAAAGTTTAATTTATTTGCACATAGCGGTATTACTTTTTGGCGGAACCGCTCTATTTGCCAAGCTTATTGGTTTAAATGCTTTAGATATTACCGTTTACAGAACTGCAATTGCAGGAATGGCTATTTTAGCCATGCTGTATTTTCAAAAAAAACAAATTAAACTCAACAAGCCTAAAGACTACCTTATTGCGTTATTTTTAGGTGTTGCAGTGGGTATTCACTGGGTTACCTATTTTGCTGGTATGCAAATGGCCGGTATAACTATTGGAATGCTGGCATTTTTTAGCTATCCCGTAATGACGGTGTTTTTAGAACCCTTATTTAATAAAAGCAGGCCAAAAGCAAAAGATATAATAAGTGCAGCGGTGGTTGTTTTAGGTATTTACTTATTAGTACCAAGTGCAAACTTAGGCGACGATGTAACCTTAGGTGTAATAACAGGTGTTATATCGGCATTGTTTTTTTCAATCAGAAACATTACCCATAAGCGCTACTTTAGCCAATATGGTGGCCCGCAAACTATGTTTTATCAAACCTTAGTGGCAAGCATTATGCTGTGCGCATTTATAGAAGTGCCGGTATATGAGGTTAGTAATCACGACCTAATTTTAATTGCCATAGCAGGTGTTATCTTTACGGCTACACCTCATTCATTATTTGCAGCAAGTTTAAAGCATTTATCAGCGGCAACTGCGGGGTTAATTTCTTGCTTACAACCACTTTATGGCACCATACTGGCTATAGTAATTATTCATGAACGTCCTACTGTTATGACGTTAGTTGGTGGAGCACTTATTGTTAGTGCCGCTTGTTTTGAAACGTGGTCAATCACTAAAAAGGCTCGACAATGAAAGTATTTGCACACCGTGGTGCCAGTGGGGATTTTCCTGAAAACACCAAAAGCGCTATTTTAGAAGCGTTAAAAGTAGGTGTTGATGGTATTGAAGTAGATATTCAAAGTTCCTTAGATGATTACATGATAATACACGACTCATGGCTCGATAGAACCACCAGCGGTAAAGGTAGGGTGAGTAACTTTACGGCACATGAACTTTCTAAACTTGATGCTGGAAATGGTGAACAAATTCCTACTCTTCAGCAGTTGTTTGATTGGAATAATAATAAATATTTATTAAATATTGAGCTTAAACATACATTTGAACTAGAAAGGTTTGTGGCTCAACTAGAACAAAACATTGAAGCTAACAAAATATCGAAAGCGAATATTTTAGTATCATCGTTTGATCATCATCAACTACAGTGGCTTAAAAGCAAGCTACCATGGCTTAAAATAGGCGCCCTTACTTCTTCTATTCCAATTAACTATGCAAAGTTTGCAAGTGATTTAAATGCTTATAGCGTACATGCAGATAAAACCTTTATAAATAAGGCTTTTGCCGATGATGCAAAAAAAAGAGGCTTAAAGATTTATGCTTATACGGTCGATAGAGAACAAGATATAGCGCTAATGCTTGAGTATGGCATAGACGGAATTTTTACAAATTACCCAGCGCGAACCAAAGCTTACTTGTTATCGTTACAAAAAAGCTAACTTACACCTCCCTAACTAAAATAAGAATCGTAGGGCTTAAGCATAATGAGTAGTTTTATGAAAATTTATAACTATATAGAGCAAACATTCTTTTTTACGTTAACGCGTAAAATAGTCGGTAATTTGAGTTTTGTATTATTGTTCCAAGCAATTACGTTATTTTGGCTGCATCAGAGCTTAAGCGAACAACAGCAAAGTACAGGGCTATTTTGGCTACTTACGCTTGTTATTATATCTGGTTTTATTTTTACTCTTTTTTATATGTGTTTTTTAATTGTTCGCCCTGTTACTGCTATGCGCGATACTTTGATAAAAATAAACCAACAAGATGCAAATTTAGCAGCAAAACTTCCTCACTTTTCGTATGACGAATTTAAAGATTTAAGTACACAATATAATATATTTACTGCCCATTTAAGTGAGTTACTCAGCACAACATATAACAGTGCTCAAGCTAGTGCACACAGTAATATACAAGTCACTGAATCGATGAAAAATACTGAGCAATCAAGCGAGCAACAAATACAGTTAAGCCACAGTGTTATTAATGCCAGTATGCAAATAACCCAAAGCTTACAAAACATAGTAAATAATACAGATAGCGTGCATAACGTTAATAATGAACACCTTAATTTTGTAAAACTATCTGCATCAGAGCTCGCTGCTTTAGTAAAGCAGGTTAAACTTATTACTAATATGCTAGGTAGCTTTTCAAATACAATTGCGGGACTGAAAGAGAACAGTGAAAACATTCGTAGTATTTTAAAAATGGTTGAAGAGTTTTCCGATCAAACTAATTTGTTAGCCCTTAATGCCGCAATAGAAGCAGCTAGAGCGGGTGAAGCTGGCAGAGGGTTTGCCGTAGTTGCAGACGAAGTACGCACACTTTCAATAAAGGTAAGTGGCGCAACTAGGCAAATAAGCGACTTTATTACTCAAATGAATGAGCTAGTAAATGAAACAAATAAAGAGTCAGAGCAATTAATGACTCACTCCAATAATGCACAAAGCTCAATTAGTGCAACCTGTGAGGGTTTTACAAAAATGCTTAGTGAGTTTGAGCACAACCAACAGCAACTACAACAAATAGCCAGTGCTGTACATATGCTTGAGGGCACTCAAACTAATACTCACCAATCGGTAGAGCAAATAGTAGCTTTAGGTGAGCAAGCTAAACAGCAAATAGATACGGCATTAGCCGATAGCGAGCAATCTCAACAGTTAAGCTTACAGACCCAACAACAGTTAAAGCGCTTCGTGCGCTAAGAAGCGTTTTCGGGCTCAGAGAAATAT
Source organism: Pseudoalteromonas sp. C8 (assembly GCF_011378685.1). Classification (NCBI taxonomy): domain Bacteria; kingdom Pseudomonadati; phylum Pseudomonadota; class Gammaproteobacteria; order Alteromonadales; family Pseudoalteromonadaceae; genus Pseudoalteromonas; species Pseudoalteromonas sp. C8. The sequence goes on from NZ_WTKT01000001.1 coordinate 260,534, forward strand.
GGTAAATTACGCAGCTATTAATTTAAGTGTGTGAAGTGTGTGAGCAACCCTACCCCAGACTATGAAAAATTAGCCCTACAAATAAAAACCTGGGGGCAAGAGCTTGGTTTTAGCGAAGTAGGTATTACTGATATTGACCTATCTAAGCACGAAGCCCAATTGCAACGCTGGCTTGATGCTGGCTACCACGGCTCGATGGATTATATGGCTGCTCACGGCATGAAACGCGCTCGCCCTGCTGAATTAGTACCTGGTACACAGCGTGTTATATCCGTAAAAATGAATTATCTCCCTCCCGATGCTGGCTTTGCAAAAACCTTAAAAAATAAAGAAAAAGCATACATAAGTCGTTATGCACTGGGTCGTGATTACCATAAATTAATGCGTAATCGTTTAAAAAAACTTGGCCAAAAAATAGAGCAAGAAATTGGCGAATATGGCTTTAGACCCTTTGTAGATTCAGCCCCGGTACTTGAGCGTCAACTTGCCGAAAAAGCCGGTTTAGGGTGGCGTGGTAAGCATTCTTTATTAATTAACCAAGAAGCAGGATCGTGGTTTTTTTTAGGCGAGCTATTTATTGATTTACCTCTACCAATAGATGCAGAGAATACGTTTGAAGGCTGCGGTAAATGTGTTGCTTGTATTACTCTTTGCCCAACAGGTGCAATTGTAGAGCCTTACGTTGTTGATGCACGTAAATGCATATCGTACTTAACGATAGAACACCAAGGCCCTATACCCGAACAATACCGAACTTTATTAGGCAACCGTATCTATGGTTGTGATGATTGCCAGTTGGTATGCCCTTGGAATCGTTATGGACAAATAACGGATGAAAATGACTTTCATCCCCGTACTCAATTAAAAAATAAAGATTTACTTGAGCTATTTGCTTGGGATGAGCCTACATTTTTAAAAAATACCGAAGGCAGCCCTATTCGCCGCATAGGTCACGAACGTTGGTTACGTAATATAGCGGTCGGTTTAGGTAATGCAGAGTTTAGCCCGGCTATTATTCATGCCTTACAAGATAAAAGCCAAATATCCAGCGAGCTTGTTTTAGAACATATTGAATGGGCGCTTGCTCAACAAAACGATAAACAACGATTACAAATTCGTAAAACGGCTAGGTTAATCAGAATCGTAGAAAAAGGCTTACCCAGAGATGCATAATGCAGTTGGAGTAAGCCTTAAAGTAACATTATTTAATTAAATATATTTAGCTCTTTAAAAGCAATGACAGGTCTTGCTCAATTTCAGCAAAAGCTGCTTTTACCTGTTTAACAGACTCCTCTCTGGCCACTGAGTTTTGGATAGTTTCATCTACTTTTTTATAAATAAACACCTCCTGATCTTCATCTAATCCCATTGATGGGATACGTTCTTCGAGCTCTTCTTGTAACTGTTTAAACACTTTTTCGTTGTTTTGACGGTTGTCATTCAATAAGCTAATTAAGCCATGAAACTTACTGTGAACTGTACTTGCTACGGCATTAAGTTTTGCTTGTTGTGATTCAAGCATTTTCTTAGTCATGATGGCGCGTAGCTGCTGCTCGGTAACACTGACAATAAAACATACGTGGTCGCGTATACGCCCGTGCTTATCTGGATCGTGATCAGGCATATTTAAAATAAGTAAGCTAATCAATTCATAGTTAACTAAAATTCGATGCGAAAATTCATGTAAACGCCCTTTGTTTTTAAGCATTTCAAATAGCTCCACCACAATAGGTGAACACACGCCACTTAATGCAAAGTGACTAATTTCATCGTTCTCTCTAAACTCAATATTACTTTGCAAATCAAAAGATTGTAGGCAATCTATAAGCGCTTTACCTAGCTCTTGAGGGTCATTAATAAAGCCTATGTTTTCAACGTAGTTAACTATCTGCCCCATTTCACTGCTGTTAGCCATGGCATTAAATGCAGTTGATGTAGCATCTTCAACTTGCTTTTCAAGGCTTTGTTTTTCAACAAGTACTTGGTTTAAATTTTTAAGCTTTGACTTAAGTTCATCATGGCCAAAGGGTTTTACAATATAGTCTTCTGCACCAACTGAGTAGCCTTCCATGCGCTCTTCAACTGTGCCACGAGCAGACACAAACATAACAATAATGTGTGCTGTATTTGGGTTTGCTTTAAGTGCCTTACATACTTCATAACCGTTCATTTGCGGCATACTTACGTCGAGCAATATAACCTGAGGCATATAGCCTTCAACCATGTTTAAACACTCAGGACCACTTGTTGCTACTTGTAATTCAAAATCAAGATCCTCTAAAATCTCCTCAATAATTTCAAGGTTAAAGGGTTCGTCATCAACGGCAAGTATTTTAGTTAAGCCCATAATTTATCATCCATTCAAATTCTCAAAAAAGTTACTTGGTATGCTAACTAGCAATTAATTACTGTGTTGTATTAATTGATCTTCAGCCAAATGATCATCTAGATTTATTTCTAATGGCACCTGTATAGATATAGTTGCACCACCATTTTCGTTGTTACGTGCAGTGATCTCACCTTGATGTAAAGACACAAACTCTCTACACAATGCAAGGCCCAATCCGGTACCACCGGCACCGCTATTTGTTTTGCTGCTTTGTACAAACTTAGTAAAAATATGTTCTAGCTCATCTTCTGGTATACCGACCCCATTATCGGTAACCTCTATAGTAGCAAGCTTATTATCTGACTCTAAATTTACCCGTATTTTACTTTTGGGTTCGCTAAATTTAAGTGCATTACCTAATACGTTTCGAAGTAACTGATTTATTTGCTCTTCATCACATTGCGCAATTACAGGTAATGGCTGCGCGGTAAATACAACCTCAATTTCTTTTTCCATTGCCGTACCAGATACATCATCAATACTTGTTTTTATAATGTTCGCTAAATTATATGGACGAGGATTAAATGGAAACTTACCCACATCTAGCTTAGATAGGTCGAGTAAATTATTTAGTAACGACAGTAAACGCTCACCACTACTCTCTATTCGCGATAGGTATTTAATGAGTTTCTCTTTTGCAAAATCTCCAGTTTCTAGTTTGCTTAAACCAAAACGTGAAAAGCTTAAAATAGAGTGCATAGGTGTTCGAAGTTCATGTGACATGTTTGCTAAAAACTCTGATTTACTTAAGTTTGCAGCCTCAGCGACGTTTTTAGCGTGCTCGAGTTGTGAAGTACGCGCTCTTACTTGCTCTTCAAGGAGATCTTTTGCTTCAAGTAGTAAATCTTCTTTTTGCTTGAGGTGAGTTACATTTTTAAATATTACGGCAAGTGCTATTTCGCCATGGTGATCTATCTCATTAAAAGATCCCACTAACGGTATATAGCCCCCTGCAGTTTTAGATAAACGTAAGTCGCAGCTAAATTGGCGATTACTATTTAATGTCGAAATTTTATTTTTAATACCTAACGTTGAATCATCATCTAAAAAGCTAAATACTGATTTACCTTCTAGTTCGTTAAACGGTAAGTTAAATAGTTTTAAACAAGCATCATTAGCTTCTATCACTCTACCGCATTTCTCAAACAACATAATTGCATCGGGCGTATGCTTATAGATAACCTGAAGTAGGCTGTCTTTTTCAATCAGGGCATCAACCGTATCTTGTAGCCTTTCGACAAGTTCTGCGTTATGGCGTTTTAATAACTCTGTTTGCCACAGTTTATGTATTGATTGTAATAATGAGCTGTCGTTCAATGGCTTAATAAGTACGTCTTCTACACCTTGACGAATAGCTTCAATCATTGAAACTTGATCGGGACGTGAGGTAAATAATAAGCAACGGCAATGTGGTTGCATTATTTTTAAGTTTGAAAAAATTTCTAAACCGGTTCCGTCATCTAAAACAAAATCACTTATTAGTATATCGATTTGCTTTTCTTTCGTAATTTCTAAAGCTTCTGCAGAGGTGGTTGCTGTATGTGTCTCGATATGAGCACCGATCAAGCTGTTTTTCATTTTTTCGAGGCGCTCAGGAACATGATCGACGAGTAAAATAGTAGGTAACTGCAAAATATGATTAGAGCCTAATTCTAGTAGGCTCTCTAAAAGAGAAGTAATTTCTTTATTAGAAAAAAACGGGTAGATCACGGTTGCGTCAGGCGCAACATGATTTAGCTCACTAAACGCAGTTAGTTGCTCACCACTTTGTGCTTTTGGAGCAAGCAGCATAAAACGCTCTTGCGCTACTTGGCTAACAAGCGGTTTTATAGAATCAACAGGCACACCATGGGCAACAACAACTAAGTCGTAGTCGCCTATATTGGTATACATGTCTAGCATGCTGAAATGAATTAATTCGACTTCACATCCTATTAATTCTAAAAGCACTTTCACACGCATTGCGATGACACTGCTACTATCAACAATTAATATTTTTCGAATCATCAAGCTACACTTCAAATTAATAAACTTAATATGTTAATAGCGTAGACTATTTTTATTTAATTGGCATAAACCCTTCGTCTTATTTTGTAAAAAAATATTACAACATTATGAAAAATAATTTATTCCAGATGTTTTCCAAAAATAGTAAGGCTATACGCCTTATCATCCATTATGGCAACGCTTGGCAACTCACCCCATATTGCAAAATCAAAATGCTTAAACAATTTAACACTCGGTAAGTTATGACTAAAAATAAAGCCGAGTAATACTTTAATATTTAATTGCTTAGCTTGTGTTTGAGCAAATATCATTAGCTTTTTACCAAGCCCTTTACCTTGCGCTTTACTGGTAATGTAAATGCTCATTTCTACTGTGCCGTCGTAAGCTGGGCGCCCATAAAACGATTTATAACTTACCCAAGCAAGTACTTGGTTATTTTCGCAGTAAACGTAAATAGGCCTTTTATCGTTGTGGCTATTAAACCAGTCACGCTTTTCGTCAACGCTCACTTCTTGCGTATCTGCAGTTACCATTCGCCCTGCAATAGTTTCGTTGTAAATGGCTACAATTTCATTAAGATCATTAATAGTTGCTAAACGGATTGTCATAGGTCATTAGAGGGTTGATCAATTTGTTCCATATTAGCGTATGATTATCCAATCAAACAATCGTAAAGTTTAGGTAATGTAATGCTTAAAATAATTATAATAGGTTTAACGGCTTTACTTATTAATGCTCCCCTTCAAGCTCAAACACCATCAATCATAAATAAAACCTCTACACAGGACTGCCAAGATTTTACCAATGTAGATATACGAAAGCTTCGCTCAAAAGAATCTATTAACTTGTGCCAATTTAAAAATAAACCTTTGTTAATAGTAAACACGGCAAGTAATTGTGGTTTTACATATCAATTTAAAGGCCTTGAGCGCTATATCAACAATACAAAGAGCAAGGTTTAGTCGTATTAGGGTTCCCCTCTGATGACTTTTTTCAAGAAGAAGACAATGAAAAAGAAACAGCGAAAGTATGCTTTGTAAATTATGGTGTAACTTTTCCCATGTTTGCCACCAGCAAAGTTCGTGGTAGCGAAGCAAATCCAATTTTTAAATATTTGAATGAGCAAACTAGCTCTCCAAATTGGAACTTTTATAAATACTTAGTGTCTGCTGATCGTAAAACAGTTTTACGGTTTAACAGTAAAGTGGCACCTAATTCAGAGCAAATGATTACTGCAATTGAAACTGCGTTTTCTGATAAATAAGTTTATACTGGTACAATTAGTTGAAACTAACTAGAATGATATTTCAATTCGGTTAAAAAAACACCACACTATACTCGGGAGATTTTATGACAGTAGCAAGCGCACGACATATACTTGTAGACAGTGAAGCACAATGCTTAGACTTAAAAACAAAAATTGAGCAAGGCGAAGACTTTGCTGAACTAGCAAAAGCACATTCTAATTGTCCTTCAGGTCAGGATGGCGGTGCTCTTGGTGAGTTTGGCCCTGGTATGATGGTTCCAGAGTTTGATAAAGTTGTGTTTTCTGCGCCAATTAATCAAGTACAAGGCCCTGTGCAAACTCAATTTGGTTATCATTTACTTGAAGTTACTAGCCGTTCAGAATAAATTTAACTGTACTGTAAGTAACATTTGATAAAAGCCGCTTATGCGGCTTTTTTATGGAGTAATTATGCAATTAATTGGTTCTGTACCTTCACCTTACGTGCGCCGCATTAGAATTTGGGCACAACAAAACAGCTGCAAACTAGAGCTTGTAAGTCTCGATATATTTTCTGAGCAAGATCGCCCTACTATGGCCAGTAAAAATCCAGCTCGAAAAATCCCAATACTGGTAGATGGCGACTTAACTCTTAGTGACTCTAATTCTATATTGCGTTATTTACTTGAAAAAACAGGTCAGCCAAAACTAACGTGGCCTCAAGAGCACTTACTTACGACTATAAATGCTTGTAACGATTCGTTAGTAGAAATGGTGTTATGTAAACGTTCTGGATTTGACACCAAAAGCGATAAATTATTTTTTAATCTGCAAAACGAACGTATTGAACAAACATTAAGCTTTTTAAATACCCATTTAAGCGATGAAGAATTTAAAAGCTGTGAATACCTCAACATCAGTTTATACTGCCTGCTTGATTGGATTTGCTTTCGCGAATTAGCTGACTTTAGTCAGCATTCAGCGCTTGTTGCTTTTCATAAGCAATATGACGAGCGCCAAGCAGCAATAGACACCAATCCTCGTCACTAATTTAAAAGGGTAAACACATGAGCGATATCGAAATTGAATCACAACTAGTTAACTTCGTAGAAAAAGTACGTGTTAGCGAAGTAATTTGGGCACTTGGTGCAGAAGATAATGGCTTTGTAGTGTGCGATTCTAACCAATTTGACGAAACTGACGTACTACTGCTTTGGGAAAGTGAAGCAGCAGCTAAAGCACAGTGTAAAGAAGAGTGGAAAGATTACAGCCCAGTAGAAATCAACCTTGATGAATTTTTAGATGCATGGGTTGAAGACTTAAATGAAGATAACGCACTTGTTGGTATCAATTGGAATGACGACCAAGTATGTGCAGAAATTGAACCTACAGGTTTAGCTCGCGCATTGAGTGAATAATACTTTATACGCTTTACTCTAAAAGCGGATAAAACCCGACTAGCATCTACTGCTAGTTGGGTATAAAATAAAACACATCATTATTTTCAAGGTATTACGTTGAAAACCCATCTTGGTCGCCGGCCCTTTTCAGCCATGGAACTGCACACTCTTTATAATGGATATATATACGGTGATTTTAAAGTTGCACGAGAGCAACCAAAACACTGGCATTTTTGGCTCCCTTTAATTGCATATTATAGTGGTGCTTATAGCGATGAGATTGGTTATTTAACGCTTGACGATCTGTCCCTTGAAAAAAACGTCTTATGCTTTAATTTTCATACCCACGGTAAAATAAAACCTCGCTTAGTTCCTGTACATCAAGCACTTATAAATGCTGGATTTAATGAATATATAACGTTCATCAAATCGCAAAACCAACACCGATTAATGTTCGACTTACCCGCTAAAACTGGCAGGTACAGTGAAAAAGTCCGCATTTGGTTTTCAGGCGAAGGTGAGCGAGCCGGTTATCTGCAAAAATGTGATATACCAAACGTAGATCAACTCGGTATGAAAACAGCAATAAGCAGTCTTCGTCTTAACTTTGAGCAACAAGTGCGTATATACGCCCTACAAGCTAACTCTAAAGACGCTTTTAATTACTTGATGGGTTTTAACGAGTATCCACACGATGTGTTTAGCGATACCCACTTATTAAATACCGTTGTCCAACAAATACGTATTATTAACTCACACCTGCATTGGCAGCGTTTTATAACACGCGAAAGCCACTGACAAACTTTGTTACTATTTCCCCTTAAAGTCACCGTTATAATCAATTACTCTATTTAAAAAAACTGTTAGGATATCTAACCCCCTAATTATATGAGCATAAAAAAGCCTATTTAGGGTAGTTTCTAACAACAACAATCTAGGGATCACTATGTTTCTTAAAAGCCTCTTAACAGTGAGCGTTGCTTTGGCAATGGGTGCTGCAAACGCTAACGAATTCGTTATTGAAAAACTCGCAAAACCAAGTTCACAACAGGTGTCGTTAACACTCGACCCGAGCCAAGATACATTCACAGGGATGACTGAGATTTCCCTAGAAGTACTAAAACCAACAAAATACATTGAGTTAAATGGCGTAGCTTACGCTGTTAAAATGGCGCAACTGCTTGGTGATGAAAACTGTGATTTAAACAATGAAATGCTTAAAACAGGTAAAGTGAAATTTAGCTGTGATGAGCAAATTCAACCAGGTAAATACACCCTTAAAGTTGATTTTTCAGCGCCATATAACCGTCAAAGTGTTGGTTTATACAAAACATTAGACCAAGGCACTCCTTACTTATTTACTCAATTTGAAATGAGTGATGCACGCCGTGCATTTCCTGTTTTTGACGAGCCAAGTTACAAAATTCCATTTCAGTTAACGATTACGGCACCTACATCACAAAAAGTATATTCAAATACGCCAGAGTTAAAAACAACAGTTAATGGCGATATGACCACACACTTTTTTGATAAAACACCGCCAATCCCTTCATACCTAGTAGCGATGGCTGTTGGCCCGTTTGAAGAATTAGAAATTAAAGGCATGCCAATTCCTGGTCGTGTAATTACCCCTCAAGGTAAAATTCACTTAGCCCAATACGCAAAAGAAAATATGCCAAAAGTACTGGGCGCACTTGAAGCGTATTTTGGTATCCCTTACGTTTACAAAAAACTAGACTCAGTAGCGGTACCAGAGTTTCCATTTGGCGCAATGGAAAACTCAGGCTTAGTGACCTACAGAGAAGATATTTTATTGGTTGATTTAGCTGCCGCAACACGCAGTAAAAAACAACGTAATGTATCAATTATTGCTCACGAACTTGCTCACCAATGGTACGGTAACTTAGTAACCATGAAATGGTGGAACGACTTATGGTTAAACGAAGCGTTTGCTAGCTGGATGGCTGCAAAAATTACTAAGCAGCTTAACCCTGAGTTTGAATCGCACTTAGACCTGCCACAAAACAACGTAATGGCACTTGATGCACGCCTAAGCACCAAGCCTATTCGTAAGCCAATTAAAACCGAAGCTGACATTATGGATGGTTTAGGTCTTGCTTACAGTAAAGGCAGCTCAGTACTTGCTATGGTTGAAAACTGGATTGGCGAAGATGCATTTCAAAAAGGTATTCAAAGCTACTTAAAAGAGTTTTCATATAAAAACGCAGAAGCGGCCGACTTATGGGAAGCACTTGGTAAAGCATCAAATAAAGACGTAGCGAGTGTTTTAAAATCGTTTATTGAACAGTCTTCTTTCCCACTAGTTAAAGTAACTCAACAAGGCAGCAAAGTAACTATTTCACAAAGCCGCTTTGTAAATGCAGGCGTTGATGCGCCAGAGCAGTTATGGAATGTTCCGGTTGCAATTAAATATGGTGCTGGCGATAAAGTAAAAACAGCAAATGTATTACTTAATAAACAAAGCCAAACGCTAGACTTAGACTTTGAGCCAGAATGGATTTATCCTGACCAAGGTGCACTAGGCTACTACCGCTGGGTAATGGATGACGCACAATTTAGCGCACTTGTTAAAAAGGCGCCAAGCGTACTGAGTGACCGTGAACGCCTAGCGTTGTTATCGGCTACTGATGCACTACTTGACGCTGGTGTTATATCTGCTGCTAAGTTAATGCAAACACTTGAAGTGTTCGTAAGCGATAGCCACCCTCGCGTAGCAAATACCGCGCTAGGTTACTTAGTATCGCAACAACGTACTTTTAAAGACGATAGCAATAAAGACCTATGGCCTGAATTTATTCGTAATGCAGTAACGCCTGCAGCTAAAAAATATGGTTTAGAAGCTAAAGCGGGAGAAGACGGAGCTATTGCACAACTTCGTGCGGCCGTTGTATCACGCTTAGGTTTTGATGGTGAAGATCAAAACGTAATCAGTAAAGCGAAAGAACAAACACAAGTTTATTTAAATGCTCCACAAAAAGTAGACCCTTACTTAGCCGGTACGTACTTAACTCTTGCTGCTTTTCATGGTGACAAAGCGCTGCTTGATCAATTCATGACAACATTTAAAACAACGAAAGATCCACAAGTACGCACTAACATGCTTGCTGCAATGGGCTTTTTTGGTAAACCTGAGTTACAAAAAGCGGTATTAGCTTATAGCTTAACGGATGAAGTAACTGCATCTGACATGCGTACTATTTTGTCAGGTCAAAGTTATACAGATGAGCGCCAAGCGTTATTTATTGACTGGGTTTACAGTAACTACGATAAAGTAACAGCAAGCTTACCGCCTTTCTTTATTCCTAACTTGCCGTACTTTACAACGGCGAGTTGTAATGCAGAAAGTTTAGCTAAAACAAAGACCTTTTTTAACGAGAAAGTAGCTGATGTAGCCGGTTACGCTCGTACATTAAGTAAGCTTGAAGAAAGCACAAACGATTGTATCGCGCTTAAAACACGTGAACTTGAATCGGTTAATAGCTTCTTAAAAAGTAAGTAACCCTTAGGTTTATTAAGCTATAAAAACACAAAAGCCGCTGAATATAAATTCAGCGGCTTTTTACGTTTATGTTTTACTAGTTACCAATAATCATCGTTAGCTTGGCTATAAAGTCTTTGGCTGCTTGCTCAGAATTTATTTTAAACGCCACACCGTAGTGAATAGGCTGAGCACTTTTAAAAATACGTGTAGGAAAGCGTGTCATCTCGCTGCTATGAAAGTAGCCTTGCGCACGAGTTACGCCATCAATATCACTAAAGTCATCGCTAAACACCTCAAATGCTGGGCGAATTACTATTTTACCCTTGCCGCTTTCGCTGTGGGTATAAAATGCTTCTTTAGAGTTTACTAACATGTACTCTGCAATATTTTTAATCTTAAAATTACTTCTACACTGTAATTTAATGAGCTGTTCTGTCAGCTCGTCTGCACTATAAGCCACGTGTAATCCCTATTAGTTAATTTGCGTATTAGATTAACGCATACACACAATAAAATCTGAATTTATTTGTCTGCTTTACTGCGTTATATCACATACAAAAGCGAGTTTTTCATTGTTGTAACTCATTCTTGTTATATTTGTTTCGCAGTAGGTGCTTAAATTAAGCCATTGCGATACTTCATCACTTCCATCAAGTTTACGCTGATAAACGCGGTTTTTAATAGCATAAGCGATAGTTTCATCATCTTTCAAAATAAAATCTTGAACTTGAGCAGGTAACCTTAGTAGGTCTTCAACTTGTTTATCCTGTGGATTAAAACTCGCTAAAATATGTTGCTCGTTTTTAGTGTAACTAAATAAAAATGCAGCTGTAGAGTTGTTATAAATAAGCGTTCGGCCAATATTACTGGCAGCTATTTCCCCCTTCGCTTGTGCAACAGAAGTATATTGAAGAGTGTGAGGCTTTCCTAAAATAAACATTACTAAATCATTTTGAACACCCCATGCATGGTACCCAACAGGTTCAATCCAATCAAAAATACGACTTGGCGCATCTTCGCTTTTGAGTGGGTATTGCCACAGTTTTTGCTTACCATCTGCCTCTACAACAATCGCTGATACTGCATCACCACTTGGCATAACCGTTGGTGAATATTCGCTTACGGGAGAGTTACTGATATTAATAACTTTTTTTGATGTTAAATCGTAATAAGCAATATCGGTTTGGTTTTGCTCACCTGCAGTCACCTCATGAGTAAAGTATAAACCTGTACTTGTTAAGTGCGGTTGGTTGTTATAACTGTTTTTATCACTCACTATATTAACTTGTACCCCATAAGGCGTATTTAAATCAGCAAGTAATACTTGGCTTTTTGGCATGCTAGCCTGCGCCATAATTGGGCTAAGCGCTGCTATAGAAAATATCCCAAGTAATGGTTTAATAAGTTTCATGCTTTCTCTCGTTTTAATTTTAAGCACCTCATGATAACGTTATTTGCTGATGACGTCACTTGAGCTAAGTCAGTCAACTCTTAAGATACCCAAACGGCTTAAAATAATGTTAAGTTTAGTCTGGTTATAAAACCTGGTCCTAAAAAAGAGAATTAACATGTCAGCTAAAAATCCTATTATTGCGATTACGGGTTCGTCTGGTGCGGGTACAACCACCACAACCAATGCAATTAAACATATTTTCCGTAGCCTTAATATTGAAGCGGCTTTTATCGAAGGAGATAGCTTTCATCGTTACACTCGCCCTGAAATGGATAAAAAAGTACGTGAAGCACAACAAGAAAATAAACACATTAGTTACTTTGGCCGAGAAGCAAATGACTTTGGTGCTTTAGAAGCGTTGTTTGAAAACTACAGTGAAACAGGCCAAGGTAAGTTACGCCGATACTTACACACCTTTGATGAAGCCGTCCCATATAATCAATTACCGGGTACATTTACTCCTTGGCAAGACCTTGATAGTAATACTGATATATTGTTTTATGAAGGGTTACACGGCGGCGTAGTTGATCAAGATGTAGACGTTGCAAAGCATGTCGATTTATTAATAGGCATGGTTCCAATTATTAACCTTGAGTGGATTCAAAAATTAATACGCGACACATCCGAACGAGGCCATTCTCGCGAAGCGGTTATGGGCTCTATTGTGCGCAGTATGGATGACTATATAAATCATATTACCCCGCAGTTTTCTCGTACCCATATTAATTTTCAACGAGTGCCTACTGTTGATACATCAAACCCATTTAGCGCCAAAGATATTCCATCTCTCGATGAAAGCTTTGTAGTTATTCGCTTTAGGGGTATTGATGATGTTGATTTTCCTTATTATTTACGCATGATCGAAGGCAGTTTTATGTCTCGTATTAATACGCTTGTAGTACCAGGCGGCAAAATGGGCTTGGCTATGGAGCTTGTGCTTACCCCATTAATTAAAGATATTATTTTGAAAAAGCGTGCACTGGAAAACCTAGCACCACTCGATTTACCTATTTGATTACCGACTCTTTTTTGTTAAAGCTAACTCACGTACACTGCTGATTTTGCTCAAGGTGAGATCAGCATGTCACAACAATTAAAAATTATTGTCGGTTCTAAAAATCCTGTAAAAATAAATGCCGCTAAACATATTTTTACTATGTATTTTCCAGAATGTATCATTGACTGTGAAGGTGTGAATGCTCCCTCAGGCGTGCCCGATCAGCCTATTGGCGAAGACGAAACACGTATTGGCGCGCAAAACCGTGTTAATTATTGCAAAAAGCACCACCAAGCTCACTATTACGTTGCAATGGAAGGCGGTGCAGAGCAATTTAGCTATGGTGCAGCAACCTTTGCTTACGTTGTTATTGATAATGCCTTAAATCAAGTTGTAGGGCGTAGCAGCAACCTTCCTCTACCCCAAGTACTTTATAATGCATTACTTAAAGGTGAAGAACTTGGCGATGTAATGGACAAAGCATTTAATACCACCAACGTTAAACAAAAAGGTGGCGCTATTGGTCTACTTACCAACAATCATGCCACGCGCGAAAGTACCTATACACAAGCACTCACTTTAGCTATGGCGCCTTTTTTACACCCTGAGCTATACGGCCAAACAAATTAATTTAGGAAGTTTAATGAAGTACAACTATGTATTGTTTGATGCAGACGAAACCTTATTTAGGTTTGATATTTTAGCGGGCATGACTCGCATGTTTAAAGCTTACAACGTAGATTTTAGCCAAGACGATTATATTCATTATCAAAAAACCAATAAGCAGCTGTGGGTTAATTATCAAAATGGCACTATTAGCGCAGATTACTTACAAGTAACACGCTTTAATGAGTGGGCTTCAAAACTTAATGTGCCAGCAAAAGAGCTAAACGATGCTTTTTTAGATTCTATGGCGCAAATTTGCGAGCCATTACCTGGTGCTATTGAGCTTTTAAATAAACTTAAGCCAAATGCTAGATTAGGTATTATTACTAACGGATTTGCCCGCTTACAAACCGTACGCCTTGAGCATACTGGCTTAAAAGATATGTTTGAATGGTTAGTTATATCTGAACTTGTAGGTATAGCAAAACCGAATAAAGCGATTTTCGAGCACACATTTGAGCTAATGGGTAACCCAGATAAAAGCGAGATACTTATGGTAGGTGATACTGCTGCAAGTGACATACTTGGCGGCAACAATGCAGGTATTGATACTTGCTGGTTACAACACCCTGGTGAACAATTAGCCGACGGAATAAAGCCAACCTATACAGTAGCTAGTTTAAATCAGTTACAAGCTCTTTTAGAGTTATAATAAAGTATAGAGCTATTAAATTTCACGCAAAAAAAATGACGCTAATTAGCGTCATTTTTTATAACTGTTTTTCGAGCTGCTCTTTTACTGCTTTTAGGCTGGAGCTAACTCAAGACCGGGTGCAGGCATCGTCACAGGCGTTTCAAATGTTGCCCACTCCCATGCTGACTCTGTAGCCATAATTTTACGAAGTAATTTATTATTTAAATCATGACCCGATTTAAATGCAGTTACTTTACCTAAAAGATTATGGCCTGTCATAAACATGTCACCAACACAGTCTAATATCTTGTGCTTAACAAACTCGTCGCTATAACGTAAACCGTTAGGATTTAAAACTTTGAACTCATCAAGTACCACAGCACTATCCATGCTACCACCTAGCGCTAGGTTGTTTGCATGCATGTATTCAATATCTTTCATAAATCCAAAAGTACGCGCACGGCTAATTTCTTCAATAAAGCTTTGCGTTGTTATATCCAACCCAATACGTTGGCGACTTTCATTGATAGCTGGGTGGTTAAATGCAATCTCAAAGTCGATATGAAAACCATCATATGGTTCAACTTCAGCCCACTTATCACCTTCTTCAATGCGTACTTTTTCTTTAATACGGACAAAGCGTTTAGCAACGTTTTGCTCTTCAATTCCGCCTTTTTGTAACAGATATATGAATGGTAATGCACTACCATCCATAATCGGCACTTCTGAGCTATCTAATTCTACAATTAGATTATCAATTCCCATTGCAGCAACGGCTGCAATAAGATGCTCAGTAGTCGATAAGCGAACACCATCTTTGTTAATTAAACAGGTACACAACTGCGTATCACCAACGGCTTCAGGTGTTGTTTCAAAATCAACAACCGGATCAAGGTCGACACGACGAAATACAATCCCAGTATTTGCGCTCGCAGGTCGGAGAGTTATTGTGACCTTCTCACCTTTATGAAGTCCAATTCCTATGGCTTTGACTACTTCTGCAATCGTACGCTGTTTAATCATAGGTATGCTCACTTTTAAATCAGTTACAGTTATATGGCGGATTTTAACATAAATCCTTTTGTCTTTCAATATTTGTACATATTTCAAACAAAAGTATTATTAAATGTTAATCAGCCTGCTTACGTAAAAAAGCGGGGATATCAAAATAATCACCACCTTCTGATTTATCCGCTTTTTTACTATTTTGTGCTGAAGAGCTTGATGCACTGCTTGAACTAGTTGTAGGCGCTTTTTCTTTGCTTTGCGTTTGCGCTTTAGCAGTGTTTTCTTCAGTGTTTGTATCTTGGCTTGCAAAGCTTGGTACGTACATACTGCTCGTTTGGTTTGATGTGCTTGCAACATCAGAACCTGATGCTTTTTTAAAGCCGTTATCAACAATACCAAACTGTGGACGACGATCGCCGCCTAAGCCAGTTGCGACAACCGTTACACGTAGCTCATCAGTCATTTCTGGGTCGATTACCGCACCAACAACAACCGTTGCGTTTTCTGACGCAAGTGCTTTAACGTGATTACCAACAATTTCAAATTCTTCAATCGCAATGTCCATACCTGCGGTGATATTAACTAAGATACCTTTAGCACCTGTTAAATCAACGTCTTCTAGTAGTGGGCTTGAGATAGCCGCTTCTGCTGCTTCTTGTGCACGATCAGGACCTGACGCAGACGCCGTTCCCATCATTGCAGTACCCATTGCAGACATTACAGTTCTAACATCGGCGAAATCCACGTTAATTAAACCAGAACGTGTAATTAGCTCTGCTATACCTTGTACCGCACCAAATAATACGTCATTAGCTTTAGCGAAGGCATCTAGAAGTGTAGTCCCTTTTCCTAAAACTTTAAGCAATTTATTGTTCGGAATTGTAATAAGTGAATCTACAATTTCTGACAATTCGTTAATACCTTGTTCAGCGGCTGCTGCACGTTTTTTACCTTCAAAATCAAAAGGACGTGTTACAACTGCAACGGTTAAAATACCGAGTTCTTTAGCAATTTTAGCAACTACCGGTGCTGCACCAGTACCTGTACCACCGCCCATACCGGCTGCAATAAATACCATATCGGCGCCTTCAAGGCTGGCACGAATTGTATCTGCATCTTCTTCAGCCGACTTACGGCCTACTTCAGGGTTTGCGCCCGCACCCAACCCAGAGGTTATTTGCGTGCCTAGCTGAACTGTAATATCGGCAGCAGAGTTACGTAATGCTTGCGCATCCGTATTAGCGGCTATAAAACGCACGCCTTCTATTTGTTGTTTAACCATGTGCTCAACAGCGTTACCGCCACCACCGCCCACGCCGATTACTTTTATTACAGCTTCTTCGCTGTGTTGTTCCATTATATCAAACATGTTTACTCTCCGACTTGAGTCTTAAAACTCGCCTTGGAACCATTTAGTAATGCGGTTCCACCAATTATTGTTATCCTCTGCTTTCGACTTTTGTGCATTCATCGATTGCATAGTACGCCCGTATTGTAACAAACCAACAGCGGTTGCGTACGAAGGATCATCTACATAGTCTGTCAAACCAACCATCCCGATTGGTTTGCCTATTCTTACTGGCATTTGAAAGATATCTTCTGCCACTTCCATCGCGCCAGTCATTTTAGCAGTTCCGCCTGTAATAACGAGACCTGCCGCAATTTGGTCTTCTAAGCCTGAACGACGAATTTCTTCCATCGCAAGCTCGAATAATTCTCTAAAACGAGGCTCTACCACCTCAGATAATGTATGGCGCGACATTAACCTTGCTGGTCGTCCGCCTACACTTGGTACCTCAATTGTGTCTTCGCTACTTGCCATTTGGCTACTAGCACATGCGTATTGTACTTTGAGTGACTCGGCATGTGATATAGGTGTGCGAAATATTTTTGCAATATCACCAGTAACTTGGTTACCCGCCACAGGAATAACCGCTGAGTGACGAAGTGCACCATTAATATAAATGGTGATATCCATAGTGCCGCCACCAATATCAAGTACTGCAACACCTAGCTCTTTTTCGTCATCTGTTAGTACAGAATAACATGACGCTAATGCAGTAAAGATAAGTTGATCGACTTCAAGACCACAGCGCTCTACGCATTTCTCGATATTTTTTGCCATATCGTTTGAGCACGTAATAATGTGTGCACGCGCTTCCATACGAACACCACTCATACCAAGTGGGTTTTTAATGCCCTCTTGCATGTCGATACTGTATTCTTGCGGCAATGCATGCAGCATTTTACGTTCTGCCGAAATAGGCACAGAACGCGCAATATGAATTACATTTTCAATGTCTTCGTCAGTGACTTCAGTGTTATTAATTGCCACCACGCCACTTTCATTTTGACACTGTATATGTTTGCCAGAAATACCCAAATACACAGAGCTAATACGACAATCAGCCATTAACTCGGCTTCGTCTATTGCTCGGCGAATAGACTCAGACACTAAGTTTAAATCGTTAACGCCGCCTTTATCCATACCATGAGATACTTGGCTGCCCACACCAACAATGCTGAGCTTGTTATCTGCGGTGATTTCACCTACCGTGGCAACCACTTTCGAGGTGCCAACATCTAACCCTATTACTAGGTTTCTTTCTGCTGACTTAGTCATGCCTTACTCTTATTTTGTAATTGTTCTTCTTGCACTGGCTTAAAGCTGACTGCAAGGCCGGTATCATACCGTAAATCTATTGTATCTACTTGTGCATCTGCACGTTGTTCCATTCGTGGATAAACGTCTATAAAACGTTGTACACGCTTGGCTTTATCTTTACGTCCTAAATTTAAACGTATTCCGTTATCTAACCATAGTTGCCACGAAAAGCGCTCCGACAATGCCAAACTTGTTAACGTTAAGCCGTTAACTTTTAGCATTTCATCAAATTGCTTAAAAGCAATCCACGCTTCTTCTTCGCTGCCTTCTGGGCCGTATAACTGCGGTAAGTCATCATCTAACTTATCGCTGCTGGCTTGAAATGCCTGACCACTTTGGTTGAGCAATAAGTCGCTATTCCAATGTGCTACTACTTCATGTTCAACAACATATACTTGTATAGTATCAGGCCATTGTTTACGCACCGAAGCGGTAGCAACCCAGGGTAAGTCTTGAACTAGCTGCTGCACATGCTTAACATCAAGTTCAAAAAAACTACTTAAATCGGCTTTTTTAATCGCTTTTATAATTGCCGTTTCATCTGTGTATTTAGGCTGCCCTTGCACTGTAAGGTGCTTAATTTGAGCATCTTTGTTTTCAACTAACCAATCCGATACACCTGTTGTAATTTGCACTAAGCCAATTACAACTATCAGAAAAAAGCTCACACCAAAAATCAGAGACCAATTAAGTTTCAGTTTGATTTCCTGAGCTTTTTCTAAAAGGGGATGCATATTAAAGCGTTTGCTCTAAAATGCGAACAACTAATTGTTCAAAAGTTGCCCCATTCGCTTTTGCCGCCATTGGCACTAACGACTTTTCAGTCATGCCTGGTACTGTATTTACTTCAAGGAGATAAAAGTTACCTTGCTCGTCTTGCATCGCATCAACACGGCCCCAACCACTTGCGCCCACTAAATCAAATGCATCTAGCGATATAGCTTGTAAGTACTTAGTATCTTGCTCTGATAAATCGGCAGGGCAATGATACTGCGTTGTATTTGATTGATACTTAGCTTGGTAATCGTAAAAACCATTAGGTGTCGTCATCTCAATGACTGGTTGTACTTCATCGCCAAGCACTGTAACTGTGAATTCACGTCCCGTGATCCACTGCTCTACAAGCACTTGATTATCAAACTTAAATGCATTAGCTAGTGCGTCTTCAAGTTCTTGTGCTGTACTTGCTTGCGCCATACCGATGCTTGAGCCTTCGTGCGATGGCTTAACCATTACCTTTTTAAACTCACCCATAATAGCTGCAGCATCAAAGCCTTTTTTAGCGTCAACTACGGTATAAGGTGCAGTGCTTAAACCCGCTGATTTAAATAAGTGCTTACAACGTACTTTATCCATAGCAAGTGCTGAACCCAGTACATTACTGCCCGTGTAAGGCAGATTCATAAATTCAAGTGCACCTTGTACAGTTCCGTCTTCGCCACCACGACCATGCAAAGCAATAAAAACGCGCTCTACATTTAATTCTTTTAACTCCCACAAAGAACGACTTTGTGGGTCAAATGCAATTGCATCAATGCCACTATTTTGCAGCGCATTTAAAACAGCCTGACCCGATCGTAAAGACACTTCACGTTCTGCTGAGTTACCACCTAGCAGTACCGCTACTTTACCAAATTGTGTTTTTACCTGAGTCATACTTCACCTTGCTTAAGTTTTTCTATCGACATACCCGTCGCAGCTAATGTTTTAACTAACTGACCTATATTACCAGCGCCTTGGGTTAATACTAAATCATTGTTTTGTAAATTTGCGGCCAAAACGCCTGCAAGCTCTGCATTTGTTGCCACATGCAGCGGCTCTTTGCCACGTTGACGAAGGCTACGGCATAAGCTTTTGCTATCTGCGCCCACAATAGGATCTTCACCAGCGCTATACACATCAAGCAATAGCAACTGATCTACATCAGCAAGTACTTTTACAAAATCTTCGTATAAGTCGCGTGTGCGAGAAAACCTATGAGGTTGATATACCATTACTAAACGCTTATCAGGCCAACCTTCACGTACTGCTGCAATTGTTGCTGCAACTTCTGAAGGGTGATGCCCGTAATCATCAACTAACATCACATTGCCACGCTCGTTTTCAAATTCACCATAGTGTTGAAAACGACGACCAATACCTTCAAACTTCTGCAGCGCTTCTAAAATTGCATGATTCGCAATGTTTTGATCTTTTGCCACAGCAATCGCAGCGGTTGCATTAAGTGCGTTGTGTCTACCTGGCATATTCAACGTGGCAGTTAAACACTCACCTTGTTTGTTAGTTACTGTAAATGTGCATGTATTAGCTGATTGGCTAAAGTCGCTCATGCGGTAATCAGCATCCTTCGATTCGCCATACGTGATAACTGGGCGACCAAAACGCGGGATAAGTTCAGCAGCAACTTCAGAATCAATACATACAACAGCTAAACCATAAAACGGCAAGTTATGGATGAAATCTACATACGTGTCTTTCATTTTTTCAAGACTGCCGCCATAAGTATCCATGTGATCTTCTTCAATATTTGTGATCACCGATACCATTGGCTGTAAGTGTAAAAACGACGCGTCGCTTTCATCAGCTTCTGCAATTAAGAAATCACTTTTGCCTACTTTTGCGTTACTACCTGCGCTATTTAACAAGCCACCAATAATAAAGGTTGGATCAAGCCCTGCTTGTCCATAAATACTCGCAATTAAGCTTGTTGTCGTTGTTTTACCATGCGTACCCGCAATTGCTATACCGTGGCGAAAACGCATTAATTCAGCCAACATTTCTGCGCGGCGAACAACAGGAACTCTTGCGGCTTTGGCTGCAATAATTTCAGGATTTGTTTCATCAATCGCACTTGAAACAACGACTACATTGGCATCTTTCACGTTATTTTCATGATGGCCTATAAATACTTCTGCACCGGCTTTAATTAAACGATCTGTCATAGCGCTATGGGCGATGTCAGAACCTGTAATACGGTAGCCTTCAAAAGCGAGTACTTCAGCAATACCGCCCATACCTGCTCCACCAATACCAATAAAGTGAATGGTTTCTATTCGGCGCATTGCAGGGCGTGTGTGTTTTTCTTGTACTGACGTTTCTTTCACTTATTTTCTCTTATTTGTTACTTGCTCACAGTGCGTTGCTACGCTTGCTGTGGCATCTAAAATGGCTTGTTTTTTTGCATTTGTAGCCATTTCAGTAATTAATGAAGGTTGGGCTAAATACGGGCTTAATAGTTCAACAATTGATTGTTTATTAAACTGCCCTTGTGGCATTAATAATGCGCCATTAGCCATCACTAAATATTGTGCGTTCGCTGTTTGATGGTCATCCACGGCATGTGGAAACGGAACAAAAACGGCCATTTTACCTGCCGCTGCAATTTCGCTAACAGTTAACGCACCAGCACGGCAAACAACAATGTCAGCCCAGCTATACGCTGCGTCCATATCATCAATAAATTCAGCTATTTTTGTATTACTGCCTGTAAAAGCATGCATTTTATAAGCTGCTTCTACGGTAGTTAAATGACCCTTACCTGTTTGATGCCATATACTTATTGGAGCTGTATTATTTAGTACTTTAAATGCTTCTGGTAATGTTTGATTAAGCACTTGTGCACCAAGCGAGCCGCCCACTACTAAAATATTAATAGGGCTTGATACATCGCGTTTGGCTATATTCATAACGCTTTGGCGAACTGGGTTACCTACTAGCTCGGCTTGACCCTGTGCAAAAGCACTTGGAAATGCAGCTAATACTCGTGTAGCCACCTTAGCTAGCAGTTTATTGCTCATACCCGCTACAGCGTTTTGCTCGTGAATAACCAGCGGGATACCTAAACTTTTTGCGGCAATTCCCGTTGGACCCGTAACATAACCGCCCATTGCAAGTACTACATCAGGACGCTGTTCTTTCAATACCTTACGCGCCTGCAATACTGCATTAATTACCATGAATGGGGCTTTAATAAGACGCTTTAATCCGTTACCACGAACACCTTTAACGTTAATAAAATCAATATCTATATTGTGCTTAGGTACAACGCTCGCTTCCATTCGATCTGGTGTGCCGATCCAGCTAACTTGCCAGCCCTGCTGTTTTAAATAATCGGCTACTGCAATACCGGGAAAAATGTGTCCGCCAGTTCCACCAGCCACTACTACTAATTTTTTACTCATCGCTTACCTCCGCGTGAGGTGGCTTGTTTGGTTGCCATTTTGGTTTCAAAATCTACGCGTAATAAAATACCCGTGGCAATCGTCATAATTAATAAGCTTGAGCCGCCATAAGAAATAAACGGCAGGGTTAAACCCTTCGTCGGTAAAATACCCGCGCTCGCACCTACATTCACCATGGTTTGAAATGCAAACCAAATACCAATGGCAAATGAAAAGTAGCCTTCGTATTCCTTGCCACACTTAAGGGCTTGTTGGCCTATTAATAAGGCTCTAAATACTAAAGTAGCTAATACCGTTAAAATACTTACAACGCCTATTAAGCCAAGTTCTTCACCTATAACGGCAAAAATAAAATCGTTATGTGCTTCAGGTAAATATTGTAGCTTTTGTACACTGTTACCTAAGCCTTGACCAAACCAACCCCCCTGGCTATATGCCATTAGCGATTGCACCAACTGATAACCCTTGCCAAAAGGATCATCCCAAGGGTCTAAAAAGCCAACAACACGTGCCATACGATATGGTTCAACAATAATAAGTAATACAACCAGACCAACGCCCGTTAAAATAAGTACAAAAAACTGCCATAACTTAGCACCAGCTAGAAACAATAAACCAACCGTTGTTACAAACATAACAACCACTGTGCCTAAATCTGGCTGCAGCAGAATAAGCAGTGCATACACTGCAAATACAGCAATAGGCTTTGCAAAGCCTTTAATATTTTCTTGTACTTCTTCGCGTTTTCTTACCAAATAACCCGCAATATAACTAAAAAAGTACAACTTAGCGGCCTCAGCCACCTGAAAACCAACAGGTCCTATAGGTATCCATCGTTTAGCGCCGTTTACTTCACGCCCAATAATCAATACCGCTATTAATAGCACCATGCCTAGTATTAATAGATAAGGGTTTGATCGTTTCCACCACTGCATTGGCACACAAACGCTTATCCAAAAAAGCACAAAAGCCATTGCCAAAAACATGCTGTGGCGAATGGTAATATGGTACGGGTCATCAAATAACCGCTCTGCGGTAGGCATTGATGCGCTGGTCACCATGATAAAACCAACACCAATTAGCATTATTACGCAGTACAATAACGGTACATCGTATAACTGCGCCGAAGGCTTAGGTGTTAATGCGTCTCTTATATCGGCAAAAGCAATCATAACGCCCCTGCCATTACACACTGAACAAAGTCATCACCGCGTTGCATATAGTTGTTATACATATCAATGCTGGCACATGCGGGTGCTAATAAAACAATATTACCTGTACTACTAAGTACTTTGGCCAAAGTAACGGCTTCTTCCATATTGTTAGTTAAATAACTCTTATTGGTAATCGCAGCTAAGTCACTTGCATCTTTACCAAAACAAATTAATGCTTTTACATGCTGTTCTATGTAAGGTTTAAGCGCATTTAAATCAGCGCCTTTGGCATCGCCACCAGCAATAACAATCAGATTTTCACCGTCACTAGCTAAACTATCTATTGCAGCAATGGTCGCTCCAACATTAGTTGCCTTTGAATCGTTAAAATACTTTACACCGTTAAGCTCAGCTACAAATTGGCAGCGATGAGCCAACCCATTAAATTGACCTAATGCATTTTTATATTGCTCTTTGCTTACTTCAAACGGACTTAAGAGCGCCATTACTGCAAGCGTATTTAAATAATTGTGCTTACCCACTACCGCAAGTGTATCAACAGGTAAAAAGGCATCGCCTTTAACCATAAAGTGAGTTTCGCCATTGTGCTGCGCTAAATGGTAATCACCTTGTTGAGCACCAAAGCTAATTAAAGGGGTTGTACCGCGCTCAACTGGATGTGTTTGACTATCGTCTGCATTGACAACAATAAGCTCTGCAAAATTATAAATACTTAGCTTTGAATCTATATAAGCTTGGTAACTGTCGTAGCGGTCAAGATGATCTTCAGACACATTTAATACCGTTGCACTTACAGGTTTTAAACTCGTTGTGGTATCTAACTGAAAACTCGATAACTCAAGCACATACACATCAAAATCATCATTGAGTAAATCAAGTACCGCTGTGCCAATATTCCCACCCAAAGCAACTTTATAGCCGGCTTCTTTTAACACTTCATAAGCGAGCGTAACCACGGTTGATTTACCGTTAGAGCCCGTTACTGCAACAACAGGTTTTGTATTAATACGTGCAAATAACTCAACGTCGCCAATCACTTCAACACCTGCGTTAATTGCATCGGCAACAGCTGGTATTTTTAAGCTAAGCCCAGGGCTTATAATAATCATATCGCTTGAACAAAGCTCTGCGTCATCCAACTTACCAAAGTGGGTATCTAGAGTTGGCGCGTGCTCTTTTAACCAATCAATCCCCGGCGGGGTTACTCGGCTATCAACGACCTTTGGTGTGAGGCCATGAGATAATAGAAAACGCACAATGCCCAGACCGGTTACACCGAGTCCGAGCACTGTTATTTGTTTGTTTTTTATCTCGTTTAAATACTGCATTTATCGAATCTTTAAAGTAGCTAAGCCAGCAAGCACTAGCACAACAGAAATAATCCAAAAGCGCACAATAACGCGAGGCTCTGGCCAACCTTTTAATTCATAATGATGATGAATCGGCGCCATTCTAAAAATACGTTGACCGCGTAATTTATACGACCCCACTTGTAATATTACCGATAGTGCTTCCATTACAAATACACCGCCCATAATAATAAGCAGTAACTCTTGGCGTACTAAAACAGCAATAATACCTAATGCGCCACCAAGTGCTAATGAGCCAACATCGCCCATAAATACTTGTGCTGGGTAAGTGTTAAACCATAAAAAGCCAAGCCCTGCGCCCACAATGGCAGTACACACAACCACAAGCTCACTCGCCAGCGGTAAATGTGGAATATGCAAGTAAGCCGAAAAGTTAATATTACCTGTTAAGTAAGCAATAATTGCCAATGCTGAAGCCACTAAAATAATTGGCACAATCGCCAAGCCATCTAAACCATCGGTCAGGTTTACCGCGTTTGATGTACCTACTATCGCAAAATACGTAAGCACGATATAAAACAAACCTAATTGCGGTAATACGTCTTTAAAAAATGGAACAACAAGTGATGTTTCAGATGCTTGTGCACTGGTAAAGTACAAAGCAGTAGCTACAACTAATGCAATGACCGACTGCCAAAAGTACTTCCACTTAGCAATTAAACCTTTTGGATCTTTACGAATAACTTTACGGTAATCATCAACAAAGCCAACAATACCTAAAGAGCCAATTACAAACAGTGTTGCCCATACGTATTTATTTGATAAATCGGCCCAAAGTAGCGTGCTGGTAAAAATAGCCGCTAAAATAAGTAAGCCACCCATAGTCGGCGTACCCGACTTAGACAAATGCGATTGCGGACCGTCGTCTCGAACTGTTTGGCCTATTTGCATACGTTGCAAACCACGAATTAACTTAGGTCCTAAATAAAGAGACATAATTAGCGCAGTTAAAATACCTAAAATGGCACGTAGCGTTAAATACGAAAAAACATGAAAACCACTAAAATACTGTGTTAAATACTCTGCCAGCCAAACTAACATTATGATACTCCATTGATGGCTTGTTGCTGGCCATTAACTAAATCGGTTACTAATAATTCCATGCGAGAACTGCGCGATCCTTTCACTACTATTGTTGTTTTTTTATTCACTTTATTAATACTTTCTTGAATTTTTTGCTGCATTTGTTCGCGGCTCGAAAAGTGGCGATTAGGGAGTTCAAACACATCACTTGCGTATTTACTTAATACGCCTAATGTAAATAACTCATCAATCCCTTGCTCAAGTGCATACTCGCCAACTTCTTGATGGTACTTACGTGCATCTTCACCTAGCTCACCCATGTCCCCGAGTGCTAAAATACGGTGACCATGTATATCACTTAACAAGTCAATCGCAGCCTTTACCGACTTAACATTGGCATTATAGGTATCATCAACCACGGTAAGTAAATCAGACACTTCAATTAAATTAACGCGCCCTTTTACATCCCCCATTGTGGCAAGTGCATTGGCTATTTCTTCAAGGGTTACGTTAAATTCACTGGTCAGTGCAGCAGCGATAAGTGCATTACTAATATTGTGCTTACCCGGAAGTGCCAAAGTAACAGGTACTTGCTTGTTTTTAGTGCAAAGCGTAAAGCTTGCACGTGCATTGGCATCAAGCGTGATATTCTCTGCCCAAATGTCTAGTTTTTCGGTTGTAGAAAAACGTTTAACATTACGCCCTTTAAGCTTATCTAACCAATACTGGCTAAATTCACTATCGCAGTTAACAATCGCAACGCCGTCATCTTTAAGGCCGTCAAAAATCTCACCTTTAGCTTTTGCGACGCCCATTAAACTACCAAAACCTTCTAAGTGAGCTGCTGCAACATTACATACAACGGCCACATCTGGTTTTGTCATTGCCGTTGTGTAAGCAATTTCACCTAAGTGATTTGCACCTAGCTCAATTACAGCAAAACGATGTTGAGGCTCTAAGCGCAATAACGTAAGTGGGACGCCAATATCGTTGTTAAAATTACCTTTAGTAGCTAATACATCACCGTGAACCGACAAAATTGCCGCACACATTTCTTTTACGGTGGTTTTGCCTACACTCCCTGTAATTGCAATTGTTTTAGGTGCCACTTGTGCCATAACAGCGGTGCCAATTGTACCTAGTGCAATACGTGTATCGCTTACTATAAATTGTGGAATATCTACATCAACTTTGTGCTGAACAATAACGCCTATAGCGCCTTTTTGTTTAGCCTCAGCTATAAATTTATGGCCATCAAAATTTGGCCCTTTAAGTGCTAAAAACACTTCGCCATCGCACACTGTGCGAGTATCAGTATTTATATTTAGCACGTGTTGATTATCACCTTGATAATCGGTTGTTAGCACATTAGCTAACCAATCAAAATCCATTGGGATCATTGTGTTATCCCTCTTACTGCTTTTTTTAGTTGTTCTTGTACATAGCGGCGATCGCAAAAGTCGATGCGCTTATCGCCTATAATTTGATAATCTTCGTGGCCTTTACCTGCAATCAAAATAACATCATCAGCTGTAGCGTTTTCTATAGCAAAACGAATTGCAGCTGCTCTATCAACCTCTAAATGTGCATTTTGAGGATGGGTTAAACCGCCAGCTACATCTGCAATAATGCCATCAGGGTTTTCTGAGCGAGGGTTATCACTGGTAATAATAACTTTATTAGCGTTTTGCTCTGCAGCTTGCGCCATCAATGCACGCTTTCCTTTGTCTCTGTCACCACCGCAACCAAATACACAACTTACACCACCTGGCACATGCAGCTGCAATGCTTGTAATGCAAGTGCAAGTGCATCGGGTGTATGTGCGTAATCAACAACACACGTCGGCATGTCTGCTTGGCTAAATGCTTGCATTCGCCCAGCTACTGGCTGTAACTGCGCACAACCTGAAACTAATTGCTCAAGCGGATAACCAAGTCCTAGTAATGTAGCGATCGCGGCCGTTAAGTTATATAAATTAAATTCGCCAAACAGAGGGGATTTAATCGATATATCACCCCAACTAGTCGATAACTGCGCCGAAATACCTTCACTTGAATATTCAACATTAGAAAAATAAACGTACTGAGCATTCTTAGGGGCTAAGTTTTTGCGGCCATAACAGATTAGGTTATTAAAATCATACTTTTCAAGCCATTGCTCAGCTTGAAAATCATCTTGATTAAGCACTACAACTTGCGGCTCAAAATCACGGAAAAGCATTAGTTTCGCATCACCGTAACTTGCCATATCACCATGGTAATCTAAGTGATCGCGCGAAAGATTAGTAAACACAGCCGCTTTAAACGCGCATTTAGCAACACGCTGCTGCACTAATCCATGAGATGACACTTCCATGGCTACCAGCTTTTTATGCTGCGAATTTAAATCGCTCAAAATATGCTGTAAATCAACCGTTGAAGGTGTGGTATTAATCAGTGGAATTAAGTTATCAGGATGACCATAACCTAAAGTACCAATAATAGCCGAATCAGTACTGCAAAATTGCGCTAAGTGGGCAATCATTGCTGTGGTTGTCGATTTACCGTTTGTACCTGTCACACCAATTAAATCAAGAGCCTGACTTGGCTGGCTATAAAAGCGACTTGCTAATTCTGGAAGCTTTTTATCAAGCTCCGAAACTAAATATAGTGGCTCAAAACTTGTTTCAAATTCACATAATCTGTCAGCAATAATAGCTGTTGCGCCATTTTCAATTGCTTTATTAATAAATTGACCGCCATCAAGTGCATGGCCTTTAATAGCAACAAATACATCACCTGGCGTTACTTCACGGCTATCAAGGCGTAAATGTTTTACCAGTTGCGAGGGCGCATCTATTTCGATGTATTTTAAAATATCCTTTAAATCACGCATCGTTATCTTTACCTTGTACGTACGCAACCTCTTCCTTGTCAGGCGCTACGTTTAATATTCTTAATGCGTTAGAGATGATTTCTGCAAATGCAGGGCCAGCGGTGGCACCTCCATAGTACACATCACCACCTGGTTCATTAATCATAACTACCACGGCTAAACGAGGATTACTTGCCGGCGCTACACCTGCAAAATAACCTACATATTCATCACCATAACCACCTGCTACGGCCTTTTTAGATGTACCTGTTTTACCAGCTGCACGATACCCATCAACTTTTATGTTGCGAGCAGTACCGTCTTTTTCAAATACACTTTCCATCATGTGCACTACGGCTTCTACGTCTTTTTGTTTAAAAATACGTTCGCCTTCAGGTATATTATCTTGCTTTAAAATAGTCAGAGGTCGGTTAACTCCACCAGCACCTAACATGGTATAAAAGCGCGCCATTTGCGCAGTGCTTACCGAAATCGCATAACCAAATGATAAAGTGGCAATTTCAAAGTCAGACCAACGACGATTTGGATAAAACAAACCGCTGCTTTCGCCTACCATTCCAGTACCAGTATCACTGCCAAAGCCTACTTTTTGGTATAAGCCAACAAGGTAATCTTTAGGCACTAACTGGGTAACCTTCGCAACTCCCATGTTTGAGGAGTACTTTAGTATTTCGCGCAGTGTTAGTTCGCCGTGATTACGGGTATCTCTCACTAAACTACCACCTAAACGCATCCAACCTGGGTAGGTATCAATCGTGTCATCTGCCTGAATGGCGCCGTAGTCTAGCCCAGCCAAAATGGCTAGAGGCTTAACAGTTGAGCCTGGTTCAAACAAATCTGTAATTGCGCGGTTACGACGCTTATGAGGTGCAGCATCGCTTAAGTTGTTTGGATTAAATGAAGGGCTATTTACCATTGCCAGTACTTCACCGGTTTTAACATCAACTACCATAGCTGAGCCCGATGTGGCTTTATAAGTCAGTACAGCTGATTTTACGGCCTTGTACGCAATGGCTTGAATTCGTTGATCAATACTTAATTCTATACTTTCTGGCTCTACACGTTCACGTTCGTCAAGTACTTCTACCTCACGCCCTTGTGCGTCTTTACGAATAGTACGGCGGCCTTCTTCGCCCGTTAAAGCGTTTTCGTATAGCTTTTCAATACCTTCAATGCCTTTGCCATCGATATTGGTAAAGCCAATTACATGCGCGGTAACTTCACCTGCAGGGTAGTAGCGTTTAGATTCATCTAGTAAATGGATACCAGGGAGGCGTAAATCACCAATATAATTTGCTACAGCAGGAGTAACTTGGCGCTTTAAATACACAAAGCGACGCGAAGGATCGTTTAAAAGTCGAGAATTAATCTTTTTAGGATCAATACGCAGCACATCTGCAAGCTCGCGCCAACGTAAATCGTTTTTATAATAAAGTGCAGTACGCTTATCAAGCTCAACAGTGTTTTCAGTTAAAGATAAGTGATCTTCGCCGCTTTTGCGGGCTTGTTTGATTACTTTAGATACAAGCGATTTATGTAATGCTTTAGGATCAGCATACACACTTACCACAGGCACACTTACCGCTAATTCTTTACCATTGCGGTCAAAAATCATTCCGCGTTGCACATGCAGTTTTTCAACACGTACCGTACGTTTATCACTTTCTGAACGTGCTTTATCAGGTTCTATCACTTGTAAATAAGCAGCGCGAGATACGAGTGTTACAAACACCATAAACACAACTGTACACACCAGCATAAAGCGCCATGTGATTAAATTAGTGACTGGTTTTTTGCCTCTATTTCTCATTGTACTATTATTACCTGCTCATCTTGACTCGTAGGTCGTTTCATTTTTAATTGTGATATAGCAACTTCTTCAATGCGTGCATGTTGCGAATAAAATTCTTCTTCAACAAGTAAGTAGCGCCACTCTAAATCGAGTTCATCACGTTCTTGTAATAATTGATCTTGCTTTATAAGTTGCCCACGAGCTAAATGTGTTGTTTGCACAACAGCTAAACTAGAAGCGAATATCACAACCAACAAGGCCGAGGTTAGCTTGTTAGCACCTAGGCCTTTTAATATTTCAAAGAATAAATTGGGTTGACGATAGCTCGCTTTTTTACTCATCCCAACCTCTGTGCAATCCTAAGTACAGAACTACGAGAACGTGGATTACGTTCTACTTCAACAGTACTTGGCTTAATAGCCTTACCCACTGCTTTTAACGTCAGGTTTTTATTTATTTGTGCATCAGTTAAAGGCAGACCTCTGGGTAACACTTCTCCCCTACTCTGTTTTCTAATAAACTGTTTTACAATACGATCCTCTAGTGAGTGAAACGAAATCACCACTAAACGTCCGCCTGGCTTTAGCACTTTAACTGCAGACTGTAGCGCTGTTTGAATCTCTTCAAGCTCGCTATTGATATAAATACGAATCGCCTGAAAAGTACGTGTTGCAGGGTGCTTAAACTTATCTTTTACAGGTACTGCTTCATCAACAAGGTCAGCAAGTTGCTTGGTTGTTGTGATTGGCGTGTGCTCACGAACTTCGAGTACTTTGTGTGCAATGCGTTTACCAAACTTTTCTTCGCCCAGTTTTTTAATTACGTGGGTAATATCATCTAACTCGGCTTCTGCTAACCACTGTGCAGCACTGCGACCTGTTGTTGGGTCCATGCGCATATCAAGTGGCCCATCTTTCATGAAACTAAAACCACGCGCAGCGTCATCAAGTTGTGGCGACGAGACACCAATGTCTAATAAAATGCCATCCACTTTACCAATTAGATCGTTCTGCTCTGCTACTTCGTATAAATTTGAAAAACGAGTATGTGCAATCGCAAAACGTGGATCATCAGCAAATTTTTCGGCTGATTGTATCGCTTGTGGATCTTGGTCAATTGCTTGCAGGCGACCTTCATCACCTAGGCGTGCTAAAATTTGTCCAGAGTGGCCGCCACGTCCAAACGTACCATCCATGTATATACCGTCTGGCTTAATTGCGAGGGCATCGATGGTTTCGTCCATTAATACGGATACGTGTTCAAATTGCGCTGTCATTAGCTATTATTTGCCTTTTTTTGTGCTGTTAGAGTGTAAAATTATCTAAATCTTGGTTAGGTTCAAAATCGCCAAGCCTTTCAAGCTCAGTATCTTGCTGCATTTGCTCGTGCCAACGCGCCTCATCCCAAATTTCAAATTTATTCATCAAACCAACTAGCATGATTTTTTTGCCAAGTGATGCATGAGCCCTCAGTGACGGCGCAAGCAAAATTCGACCATTTTTATCAAGTTGATATTCAGTAGCATTCCCGAGCAACATACGCTGCATTCGACGGGCTCGTGGGTTCATATTGGAGATTTTAGCTAAACGGCTTTCTATTTCTAGCCACTCAGCCAGCGGATACAACCATAAACACGGCTCATTTAATGCGACGGTACAAATAACCGTTCCCTGATCTTCAGACAATAGAGATTCTCGGTACTTAGTCGGTACCGCAAAACGCCCCTTATCATCCAAACTCAGTGAACTCGCGCCACGAAACATAAAAAACCTACTTTAAAATTGTTTTATTCAACTTTTGTTTATTTTTATCCAGTGTGATCCACTAAAAACCACTTTTTACCACAGTGCTCCAGTTTAGGGCTTGACAAGCCATTTTGTCAAGTAAGCTGACCAGCTTTAGTAAGTCCCAAAGCTAGAAAAAATAAGGGCTCAAGCGAAGCGTTTGAATTACGTGGGAAAAAGTGGGATTGTGATGAAAAAAATATTTACTCTGTTTTTTATAACTTTCTGTTTACACGCTTTGCTTACTGAATAACCAATGAATATTTACAACTTTTTAAGCATTTTTACTCCCTTTGTAAAATTTACCTAACCGTGTAGTAATAGTTACTGTTTGCTTTAAATTACCAAATACGAAAAGTTATATACAAACAACAAAAACAAACAAACTCAATAACTTAAAATAAATAACAGTTTTGGTTTAATCATTGCATCATCTAAATCACTATTTAAATTTTTAACTTATTAAGGATTGATTATGGCTACTGCAACAAATACGAAACCAAACACAACTTCAGATGTTAAGCCTGACGTTAAACTAACAAATACTGAATCACCTCTTACAGAAAAAGCAACATCAGCGGCGCACGATGCTGTAGATGCACTTTCTAGCAAAGCAGCAACAGCTGAAAGCAGTGTTCGTAAAGGCGCTTCGAGTTCAGCAGATGCATTAAGCGAAAAACAACTTATTGCACGCGAAAAGTTAAGTGAATGTACAGCTAAAACCCGTGCATTTGCTTCTGAAAATCCATTAGCAACCGCGGGTATTGCTTTTGCTGCGGGTATGCTGATTACATCACTATTTCGTCGTAAGTAATTAGTGATGAATAACCCACAAACAAGCGCAGCCAAGGATGGTGAAGCGCAAAACCAAACAACTGAGCAGCAGAGCCAAAAGGACGATTGGCAAGATCATATTGCAAAGCTTTTAGAGTACTCTAAGCAGCTCAAGGATGATTACCAAACTCAAGGAAAGATCACACATCAGCTTGCTAAAGCTGAATGGCGGTTATCGCTTAGATCGCTTGCATTGATCACTATATTTTTAGGCTGTTTTGCCAGTGGTTTGGTTTTGTTGTGGGCAGGATTTCTAGGTGCTGTTGGATACGGTGTATATGATCTTTTTGGGTCAGTATGGCTAAGTATTGCAACAGCTACTTTGCTGCAAGTTGCTTGTTTAGCATGGCTTTGGAAAAATACGGTTTACCTAAGCAATAAAATTGGCTTTAGTAAAACACTTAAAAGCTTAAAACAACTGTTTAACTTATAAGGAAATTACTATGTTAGTTAACTACTTAATTAAAGCACCTAATGAAAACGTTGATGCTCTGAGTAAGCAAATGGATACGCGCAGTGAGTTAAAACGCCAACATCATGCAGCGTTTCAATATAGACTAAAGCGTTTTGCCGCAACTAAAGTGGGACTAACAAGTGCCTTTTTAGCCGGCGCAGCTGTACAAGCAGGGAAAGGCGAAACCAGCTTGGTAAGAAAATACGGCTGGCTTGTTAGGCTGTTTGCTTAAACGTTAAACATTTCTACCGTGATCAGATAAGTAACCAACACTTGGGCCACTTGGCACAACTTGTGTTGGATTGATCATTGTATGGCTAAAATAGTAATGACGTTTAATGTGGTAAAAATCAACTGTCTCTGCTACTCCCTTAACCTGATATAACTCTCTAAGGTATCCGCTCAAAGCAGGGTAGCTTTCAATTGTGCGCAAATTACATTTAAAGTGGCCAACATACACACTATCAAACCGAATGAGAGTGGTGAATAATCGCCAATCAGCCTCTGTGAGGTTATCCCCTGTTAAATACCGCTGTTTGCTCAGTATCCCCTCTACTGTATCGAGTGCTTTAAATACATCGTTAAACGCCTCTTCATACGCATCTTGAGTTGTAGCAAAGCCCGTACGATAAACACCATTATTTATACTTGGATAAATCAACGCGTTTAATTCATCAATTTTTGGTTGCAGCGCCTCAGAGTAGTAGTCATCGTTATTACCTGTTAATTCATTAAACGCACTATTGAACATACGTATAATATCGGCAGACTCATTACTAACAATTTTATTCAGCTTTTTATCCCACAATACGGGAACGGTTACTCGCCCGGAGTACTTTGGGTTATTTTTTGTATAAACTTGATGTAAGTAGTTACTATTAAATAAAGCATCGCCAGTACTGTGGTTTTGCGTATCAAAAGCCCAACCACTATCAAGCATGTCAGGGCTAACAACCGACACCGTAATTAAATCTTGTAACCCTTTTAGCGCTCTAAATATAAGCGTTCGATGCGCCCAAGGACACGCAAGTGACACATATAAATGATACCTGTTCGCTTGAGCTTTAAAACCGGCCTCGCCCGTTATTCCAGCGCTACCATCTGCAGTGATCCAGTGACGTAACTGCGCCGCCTCGCGCTCAAACTTACCATTACTTGAATCAGTGTCGTACCATTTATTTTGCCATTGACCGTTAACTAATAATCCCATGAAACTCTCCTAAAAATACCGTTAAATTTTGCCAAACTCGCCGTTTTGATAATCACGCACTGCTTGCTGTACTTCAGCTTGAGTCGTCATTACAAACGGCCCCATATGAGCAATCGGCTGATTAAGTGGATCGCCGGCTAAAACCAAAACACCAGCGCCGTGCTCAGAGCTAATATTAATGTCACTACCTGGTTCTAAAATAAGTAACTTGCCCGCTGGTATTGTTTGATTGTCGCTCGTTATTAGTGAGCCGCTATGAATATAAAGCATTACTTTTTGTTGGCTAAGAGGCTCTAAATAAATGCTTTTACCAGCAGGTAATGTAATATCAGCAAGCGCCGCATTAGCAGCTAAACTTTGCAGAGAGCTTGTAAGCGTTTCACTTTCAAACTGCCACGATCCCGCAAGTGCTTTTAACGTCACACCTTGCGTATTTGTAAAACTCGGAGCTGGGTTTTTAGTAGTATCTTGATAACGTGAATCACGCATTTTTTCTGCGCTTGGCATGTTGATCCAAATTTGAAAGCCATGCAGTCCATCTACAGCATCCGCGAGTGGCATTTCACTGTGCATAACGCCGCGCCCTGTACTCATCCATTGCACATCACCTGCTTTAATTGCTTCTCTGTTACCCATTTGGTCACGATGTTCAAAGCCACCTTTTAGAATATAAGTAAACGTTTCAATACCTCGGTGCGGATGCTCAGGAAAGCCTCCCATATAATCTTTTTTGTCGTCTGACTTAAGTTCATCAATCATTAAAAAGGGATCTAAATATTTACCATCAAACCCAGGTATACGGCTAATACTCACACCATCGCCATCTTGAGTTGCATAAGCTGTAAGTATTTTTGATATTTTCATTTATTAATTCACTCTAAAGAATAAGTTTATGGGGTTATTAAATCATCCATTAAACAAAACAACTATGTCTTTAAATCGACCTTAACATTCCAAAAAATAGAACTATAATGATTCATTGGTTACATTTTCAACCTTATAATTACTATGGTTATTTGGAGTGAATTTGGCTACAATTGTTATTGCAAAATACAAAACTAAGGAATGGTTATTTTTACTTATTCTCTCAAACATCAGCTTTATCGTTTACTTATATTGCTAAGTATTCCGGGCACCGCTGTAATTATTTTTACACTGCTGCTTGAACGCGATCACTCTATTGAGCAAAGTGAAAAAAAAGTAGAAAATATTGCTAAGCAATTAATTTTACAGCAAAAGCACTTAGTCGATGATATTGACCGTTTAGCGCGTTATTTGGCTAAAGAGGAAAGTAAGAAAGAAAATTTAGCAACGACCTGCCCTAATTATTTTAATCAATTTAGATCTATTTACGCACATGTTGCCAATATCGGGATTATAGATCCAAATGGCATTGTTATATGTACAACAAGCGGGTTAGCCAAAACAATTAATATTGCCGATCGGGCGTATTTCCAAAACGCCTTAAAAAGTAACCAATTGTCGGTAGGTTATTTTCAGCACGACCGAAGTCTGCAAAAAAACACCCTTAATTTTGCGTTACCTATTATTAATAAAAAAAATGTAATTCAGGGCGTTGTAGTTATCGTTGTTGCGCTTGACTGGTGGAACAATGCTTTTAATGACATTGAACTTCCGCCAGGCTCTATTGCTGCAATTGCTGATTCTAACGGAAAAATTTTAGCGCGTTATCCACCTACAACGGCCGCGCTTGGCGATAATATTGCACAGACTTTATTAGCAACTGATTCTTCGATTAATAATGAGGCATCAACAAAAATAAAATCTATTGAAGGTGAAGCCCGAATGCTTCACCACTCTGTTATTTACAGCGATCCGAGTAATAACAGCTTAAATATACATATCGCACTTCCTGTTACGCATGCTTTAAAGCAAATAAATAATAATTTTTTTATAGCGATTGGTGTGTTTATTTTATCGCTGCTGATACTGTCTTTAATTGCACGTAAACTACTTAAAACCAGCATTATTGACCCAATTAATAATCTAACAAATGCAACAAACGTATTGGCTAAGGGCGAGATGCCCTCACAAAAAATACAACCCAATAATCCAGAGCTAAATACTCTCTATCAGCGTTTTAAATCAATGGCGCAAACTCGGTTAACAGCTGAAGCTAATTTAAAAAACAAGCATGATGAGCTTACTAGCTTGCTTAATACTCTGCCCGATAGTTACGTTAGAATTAACATCCATGGCGATATTCTCAACATAACAGGACAGTTTAAGCCTCAAGTAAATCCTAACAGCACTGTAGTACCTCATTTATCATCAATACTTTCACACAGCAATGTTCAGCTTTTGTTATCGCAGTTATCTAAACTTGATGTTTCGAGTAATTTAGAATTCACACTCGAAAAATCAGATCCTAAACGCAGCTTTGAAGCACGTATTAGCGCAATGCAAAGTAAAAATGAATACGTTGTTGTACTACGAGATATAACACAACGAAAAGTAAATGAAGAAGCACTCCACCTTGCCTCACTAGTGTATAACAACAGTAGTGAAGGCATGGCAATCACCGATCCAACGGGTATCATATTTGATGTAAATCCTGCATTTTGCAAAACGACTTTATATAGCAAAGAAGAAGTAATTGGCCGGTCCTCTTCAATTCTTTCATCAGGAAAACATGATAAGAATTTTTACAATAAAATGTGGTCTGAATTACAGCAAACAGGCCGCTGGCAAGGCGAGGTTATTAACCGTAAAAAAAACGGGCAGCTTTATTCTGAGTGGCTCACAATCGATACTATTTATGATACAAACAACGCACCTATTCGTCGTATCGCGATATTCACAGACCTCACAGAAAAAAAACAAGCTGATGAAACCATTTGGCGACAAGCTCATTTTGATCACCTAACTGACTTACCAAATCGTTTAGAATTAAAGGAGCGATTAAATCAACGATTTTCAAATGTTGTTACTCCAGATAATCAATTGGTTGTCATGCTTTTAGATATTGATCACTTTAAAGATATTAATGACACATTAGGCCATCACTATGGCGATAACTTATTAAAACTCGTATCTCAGCGTATAGTCCAGTCGGCAAAAAACGCTGAGT
This sequence comes from Pseudoalteromonas sp. C8, assembly GCF_011378685.1. Taxonomy (NCBI): domain Bacteria; kingdom Pseudomonadati; phylum Pseudomonadota; class Gammaproteobacteria; order Alteromonadales; family Pseudoalteromonadaceae; genus Pseudoalteromonas; species Pseudoalteromonas sp. C8. The sequence goes on from NZ_WTKT01000001.1 coordinate 298,269, forward strand.
TTGTGGCACGAATTGGGGGAGATGAGTTTGTTATTGTATTTAGTCTCATTAAAAGTACCCGCCATATTAATCAAATTGCGAGTAATATTTTACTTAGTCTATCGTCAGCTTTGCATCTTGAAAACGAAGAGTTATTTATTAGTGCAAGCATAGGCATTGCTTGCGCTCCTAATGATGGTGAAAATACTGAACAGCTTTTAAAGGCAGCCGATCAGGCTATGTATAAAGCAAAAAGTAATGGTCGTAACTGTTTTGAGTTTTTCTCTGCTGACATGCGCGAATATGCACACGCGCGCATGGTGCTATTAAAAGACTTACGAAGTGCCATAGAACTTGAACAGTTTGAGTTATTTTATCAGCCCATAGTTGCTTTAAATGATTTACATATTCATAAAGCTGAAGGGCTTATTCGTTGGCAACATCCCGAAAAAGGCCTAATTAGCCCTATCGCATTTATCCCACTTGCTGAAGAAACCAGGCAAATAAATGCAATTGGTCAATTTGTATTTGCCCAAGCTTTGCAAACACTTAACGATATAAAAACACTAACCGATGATACTTTTCAAATAAGTGTAAACGTATCGCCAGTGCAATTATCCACGCCAGAGAGTGGCATAGATGAATGGTACGATATGCTAAAAGCAGCAAAACTGCCTGCTTCGTCAATTGTCGCAGAAATAACTGAAGGCTTAATGGTTAACCCTGAAGCACTTACGCAAAGACGCCTAAAAGAAATAGTAAAATCAGGAATGCAGCTTGCTCTTGATGATTTTGGTACCGGGTATTCGTCGCTCGCTTACTTACAAGAAATGGACACCGACTATTTAAAAATAGATAAACGTTTTGTTGATAATATTCAAATAGGCAGCCAAGAACTTGCATTGTGTGAAGCCATCATTGTTATGGCGCATCAGTTGGGCTTAAAAGTAATCGCCGAAGGAATTGAAACTAAATTACAAATGCAGCTACTACTTGGAGCAGGATGCGATTACGGTCAAGGTTATTTATTTTCAAGACCTTTAAATAAAAGCAGTTTTATGGCACTTCTAGCTGATAAAAAAGTAGCTTTGTTAAAATAAATAGACAAAAAATCACTGTTACGCAATAAATAATGCGTCTGCGCGGTCAAGTTAAGCAATCAGATATAAAGTAGTAACAGGATTTAAAAATGGCAAAAGCAACATTAGAGCAATGGCGAATGTTTAAAGCGGTTGTGGATCATGGCGGGTTTGCAGGCGCAAGCGCAGCTGTACATAAAAGTCAGTCAACCGTACACCATGCTGTGCAAAAACTTGAAGCCGCCTTGCAAATTAAGTTGCTTGAAGTAAAAGGCCGTAAAGCATTTTTAACCGATAGCGGTAAGCTGATTTTACGCAGAGCCGAGTTTTTAATTGAAGAAGCGACTAAAATAGAATCGGTAGCAAGTACGCTAAGCGAAGGCGTAGAAAGCACATTAAAAATAGCTGTTGATGAGGTTTTTCCACACGCTATTTTATACCAAGCACTTGCTAAAACGAGTGAGCTTTACCCTCTTTTAAAAATTGATTTAGTAGAAAGCGTGCTAACAGGTGCAAACGAATTATTACATAACTCAGTGGTTGATTTAGCCATTTCATCAATTCCTATCTATGGAATTAGCTGCAGTACGTTATGCGATATAGAGTTTATAGCGGTTGCGCATAAAGACCATGTATTACACCAACATACTGAACAACTCAACTTTCGTGATTTAAAGCTACATAGACAAATAGTAGTGCGCGATTCAGCAACCCACACCAGTCACAACGAAGGCTGGCTAGGTGCTGATATGCGCTGGACAGTAAGCCACTTACGTAACTCTATTGATATGGTTAGTCAAAATTTAGGTTATGCTTGGCTGCCAAAAACACAAATTGCACACTTAATTGAAGATCAAACCCTCATTGCACTTAATTTAGACCAAGGTACAACCCGCACTCTTAATTTATATTTAATGTGCAACGACAACGATAGGCTTGGTCCTGCAGCACAAGAATTTAAAGAGCAAATTACTGCACTTACTAATTTAGCTAATTAATAGCTATTCATTTTTTACATCGAGGTGATCTGCTACATAGGCGCCTCGCTGCCCACGCTCTTTAGCCGGCCCTACAGTGCTATCTTTACCTGTTTGCTGCTCAGTAGCTGCATTAATTACAGCACCTAATGTGATTATATAAGCGCTGATATACAACCACATCAGCATGATCACTACACCACCTAGTGAGCCATACGTTTCGTTGTAACTAGAAAAGCGCGACACATAAAATGAAAAACCTATAGATGCTAAAATCCACAGCACGGTAGCAATAGACGACCCCATTGTGATCCAACGCCATTTAGCAGGTTTACGATGTGGGGCATAACGATATAAAAGTACCAATGCAAAATTAAAGGTAAAAGCCAATAATGGCCAAGAAATGAGTTTAATTAATAAATCTATACTTTCTTTTAGTCCCACTAAATTAAGTACAATAGGTAAAATACCAATAATTAATAGCGCAAAAATTGCGACTACAATCGCTCCTACCGAAAATAGAAAACGGACTAATTGAGCCTGAAAAAATGAGCGTTTTTCATATTCACGATAACTAATATTACATGCAGTAATAAGTGCTTGGCTGCCCTTTGAACTACTCCAAATAGTAAGTATGAGCGTACCAATTGCACTTAAGCTCAAGCTTGCACTTGATGTTTTAGCAAGGCTAGAAACCTGAGATAAAATCAGTTCGCTGGTGCTTGGTGGAAGCAAAGTAACTATTTTACTTAAGTGCTCACTAATATCTGTTGGGGATGAAAAGTACGCATACACTGATACCATCGCCGCAATGGCTGGAAAAATAGCAAGCAGTGCATAAAATGCGACACCTGCGGCTACTATTGATAAATTATCTTCGCTCATTTGCTTAAAAATACGTTTAACAATATCCCACCAACCTATAAAAGGGATATGTGCAGGCTGCTCTGCTTGCTGTCCTCGTTTAGCTTCTTTCATTCTAAACCTCAATATTTGTATTACGTTACTACAGCAAAATATTTGCCAAGTTATAAGCGTTTGGTACCAAACTTGCTAATATTTATCTATAAAAGACTCTAACACGGAAGATAAGCCATGCTCGGTACCCTAAAAAGCAGTGTAGCGCTAAATAATACAACACCAATAACTGAAGTGATCAAAGTTGATACACTTTCGTGGAACTTCTTTTATGAGCAAGGCGTGCAATTACTTCACGTAACAGCGCAAATATTACCCACTATTTTACTCGGTATAATGCTTTTAGTACTCAGTTACTTAATTTCAGGACCACTTTCTAGATTACTAATCAAACCCATTGACTATATGACTGACAGCAAGCTTGTTCACCTAGTTATAAGGCGCAGCATAAGCACCCTAATAATTTTATTTGGGGTATATTTATTTTTACGTTTAGCAGGGCTTACTCAGTTTGCTGTTGCTATTATGAGTGGGACTGGGTTAATAGGTTTAATACTCGGCTTTGCTTTTAGAGACATAGCAGAGAACTTTATTGCCAGTTTATTACTGAGCGTACAAAGACCTTTTAAAATTGACGACGTAATTGAAGTGGATGGCCGATTAGGTATTGTTAAAAAAGTAACAGCAAGAGCAACCACACTTGTTGATTACGATGGCAATCATATTCAAATACCCAATGCGACTGTATATAAAAATACCATTAAAAATCTGACTGCCAATCCAAAAATGCGCGGCAAAGTAGAAATTGGTATTGGCTACGATAACGATATACGCAGCGCACAAACCCTCGCCCTCGATATTGCCAATCAACAAAATGCGGTACTTAGCGACCCACCCGCGCAAGTTTTAATAAAAAATTTAGGCTCATCTACTATTAACTTCGTTTTATATTTTTGGGTTAATAGCGAGCAACACAGCCCATTAAAAGTAGCCTCACAACTTATGCGCGAATTAGTCAATGAGTTCACAAAACAAAACATCAGCATGCCTGATGACGCACGAGAGAGAATTATACTCACCGACCCTAATGAAAGTGTTTCTAGTTTAGGGGAAGAACAACCATCGCAAATACAAAACGAAAAAAGTGAAACTGTTGAGCAAACTAAAACGCTTGATGATGTAAGTAGTGATACTGACGAAATACGTGAACAAGCAGAGCAATCTCGCGATCCAGAACAAGGGAAAAATATTATTTAATAATGCTGAAGTTGTATTAACTAAAATTTAAACACAAAAAAGCCCGCAGCGTTAACTGCGGGCTTTTTATTGAATGAGTGAGTCAGCCGTATAAGCCGGGTTTTGTCCTTTCCGAAGAAAGTGATAATCATTCGTCTAGGCCATAAATCACTCTATGGCTCAAGCAACCTACCCGGTTCCAACGTGGGCCACGCCATAAGGAACCCTATTTGGTCTTGCTCCGAGTGGAGTTTACCTTGCAACCGACTATTACTAGCGGCCCGGTGCGCTCTTACCGCACCCTTTCACCCTTACCAATCCAAAGATTGGCGGTCTCCTCTCTGCTGCACTTGTCGTGGGCTCACGCCCCCCAGCCGTTAGCTGGCACTCTGCCCTATGGAGCCCGGACTTTCCTCCCCCTGATCATTTTCGTCACAGGCAGCGATCATCTTGGCTGACTCGGCGCGCAGTATACATGAGGCTAATACCAAGCGCAGTAAAATTTACTCTTTTTCTTCAATAATTGTTTTGTATAAAGCGTTTTTCTTCATACCAAAGTATTCAGCAACCACACCACAGGCCTTTTTCATTGGCATTTCACTCTCAAGAAGTGCCAGCATTTTGCGCGCTTCAGGCGGAACATCGTCTATTTGCTTTGGTTTGCCCGGAAGCATAAGCACTATTTCGCCGCGCTGCTTGGTAGGATCATCAGTTAAAAACTGTTTAAGCTCACTTACACTACCATTAAAAAATGTTTCAAAGGTTTTGGTTAGCTCTTTAGCAAACACAACTTGCTGCTCATCACCAAGGGCTAGTGCTAAATCATCAAGGCTTGCCATAATACGGTGCGTACTTTCGTACATTATACTGGTGATACCTGAGTTAACAGCTTCGGTAAAAAAGTCTTGGCGAGCTTTGCTTTTGGCTGGCGTAAAACCAATAAACTGAAAGCGGTCGGTTGGTAAGCCTGAACAACATACGGCTGTAATTGCAGCACATGCACCTGGAACAGGTGTAACATGAGCGCCTTGTTCGCGACACAGATTTACAACAGCGTAGCCTGGATCACTAATTAGTGGTGTACCAGCGTCAGATACTAAAGCAATATTTAAACCTTGATTAAGTTGATCAATAATTTGTTGTGCTTTTTGCTTTTCGTTGTGGTCGTGTAATGCAAACGTTTTTGCCTTAATTCCAAAGTGGCTAAGTAGCTTGCCGGTATGGCGAGTGTCTTCAGCAGCTATTAAGTCAACTTGCGATAATGTCGCAATGGCACGGTGACTTAAGTCGTCATAATTGCCAATTGGGGTGGCAACAATGTAAAGAGTGCCAATTTTCTGTGAATTCTCCTCATTTAACATTGAGGTCTCCTGCGTCAGTCAGTAATATAAGCAAATCGCGTTAACGTATTGGGAAATCATTGTGCGACTTAAACTAGTTAGTCTATTAATTATATTGTCAGGGTTATCGGCGTGTAGCACAACCGAAAAACCAACTAAAAACAGCGATAACGTAAGTAACCGCACTAATGCACTGCAAAATCAGGCAACCAGTGCGCAATCTATCTATCAATTGGCGCAAAACCGCCAAGGTGCCGATAAAATACAGTTATTGTATAGCGCCCGTGATGCAGCAATTAGTGAGCAAAACTGGCCTTTATTAGAGATAATTGGGAATGAGCTTGAATTAACCGCAAGTGTTGATCAAATCCAGAACCGCCTTTATATTGCATTTGCACAAAAACAACAGAATAAAAATGATCAAGCTTTGGTTATTTTACAGTCGCTAGACGGACAACTGACTCAACCTGAGCATTTTGCTTGGCATCAGTTTTTAACGGCCAGCATTTACGCATCGCAAAATTTTCCTAAAAAAGCTGCACCCTACTTTTTTAGAGCCTCTGAAACAGCAACAAAAAATAATATAGAAATCCCTCAACTTAATCAAAATTTGTGGGATAACTTAAAGCAACTTTCTTCTTACGCGCTTGAACGTTTTAACCGTGGTTCGGTTATTCAGCAAGGGTGGGCTAACCTAGCGTTATATCATCAAGTATATGCAAGTAGTGGCGTAGAGTTAGATCAAGCGATCAACAATTGGCGCAGACGCTATATTGGGCATCCGGCTTTTACTGTATTACCTGAACAAGATGAAATGCTTACTGAACTTGCTCCTATCAATATAGAGCGCTTAGTTGTGCTGTTTCCACAATCGGGCCCTAACGAACGTTTAGGTGATGCCCTTAAAGCTGGCGTATTAGCTGCACTTGATACGCAAAATATCAACGACACTATTTTTATTGATGAAAACCTAAGTACAGAAGAAATTGCAGCGCAACTTGAAGAAATAAAGCCTGACTTTGTAATTGGTCCTCTACTTAAAGCAAATATTGATAAACTTGCCAATGCACAAACTCTTATTGATACTCCGGTACTACATTTAAACACCTTTGATGGTGAGCGCATTTCGCTTCAGCATTATTACTTTGCACTAAACCCTGAGCACGAAGTACAACAAGCCTTAGAACACTTTTTAACTAAGGGCTATCAAAAACCTATGTTGCTTGCACCAAATAACGCAAATGGCCAACGCTTGGTTGATTACTTTAACTTACAGTGGCAACGCTATAGCGAAACCAAGCCGCAAATAGGTTTTTATAACGATAAAAAAGATATGCCTAATACAATTACCAGCTTGTTAGAAGTTGATAAATCAAAAGAGCGCATAAAAACGATTAAAGCACTATTTAAACAGGAAGTAGAAAACGAAACCCGTTCGCGTAGTGATATAGACGTTATTTATATTTTGGGTGATGCAATAGAAACACGCTTAATTAAACCTTACCTTGATGTAAACGTAAGTACATTTGCAGATCGTATTCCACTTTATGCCAGCTCTAAAAGTCATAGTAAACAAATTGACAGTACTGACAAAGGCGACTTAGACGGCCTATACTTCACTGAATTGCCGTGGATGCTCGATTCGCAAATTAAACAACATAACTTACGCCAGCAGTATGATTCGTTATGGCCAGAGCAAGTAGATATTAGCCAGCGCTTATTTGCAATGGCGTACGATGCTGTATCAATATTACATGACATCAGGCAGTTAAGCGTAATGCCAGGCAATCAATATAGTGGTTTAAGCGGTAAGTTATCTGTTAATACCAGCGGCCATATAGAACGCACGCTCGACTGGGCTCAATATACAAACCGTCGCATTAAGCCTGTGCAATTAGAAACACAACGCCCTGTACCTTTGTTTATGCAATCAGCGGGTGACATACAAACTATCAATTAAACTTAATTAAGGGGGCGGCATGTCGTGGTTTAAAGAGCTGTGGCACAATAGTCGCGAAAAAGGCCAGTATTATGAGCTTGAAGCGCAAAAATACTTAGTTACTCAAGGGCTAACACCCATTGAGCGTAATTATTACTGCCCCTTTGGTGAGCTTGATGTCATTATGAAAGAAGGCGATACCCTTGTATTCGTTGAGGTTAAGTTTCGCAAAAATAATGCTCGTGGCGGTGCCAACTATGCGCTTAGTCCACAAAAACAAGCTCGATTAAAACGTAGTATTTATCATTACTTAGCAGCTAAAAATTTAACTAACCAAGCTCTAAGAATTGATTATGTAGCCATTACAGGAGAAGTATCTCCTAATATTAATTGGCTTAAAAATGTATTTTAAACGCAAATACAAAGATAAATTATTGGTAGGCTATGCAAGACACAATTAAAGAAATTTTTACAGAAAGCATTCAAGTTCAAATCGCTGCTGGTGAAGTGCTACCTAGTGCGCTTGAGTCAGCTGCATTTACTATTGCACAAAGTCTGATCAACGGAAATAAACTCATTTGCTGCGGTACTGCAAATTGCCACATGCTCGCTCAGCATATGGCGGGTGTGTTGGTTAATCATTATGAAACCGAACGTCCCTGCTTACCTGCAATTGCTCTATCGCAAGAAAACGTTAATCTTGGGCAAAGTACTCAAGTAGACGATCACGATACATTTGCTCGCCAAGTCCGCGCTTTTGCCCAGCAAGGTGATTTATTGCTTGTACTGGCTATAAACGGTAACGAAAAACATGTTATTTCTGCCGTTGAAGCTGCACTAACTAAAGATATGAAGGTCATAGTTATGGTTGGTGATGATGGTGGCGAGTTGGTAGGCCTACTTGGCCCTAACGATGTTGAAATTAGATCGCCATCTAAACGCCCTAGCCGCATTATCGAATCCCATTTAGTTAACTTACATTGTTTAAGCGAACTTGTTGATTTAACGCTTTTCCCTCAGGATGAAAATTATGTTTAAACGCTCTCTTATTGTTTTAGGTACTGTTGTATTACTGCAAGGCTGCGCAGCCGCTGTTGTTGCAGGTACAGCCAGTGCAGTAACTGCAGCGAACGACCGCCGTACTATTGGCTCTCAAATTGACGATAACAACATTGAAATAAAAGCCAGTATTGCACTTAGCGAAGTAGAACGTCTTGAAAAGTTTGCCAATATAAGCGCTGTAAGCGTTAACGGTATTGTTTTACTTGTTGGCCAAGTATCTAACGAAGAAATGAGAAACGAAGCGCAGCGCACCATTGAGGGCGTTTCAGGTATTCGTAAAATACATAACCAAATTCGTATTGGCTCAAATACTGGCATTACTACACAAACTCACGACTCTTGGCTAACTTCTAAAGTAAAAGCCCAGCTACTAACAGCAAAAGACATTAGCAGTAATAACATTAAAGTAGTGACAGAAAATGCTGAAGTTTTTTTAATGGGCTTAGTATCTGACTCTGAGTCAACTCAAGCTGTAAATATTGCCCGCAATGTTTCTGGCGTAGAGCGTGTAATTAAAGTATTTGAATACTTGTAAACACAAAATACAGACATAAAAAAACCGCTTATTCAGCGGTTTTTTTTGGCATTTACTTATTATTTAATAACGCGTAAATGAGAGCCTTTTTTCTTCTCAGGCTTTTCTGGTGGTGTTTCATCAATAAACTCAGCTGATGAATCAACACTTTCAAGCTCTGGCACAAAATCGTCTTCGTCCTCTAAAAACTCATCTGCGGTAAAGACTGTTCCTTCGCCATTTTCACGCGCGTATATTGCAAGCACAGCACCTAGAGGTACATACACTTGCATTGGCTGACCACCAAAGCGCGCACTGAAGCTAAGTTGGGTTAAGTCTAACGAAAACTGTGTGACCGCTGATGGACTTATGTTTAAAACAATTTGTCCGTCTTGAACAAATTGTGTTGGCACTTGTACATTTGCAAATCCAGCGTCTACCACTAAATGCGGTGTACACTCGTTATCGACTATCCAATCAAAAAAAGCACGTAATAAATAAGGACGATTAGGCGTCATTATAAACGGATCTCACGCTCAGCTTCAGTTAAAGAGGCTTGGAATGACTCACGTTCAAATAAACGGATCATGTACTCTTTAAGCTCTTTAGAACCTGCACCATTAAGCTCAATACCAAACTCTGGTAAACGCCATAATAGTGGAGCTAAATAACAGTCTACTAAGCTAAACTCTTCACTCATAAAGTAAGGTGCTTCGCTAAAAATAGGTGCTACAGCAAGCAATGCTTCTGTTAGCTCTTTACGAGCTTGAGCAGCGTCTGACGTGTTGTTACTGATTTTGTCAGCTAGGCTGTACCAATCAGTATCAATACGATGCATCATTAAGCGGCTACGACCACGCATTACCGGGTAAACAGGCATTAGTGGAGGATGAGGAAAACGTTCATCAAGGTATTCCATGATGATGTTTGCCTGGTATAAACCAAGCTCACGGTCAATCAGTGTTGGCACTGTACCGTAAGGGTTAATTTCGTGAAGTGCTTCTGGCAAGTTATCTTTTTCAGCCAAATGAATATCTACACTTACACCTTTTTCCGCAAGTACAATACGTACTTGGTGGCTATACATACAGTTAGCACCAGAAAAAAGGGTCATTACAGGGCGCTTATTGGCAGCTACGGCCATGCCTATACCTCCATTAAATAACTAAAACAGCAAAAGGGGCTTAAGCCCCTATTGCAAAATTACCTTTAAAAATGTTCAACCTAATGAACATCTCTCCAGTATTCTTTCTTAAGCATAAATGCCAAGATAAACAGGATAATTAAAAATCCTATTACCTTAATACCTAGCGCTTCCGATTCAAGACGTGAAGGTTCACCCACGTACTCAAGGAAGTTTGTTAAATCACGAGCCGCTTGGTCGTATTCATCTATGCTTAATTCGCCCGTACCATCTGTTTCAGTAGCAATAACTTTAGTCACAGTGTGACCATGCTCTTGTACTTCTTTAGTGATAGGTGTTGGTAAACCTTGTAGTTCTTGAAGAACGTGAGGCATACCTACCGATGGGAAAACAATGTTGTTAACCCCAAACGGGCGAGATTCATCTTTATAAAACGATTTTAAGTACGTGTAAATATAATCTGGTGATTTTACACGAGCAATTAGAGTTAAATCCGGCGGAGCCGCACCAAACCATTTTGCTGCATCGTCTTTTGTAATCGCGTTAGTAATATGACTACCAACTTTAGAACCGTCAAAAATCAACTGCTCTAAACCAACCTCTGTTGGGATACCGATATCACGAAAAGTACGTTCATAACGTTGATACTGCATTTGGTGACAACCAAGACAGTAGTTCATGAACAACTTTGCACCGCGTTGTAAAGATGGTTGATCAGTAAGGTCGTTGTTCGCTTCCATTAAAGGAACCGATGGACCCGCTGCCATAACCATGTTCGGCAACAAGTTTACTGATAAAGCAAATAAACCAATAATAAGCTTCTTCATCATTTCGTTAACCTCTCTGGCAATGGCTTAGTTTTTTCGTTCTTACTGTATACAAACAACAGTACGAAGAACATAAAGTAAGTCACAGTACAGATTTGAGAAATAATCGTTTTCATATCAGTTTGTGGAGTTGCGCCCACCCAACCTAGAAGAACGAAAGTTACAACAAAACCTGCAATGTTCCATTTATGGAAACCACAACGGTAACGAACCGATTTAACTCTACCACGGTCTACCCAAGGTAGTAACGCAAGTACCACAATCGATGCACCCATCGCCGCAACACCGATTAACTTATCAGGGATTGCACGTAAGATTGCATAGAATGGCGTAAAATACCAAACCGGGAAAATATGCTCAGGTGTTTTAAGTGGGTTAGCTGCCTCGAAGTTTGGACCTTCTAAAAAGAAGCCATTCATCGCTGGCATAAAGAACACAACCCAACAGAACAATATTAAGAAACCAACCACACCCACAATATCTTTAACTGTGTAGTAAGGGTGGAACGGTATCGCATCAACAATATCTTTCTTGTCAGTGTAATACTCATGAAATTTAAATTTAGGCTTATCTTCTTCAGCTACTGAGCCTTTCTTACGTTTAATCTCAATACCTTCAGGGTTATTTGAACCCACTTCGTGTAGAGCAACAATGTGTAAGAAAACTAAGATTACAATAACCAGTGGTAGTGCAATTACATGTAATGCAAAGAAGCGGTTAAGCGTTGCACCTGATATTACATAGTCACCACGGATCCAAAGTGTTAAGTCATCACCAATAACCGGAATAGCCCCGAATAAGGAGATGATTACCTGTGCACCCCAGAACGACATTTGCCCCCATGGTAATAAATACCCCATGAATGCTTCAGCCATTAGCGCTAAGAAAATAAACATACCAAATAACCACAGTAACTCACGTGGTTTTTGATAAGAACCGTAGATCATGCCACGGAACATATGCATATATACAACGATGAAAAACGCTGATGCACCGGTTGAGTGCAAGTAACGTAATAACCAGCCATATTCTACATCACGCATGATGTATTCTACTGAAGCGAATGCACCTTCAGAAGACGGAACAAAGTTCATCGTTAACCAAATACCCGTTAGGATTTGGTTTACTAGTACCAACATGGCTAATGAGCCAAAAAAGTACCAGAAGTTAAAGTTTTTAGGTGCTGGATACTGTGCAATATGCATGTTCCAAACACGTGTCATTGGGATACGGTCGTCTATCCAACCAATAATCTTACCAAACATTAGGCTGCCCCTTTTTCTTCGCCCACTAAAATAGTGGTCTCATCAAGAAAAGTATAAGGTGGTATCTCTAAGTTTAATGGAGCAGGTACCGATTGAAATACACGGCCAGCCATATCAAATTTAGAACCATGACATGGGCAATAGAAGCCATCATCGGTTCCTTCAACTTTCTCACTAAAGTTACCTTGGAAAAAGCCAGGTGAACACCCTAAATGCGTACAAATACCTACAGCCAGAAAGATTTCTGGACGTAATGAACGGTAATCATTTGTTGATGATTCTAATTGTTGTGGCTCTTGCGAATGCGGATCACGAAGTTGACCTTCATGTTCTTTCATTTGCTCAAGCATTTTTGGGGTCCGTGATACAACCCATACAGGTTTACCACGCCACTCGACACGTATTAATTGTCCCGGTTCAAGTTTGCTGATATCTACTTCTACAGGCGCACCCGCAGATTTAGCTCGCTCACTTGGATTCCAAGACGCAATAAAAGGAACAGCAGCCCCAGCCGCACCAACACCACCTACAACAGAGGTAGCTATGGTTAAAAAGCGACGTCGGCCATTGTCTACAGGCGCATTGCTCATCCACTTATCTCCACTATGATTCTCAACACTTGCTATATTGAGAACATCAGTTACAGCAGGTTAATTATTCGAATTTTTAAAATAGAAGCGATCATAATTAAAACCCTTGATTAAAACAAGGTTATTCAAAGCCCTATGCTCGAATAAAACTAACTTGATCAAAATTTGATTAAGTAAGCTCGAGAATAAAGCCGAACGACTATAATAACGCTTCTGTAAAAACAATATACTGACCAAGATCAACACCACTAAGAGGAAACAGTAAAAACTGTACATAGTGCGGTTAAACTCACTCATTTTACTTCAATGCCAATTGTAGCAAAAAATTCCACCAATTAACTGATGGATTTAAACTAATTACGATAATTATTTAACTTTTTTGCAGCTATCTGAGTGTTTTTTAACTTTCGTTTGATTAATACGCAGTTATTAATCAATTTGATCATCATTAATTGCTGCAATCACCCAGTATCACCGTCGATATAAATAACTTTATATTAAGTTGCAAATGTAAACATTTTGATTTGAAAACAAAAAACCCAGCATAAGCTGGGTTTTTGAATTCTTGATAACGTATAGATTAACGTTTTGAGAACTGTGGACGCTTACGCGCTTTCTTAAGACCCACTTTCTTACGTTCAACTTTACGTGCATCACGTGTAACAAAACCTGCTTTACGAAGTTGTGAACGTAATGATTCGTCAAACTCCATAAGTGCACGAGTGATACCATGACGGATAGCACCAGCTTGACCCGTTGTACCACCACCAGAAACGGTGATGTAAAGGTCAAATTTTTCAGTCATATCAACTAGCTCAAGAGCTTGATGAACAACCATGCGTGCTGTTTCGCGACCAAAATACTCTTCTAGAGAGCGTTTGTTGATTACGATGTTACCAGTGCCTGGGCGTAAGAATACGCGAGCACTTGAACTTTTACGACGACCTGTACCGTAGTATTGATTTGCCATGATGGTGCTCCTTAAATGTCTAGAACCTGAGGCTGTTGTGCAGCATGGTTGTGCTCAGTACCTGTGTAAACTTTAAGTTTACGGTACATAGCGCGGCCTAAAGGACCACGTGGCAACATGCCCTTAACAGCCTTCTCGATGATCATTTCAGGCTTTGCAGCTTGAAGTTTATCAAAAGTAGTAGACTTAAGACCACCTGGAAAACCAGAGTGTGAATAGTACACTTTGTTTTTGAATTTGTTACCAGTTACAGTAACTTTTTCAGCGTTGATAACGATGATATAATCACCAGTATCTACGTGCGGTGTATATTCAACTTTATGCTTACCGCGTAGGCGATGAGCGATTTCAGTAGCGATGCGACCTAAAGTTTTACCTTCAGCGTCAACTACGTACCAGTCACGTTTTACTGTTTCTGGTTTAGCAACAAACGTTTTCATTTATAAAAATCCAATGTTTTTCAATTAAAACCACAAGTAGTTAATATTAACTACTGCTCTAAGTTTGCTATAACCCCTTCGAGTTTTAGACTTTTGCGCCGCTCACAAGTGGCTAGACTATATGAGGGCATAGAACGCAACGTGGCAGACGCGGGAGTATACCAGCACTTAAAACACATTGCTACTCGCCGGTTGTTTTTTCCACAAGAAATTTTAGAAATAAGAAGTACTATATATGCACCTCTTATTTTTAATGGCTAACCTATTACACTTTTACCTACTAATTTAAACCAAATGCTCTCTAGCTAAATACTCTAGAGACTGCATTTCTTGCAAACGGCTTATACAGCGCTTAAATTCAAAGTTTAAATTACCTTGGGTATAAAGTTCGGTAATAGGTTTTTCAGCCGATATAATTAAAGTTACATGGCGCTCGTAAAATTCATCCACTAAAGCAATAAAGCGTCTAGCGGCATCATCATTAGTTTGCCCGAGCTGTTTTACGTTAGAAATAATCACCGTATTATATAAGCGGCTAATCTCCATGTAATCAACCTGACTACGCGCTGTTTCGCATAATTCACTAAACTCAAACATCACCACGCATTTAGCTACTTTTCGCGTTTTGATTAAACGACCTTCTATCTCTATCGGCTCATCTAATTGTCCAGGCTCTGACGATAGCTTATCGAAGTATTCAAATAAGTTTTTATCCGCTTCTTTATCTAACGGACTATGAAAAATTTCGGCTTGCTCTAAGGTACGCAACCGATAATCAATACCTGAGTCTACATTAACTATTTCTGTATTGAGCTTAACCAGTTCTATAGCAGGGACAAAGCGGGCACGCTGCAAGCCATTTCTGTAAAGCTCATCAGGCACTATATTAGATGTAGCAACAAGTACTATACCCCGTGCAAATAGCGCTTCCATTAAGCCACCTAGCAACATAGCATCGGTAATGTCTTGAACAAAAAACTCATCAAAACAAATTATGTCTGTTTCAGCTTTGAAAGTGTCGGCTATTTTTTCTAATGGATTAGCCGTATTGTTTAGTTTTTTAAGCTCATTATGCACTCGGTGCATGAATCGATGAAAGTGCACGCGCATTTTACGTGTGCCCGGTAGTGATTCGTAAAAAGTGTCAACTAAATAAGTTTTACCACGCCCTACTCCACCCCAAAAGTACAAACCTTTTATAGGCGCAGGTTCATCTTTACTAAATAACTTAGCAAAAAAACCTTTTTGTTTTGGCTTTGCCTGAGTCAGGTCATCGTATAGACGTTGTAAATGGCGCACAGCATTTTCTTGTGCTGCGTCGTGTACAAAGTCATCTCGCTTTAAGTCTTGTTGGTATGTTTGCCAAGGAGTCATATCTATTTACAGTTAAAACACAGTTTAATTTGCAAAGCATATTAACACGCATCATAACTCGGGGTATATTACACTTAGTATGATTTATAATTGAATCGGCATTCGTTAGTTATTTTCCCAAAGGGGTAGTTTTTATGGGCACAGTTATGTGGGTAGGTTTAATTGTTATTGCTGCTGTTGTAGCATTTTTTATTGGCGCATTTGTTACTAAAAAACAATTCAAACAAGATGAATTAAAAGAGCAGGCAGAGCAAGCTGAAAATGCGTTAGAGCAGTATCGTCAAGATGTAGCTGATCATTTAGCGAATACTGGCAAGCTCGTAAATAAAATGAAAGAAAACTATGATCAACTGCTTAGTCACGTTGAAGAAACAAACCAACTTCTTTTAGAAGATAGAAATAAAGCACCAGCAGAACCTTATTTTTCTAAAGAAACAACAGAACAACTACAAGCGTCTTTAAAAGAGCGTCGTTCAGATCGTTCTTCAGCCGCAGCACAACCAGCTGATTATGTATCGGGTGAATCTGGTTTATTTGCTGGTCAAAATAAAGTTTCAGAACATTCTAAAGTATCTTGATGAACTTTTTTTAGACCCCATAGTCTTTAGATATAACAGCTTTGTTGTTTTATCTTAATAAACCAAAAAGGGCTGCTTTTAAAGTAGCCCTTTTTGTTTTTGCTTTATCTTAAGTGGAGTTACCCCTGACTATGAAAATGAAATTATCACTTATCAGCGCAGCTATTCTATCTACAAGCTTATTAATGAGCCCTGTAGCGTCTTATGCAAAAATGCCAATTGCAGTAAATGGTCAACAACTACCCACTCTTGCCCCCATGCTAGAGAAAATATCTCCTGGTGTTGTAAGTATCCAAGTTTCAGGCTCTAAAGAAGTACGCCGCCGTGCAGATCCACTCGAATATTTTTTTGGACAGCAACAGCCTCGCAGTCAAAAACGCCAATTTAGTGGATTAGGTTCTGGGGTCATTATTGATGCTAATGAGGGCTATGTAGTGACTAATAACCACGTAATCCAAGACGCCGAAAAAATGGTAGTTACTCTCGAAGATGGCCGTGAATTTGAAGCAACTAAAATTGGTACTGATACAGAATCAGACATCGCTCTTTTACAAATAGACGCTGATGACTTAACTGAAATCAAACTCGCAAACTCAGATAATTTACGAGTGGGTGACTTTGCTGTCGCTATTGGTAACCCATTTGGCCTTAGCCACACAGTTACATCAGGTATTGTTAGTGCCCTTGGTCGAAGTGGTTTAAACATTGAGGGCTACGAAGATTTCATTCAAACCGACGCAGCTATTAACCAAGGTAATTCTGGCGGTGCCTTAGTTAACCTCAATGGTGAGTTGATTGGTATTAATACCGCTATTTTAGGTGCTTCTGGCGGCAACGTGGGTATTGGTTTTGCGATTCCATCTAATATGATGAAAAATCTAGTCGATCAAATTATTGAACATGGTGAAGTCCGTCGAGGCTCGTTAGGCATTTCTGGTCGTCCACTTGATGCTGGACTTGCAAAAGCACAGCAACTTGATGTCAAACAAGGTGCTTATGTAATGCAAGTAATGGACGACACTGCCGCAAGTAAGGCTGGAATTGAAGCTGGTGACGTTATTGTTAGCATTAACGGTGGCGACATTAGTGGTTTTCATGAACTACGCAGCAAAATTGCTACGCTAGGTGAAGGCCGTGAGATAAAACTAGGCATTTACCGCGATGGTAAAATTAAAACAGTGAAAGTAACCCTTGATGGTGCATCAGGTGTTACAGCGACCGGTGAAGAACTCCATCCTGCATTCCAAGGCGCGACACTTGAAAATGTACAAAAAAACAGTAATAAAGGTGTTGAGGTTACTTCTGTAGATCCTCGCTCACCGTCTGCCCGTGTTGGCCTTGAAGAAGGTGATATTATTATGCAAGTGAATCGTCAACGAGTTGAAACGATTCGCGACATGAATAAAATCATCGACAGTACAAAAGGTAATATAGTACTTGGCGTGCAACGTGGTCGTGAGTCTATATTTATTTTAATTCAGTAATAAATAGCACTATTAATGTAATAAAAATAACAGTGGCACTTGCCGCTGTTATTTTTTTTATGTCATCATAAAGAGATTGCTCACTTACATAATAAGAAAATCGTGCTGAAACTAATAAAATTTATTCTTCCCCCTTTATTTGCAGGCCTAAGTATTGCTTTTTTAGTGGTTTTTTTCAGCCCTAATATGCGAGCGGCTTTACTTCCAAATGTTCCCCTACCAAGCGCAATGAGTTCGAGTCACCTGAGTTTTTCTGATGCAGTTAAACGAGCAGCTCCTTCTGTGGTTACTATTTTTTCAGAAAGTATTTCCAAAGAACCTCGTTATAAAAGAAAAAACACGGTACAAGAGCTAGGCTCTGGCGTCATCATGTCGCAAGACGGTTACATTCTTACCAACTACCATGTTGTTAATAATGCAGATCAAATTATGGTTATTCTAACCGATGGCAGACGCTTTTTTGATGTACAGCTAATTGGTTTTGATACTATTACTGATTTAGCCTTACTTAAAATAAATGCAGATCACCTTCCGGTAATTCCTGTAAATGATAGCTATGTATCCAGTGTAGGCGATGTTGTACTTGCCATAGGTAACCCGCTTAATTTAGGCCAAACAATCACGCAAGGCATTATTAGCGCAACGGGTAAGCAAAAAATTACAGACAGTCCGTACAATAACTTATTGCAAATGGATGCGGCTATTAATGTGGGCAACTCTGGCGGCGCATTAGTTAACTCCAATGGTGATTTAGTCGGCATTACTTCTGCGCAGTTTAAAACGCGTGAGAACTTGAATATTCAAGGAATATTCTTTGCGGTTCCTTACTCACTTGCTAAAAAAGTAATGGGTAAGCTCATTCGTCATGGTCGCGTTGTGCGCGGCTATTTAGGCTTTGAAGGCACAGCAGTAGATAGTACCGGCAAGGAAGTGAACGACAGCCTAACCCCAGTTACTGGCATGCGTATTACTAATTTAGACCCTTTGGGACCAGCATGGCAAGCTGGCATTGAAGAGCAAGATATTGTTATTAAAATTGCAGGGCTTTCGGTAGCAAATCCACAAAAAGTGCTGGAAGAAATAGGTAATACAGAACCCGGTAAAGAAATAGAATTTGAGCTTTACCGGAATGGTAAAATAGAAAAAATCATGGTGGTGGTAGCTGAGCTTGAAACAAAGCTTTAATAAAAAATAATACCAACTTTCATACATCGTCAATAAAAAGGTCGGATAGCAATTTGCGTATCCGACCTTTTTAAAATAGCTTAGCTAGTTAAATATCTACTTAACTACTTCGACGTTTAATATTTGCACCCAACGCACTTAGCTTATCTTCAATGCGCTGATAGCCTCTATCAACGTGATAAATACGGTCAACAACCGTTTCACCCTGTGCCACTATACCCGTTAAGATTAAGCTAGCTGAAGCGCGTAGGTCGGTTGCCATCACTTGCGCGCCCGTTAGGCTCTCAGTCTCACCACAAATTGCGGTATGCCCTTCTAAACGAATATTAGCGCCCATACGCTGCAACTCAGGTACATGCATAAAACGGTTTTCAAAAATCGTTTCTGTAATAGTCGCACTACCATTCGCTACTACATTTAATGCTGTAAACTGAGCTTGCATATCCGTAGGGAAACCTGGGTGTGGAGCTGTTTTAATATTCACGGCTCTCAGTTCTCGGCCGCGCATATCAAGATAAATACTGTCGTTATGCACTTCTAGATGTGCATTTGTTGCGCGTAACTTTTCAATCACAGGCTCAAGAGAATGAAAGTCAGTGTTTTTACAAAGTACTTCACCGCCTGCCATTGCTGCAGCGACTAAAAATGTACCTGTTTCTATTCTGTCTGGTAAAATGCTGTGCTCGCATCCTGCTAAACGCTCAACGCCTTCAACTTCAATGCGGCTAGTGCCTGCACCCGTAATTTTAGCGCCCATAGCAATTAAGCAGTTAGCTAAATCAATTATTTCGGGCTCGCGTGCAGCATTATCAAGTATGGTTTTACCATCAGCGAGGGCTGCTGCCATCAATAGATTTTCGGTAGCGCCTACGCTTACCATTTCCATAAATATTTCAGCGCCTTTTAAGCGACCGTTTACCTTGGCATTAATATAACCATTTTCAACGTTTATTTGTGCGCCCATGCGCTCCAAACCTTGAATATGTATATCAACAGGGCGAGCACCAATAGCACACCCACCAGGTAAAGACACTTGAGCTTCACCAAAACGAGCAACTAAAGGGCCTAATGCAAGTACAGAGGCACGCATTTGCTTAACTAAGTCGTATGGCGCTAATGTTTTATTAACCGTTGCGCCGTCAATCACTAGCGTATCGCCGTGCCAATTAACATCAGCGCCTAGAGTTTTTAATAAGGCTTCAGTGGTCACTATATCGCGAAGGCGCGGTACATTAGTAAATGTACTTTTTCCATCAGCTAATAATGAAGCAAACAAAATAGGAAGTGCGGCATTTTTAGCGCCAGAAATAGTCACTTCACCAGCAAGTGAAGTACCACCTTGAATTACAAATTGATCCATTAAGAGGCCCTATTTATTGCGGTAAAATAAATTTTTGTTCACGCTTCCACTCTACAGGAGTAAATGCACGAATAGATACTGCGTGAATTGTGCCATCTGAAATTGTATTCATTAATGGGCCATAAACTAGCTGCTGCTTTTTAACTCGGCTTAAACCGTCAAAGCATTCACCTACTGCAACAACTTCATAATGACTACCATTGGCTTTTACATGTACTTCAGCTAATTGAAGTTCTTCGCGTAATAATGTTTCGACTTGGCTAGTTTCCATAACTCTCACTCAAATAGGGTTGTAACCTGACCCAATTGCATTAAATTTTGCAATTGCTCAGGTAGGTTTTGCAATTCAAGGCGAATGCCTTGCTGCTTTAATTCTGCAAAAGAGTGAATTAACCAAGCTAAGCCCGCTGTGTCAACCCTAGATACACCACTTAGGTCGAAATAGATGATTTTATGCTTGGTTAATAGCTTGTTGTTCAGAAGCTGTTCATCGCCAATTGAATTTCGAGTAAGCTCACCGTTTACTCGAAAATGTTGTCCATCAACTTGGCTTATTGCCAATTTAGTCATTCGAGTTACTGCCTCTAAACTGAACTGGTAGCTGACTCTTTTGCTCTAAAAGGTTACTTACATTATCAATACCTTGCTGACGCAAAATACCTTGTAGCTCACTTTGTTTTGCGTCTA
The DNA here is from genome assembly GCF_011378685.1 of Pseudoalteromonas sp. C8. Classification (NCBI taxonomy): domain Bacteria; kingdom Pseudomonadati; phylum Pseudomonadota; class Gammaproteobacteria; order Alteromonadales; family Pseudoalteromonadaceae; genus Pseudoalteromonas; species Pseudoalteromonas sp. C8. The sequence goes on from NZ_WTKT01000001.1 coordinate 319,217, forward strand.
GTAAACTAATACCTTCAGCAATCATATCGTACGCGCGCCATTCACCGTCACGGTCTTCGCGTACTTTAAAATCGATTCTGATATCAGGTTTACCATCTTCAATAATTTTAGTTTTAACGACAACGACATCTTTGCCTTTAAATGCTTGTTCTGCACCAAACTCAACTTTCTGGTTTGTATATTGAGTGAATACACCTGCATAAGTAGCAACTAAATACTCTCTAAACACACCAATAAAGCGTTGAATTTCTTTAATTGCTTTGGCTTTTTCAGCTTCGTCGGTAATTGCACGTACTTTAGATACTTCACTACCTAGTACGCGAAGTGCTGCATATTTGTAGTCGATATAAGGCATTAATTCTTCTTCAACGATTACGCGAAGATGCTCTTGATTTTTAACAATTAATGGCTGATCTTTTTTAATACGTGCAAATGTATTATCGGCAACTTGGCGTACCATTTTATTTGGATCAACCAATTTCACATCTGCTGCACTTACGCTTTGAGTTAGCGTCATTGTGCTAATTGCTACAATAGCTAAAAACTTTTTCAACATAATAATTACTCACTACCTTGGTTGAATAAAAACTGCCCGATTAATTCTTCAAGTACAATGGCAGACTTAGTGTCGGTAATTGAATCGCCATCACCTAGTGCTTTACTTTCCACACCAAACAAATCGTCAATTGCTTCATCTTGCTTGTTCTCAGTCACTGTTTCGCCTAAACAACGTTGCTTAGCCGAATCTGGAGAAATTACAGGGTGAATACCTAAGTACTGCTCGCCTAAAATACCCGAGGTTAAAATAGAGATTGAACTCGTGTCTGAAAAACGACATAAGTACTGTGCATCAATAGTCATATTAACGACTGGTAAAAATTCTTGTGGGTGAACATAAATTGATTCAACACGACCAATTACAACACCACCTACTTTTACCGGTGCACGCGCTTTTAACGAGCCAATGTTTTCAAACTTGGCATTAAGCGTATATGTTTCGCCAGAGCCACTAATACCTGAATTGGCAACTTTAAGTGCGAGCATCGCAAAAGCTAAAATGCCAAGCGCTACAAAAAAACCAACTAAAATTTCTAATTTCCGTGAATTCATTATCTATACCCTATTAGCTGGTAAACATTACCGCTGTCAAAATAAAGTCAAAACCTAAAACTGCTAATGACGAATGAACAACCGTTTCGGTGGTTGCTTTGCTGATCCCTTCTGAGGTCGGCACACAGTCATATCCTTTATAAAGCGCAATCCAGGTCACCACTATGGCAAATACAAAACTCTTAATAATACCGTTTAGTATGTCTTGCTGAAACGACACTTGTGATTGCATGATTGACCAAAAACTACCTGTATCAACCCCCAGCCAATCTACACCCACTAAATGAGCGCCTATGATTGCTACGGCTGAAAATATCAATGCAAGCAATGGCATGCTTATAAAACCCGCCCAAAAGCGCGGTGCAATAATACGTTTTAGCGGATCGATTGCCATCATTTCAAGTGATGAAAGTTGCTCTGTTGCTTTCATTAAGCCAATTTCAGCAGTCAATGCGCTACCTGCGCGTCCTGCAAACAGTAATGCAGTAACAACCGGGCCCAGTTCTCGCAATAAACTCAGTGCCACTAACGGCCCTAAACTATCCTCAGCGCCATAACCAACTAATACGGTGTAACCTTGTAGAGCCAACACCATGCCGATAAACAAACCCGACACCATAATAATCAGTAACGATTGCGAACCCACCATATAAAGTTGGCGAACAAGTAACGGTGTGCCTTTTTTAAAATTAGGAACATGCGCAAGCGCACTAAACAGCATATAAGCCGAACGGCCAAGAGCCGCAAAACGTCCTAGCGTTTTATGCCCTAGCTTTTGAAATAAATCCAACATTATGCTTTTTCTCCAAGTAGTTCGTCTGCATAAGCTTGAGCCGGAAAATGAAATGGTACCGGACCATCCGACAAGCCTTTTAAAAACTGTTGAACTAAAGGAGATTCATGATTGCGCATTTCATCAGGAGTACCACAACCAATTACACCTTGATCGGCGATAATTATAACGTGATCGGCAATACTCATTACCTCTGTCACATCGTGTGTCACAATTAAAGACGATAAACTCAATACTTCGTTAAGCGACTTAATTAGCTTAACCAATACGCCCATCGAAATAGGATCTTGTCCTGCAAATGGTTCATCGTACATGATTAGCTCTGGATCAAGTGCTATAGCGCGCGCAAGTGCAGCACGTCTTGCCATACCGCCCGATAACTCAGAGGGCATTAAATCTTTAGCGCCACGTAGCCCAACCGCTTGCAATTTCATTAATACAACTAATCGGATAAGGTCTTCACTTAGCTTTGTGTGCTCTCTTATAGGAAACGCAATATTGTCAAATACCGACATATCAGTAAACAGCGCACCACTTTGAAAAAGCATGCTCATTTTAGTACGTGCTTCGTATAACTCTTTACGAGACATTTTAGGAATGCTGCCACCTTCAAATAAAATATCACCTGAATCTGGTTTAAGCTGACCACCAATTAAACGCAACATAGTGGTTTTGCCAATTCCGCTTGGCCCCATGATCGCAGTAATTTTACCTTTAGGAACGCTAAAACTCATATTTTTATATATAGTTCTATTGCCTCTCGAAAAGCTAACATCCTTGACTTCTACTATTGATTGCGACAAGTCGCTCTCCATAAAAATGTTCACTAGTGCACCTATTTTAAAGCTTTTTTGTCAAAGATGGAAAAAACAATTCGTAAGATTTTGTAATACACCCATGAAAAGGATTATAAGACTCGCTCAAAACAGCTTAACCCCGGCTTAAATTTTTAAATTAGCTGTTTAAAAGCAGCATTGTTACCTAGTTGACCTTACTCTTTTATTTATACTTTCATCTTGGCTTTTGTTACTATTCGCGCCATCCGTATTTTGTATAACTGGCTTAACACAATGGTTACCTCGTTTGTTATTTTAATTCTTGGTTTTGCAGCTCTTGTTTGGAGTGCAGACAGGTTTGTTTATGGCGCTGCGGCTCTTGCTAAAAACTTTGGTGTACCTACACTTATTGTTGGTTTAACCGTGGTAGCTATGGGCTCTTCAGCACCCGAAATGATGGTTTCAGCCTCTGCCGCTCTGGCTAACAAAACCGACACAGCGGTTGGCAATGCTGTTGGCTCTAATATTACAAACATTTTACTTGTGTTAGGTATCACTGCTCTATTTCGCCCTCTTTCAGTTTCATCTAGTACGTTAAAACGTGAAATGCCATTAGTGATGCTCGTATCTTTAGCTTCTTGGTATGTGTTCTCAGATAACTACTTTTCATTTAATGAAGGTGTTGCACTTTTGGTTGGCTTTATCGTATTCATCGGTGGGTTAATTATTGTATCTATGCGTGCAAAAAACCAAGATGACCCATTTGTCTCAGAAGCCTGCGACGATGTCCCTAACGATGTACCTACGAAAAAAGCGGTATTTTGGTTAGTTGTCGGCATGATACTCCTACCTGTTAGCTCTCATTTTTTAATAGGTTCGGCTGTCGATATTGCTAAATACTTCGGCTTAAGCGACTTAGTCATTGGCTTAACAATTATTGCCATCGGTACTAGTTTGCCTGAACTTGCCGCTTCGGTTGCAGGTGTACTTAAAAATGAAGATGATTTAGCACTAGGTAATATTGTTGGCTCAAACATATTTAATATTCTAGCGGTATTACCACTTGCCGGTATTATTAACCCTTCTGCCATTGACCCATCATTAGTAAGCCGAGACGTATTAATTATGATTGGTGCAACACTTGCTCTCATTATTATGTCATTGAACTTTAGAGGCACCCAACGTATCAATAGAGTAGAAGGCGGCTTATTGCTAATAGCATTTTTGGGTTACCAAGGGTATATTTTTAGTCAAGTAGGATAAATGATGGCAACGCTAAATTTTATTGAACAAGGCCTTCGCGTTTTAGATGTTGAACGCCAAGCACTTAGTGATATTGCACAATATGTAGATGAAAACTTTCATAACGCGTGCCAATTAATGTACGACTGCGAAGGCCGTATTATTGTCATTGGTATGGGTAAATCAGGTCATATTGGCAATAAAATAGCGGCAACCCTTGCAAGCACTGGCAGTCCAGCATTTTTTGTTCACCCTGGTGAAGCAAGTCATGGTGATTTAGGTATGATCACTAAAAATGACGTGGTTATGCTTATTTCTAATTCAGGGGAGACCAGCGAAGTTTTAAATATCATTCCGGTTTTAAAACGACTTGGTGCCAAAATGATATCGATGACTGGCAATACGCAATCAACCATGGCGACCCTTGCTAATGTACATGTGTGTATTAAAGTAGAAAAAGAAGCCTGTTCATTGGGTCTAGCTCCTACATCAAGTACCACTGCAACGCTTGCGATGGGCGATGCCATGGCGGTTGCATTATTAGAAGCTCGCGGGTTTACAGCTGATGACTTCGCGCTATCTCACCCAGGTGGTAGTTTAGGCAAGCGCTTATTACTTACTTTAAAAGATGTTATGCACAGCGGCGCAAATACACCTATTATTAGCGTTTCACAAACAGTTAAAGACGCCCTCATTGAAATGTCCGCCAAAGGTTTAGGTATGACAGCCATTGTTGATGAAAATCAGCAGCTCGTGGGATTATTTACCGATGGCGATTTGCGTCGTATTTTAGAGCAAAGAATTGATATTCATACAACACAAATAGATGTTGTTATGACCAAGTCATGTACTACGGCTACACAAGATATTTTAGCCGCTGAAGCGCTTAATATTATGGAACACAAACGTATAAATGGCTTAATCGTCGTCAATGAGAAAAACCAACCTATTGGCGCATTAAACATGCAAGACCTATTAAAAGCAGGAGTGTTATAAATGCAATTTGAAGAACTCTATCAACCGCTGAGCGATGATGCAAAAGCACGCGCTAAAAAAGTAAAGCTACTTATATGCGATATTGATGGTGTATTTTCTGATGGCCGTATTTATCTTGGTAATCAAGGTGAAGAGCTAAAAGCATTTAATACAAAAGATGGTTTTGGCATTAAAGCGCTTATAAACAGTGGCTTTGAAGTGGCTGTAATTACTGGTCGTCATTCACAAATAGTGCAACAACGTATGAGCAGCTTAACCGTACAGCATATTTATCAAGGCCAAGAAAATAAGCTCATTGCCTATCAAGAATTAAAAGACAAACTCAACCTTAGCGATGAACAAATTGCTTATATCGGTGATGATGGTCCTGACATGCCCGTTATGGAATTAGTCGGCTTTGCTGTTGCAGTAAATGATGCCCATCCACTTATTAAACGTTTATCACACTATGTAACGCAAATGCCTGGCGGCTTTGGTGCAGTAAGAGAGCTCACCGACTTACTTATGCTTGAAAATGGTAAGGCATTGACTACACAAGGCACTAGTTCATGAATGCAGCGCGCATAATATTAAGCGTTTTATTCATTAGCTGTATGGTTTGGCTTTGGTACCCTTATTTTACACAAACAAATATTGTGCCTCAGACTGAGCCTGAAGTTATTGCCAAGCCTGATTACATAGCCATTGAACTCAAACAAACAGCCTATGACGAACAAGGTAAAATTAGCCACAAAGTCACTGCGGCTAAAATGGAGCTATATCAACAATTAGGTTTTACGTTTTTTGAAAAACCTATTTTTACTTTATATAACGAAAAGCAAACGTGGCAAATAAATGCAGACGAAGCAACATTATACGAAGACAAACAATTAATTTTAGAAGGCAATGTGGTTGCCAAAAACTTAACCGATAACGCCATGATAGACAAAATCAATGCTGATAATATTCAGGTAGATATAAAACTATTAACAATGCGTTCGGAGCAACCCGTTATCATCACTGGACCCAATTTAAAAATCACTGGTAAAGGCCTAGAAGCCGACTTAAAAACCGAAGTGATAAAACTAATTAACCATACGCGAACCATATATTATGACCAATAAAATATTAAAATCACTTATTATTCCTACACTTATACTAGCGTTTAATAGTAGTGCTGCAGAGCAAAACACGCAACCGACTGCAAATCAAATTTCAATAAGCGCCGATAAGCAAGAAGGTCAATTAAAAGCTAATGTCGGGATTTTTGAGAAAAACGTTGAAATTATTCACGGTAACCGCCGTATCACAGCCGACCGCTTAGAAGTACATAAACGCGATGAACTTGGTGATAATAAACAATTATTAATTGCTACAGGTAGCCCTGCGCACTTTGAAGAAAAGCAATCAGATGGCACGACTATGAGCGCCAGTGCTGACGAAGTACGTTATGATGTATCTAAGCGTTTTTTAACGCTTGTTGGTAATGCACAAGTATCGCAAGCGGGACAAAAAATAAATGCTAAAAGCATTACCTACGATATAGAGCAGCAGCTAATCAGTGCCGAAAAAGATGAAAACTCAACTGACCGCGTTCACACAATTTTAGTGCCAATCGAGACTAAAAAAAGTAAAAAAAGCGACAAAGGTCAACCATGAGCACATTAAAAGCAGAGCTATTAGCAAAGAGCTATAAAGGCCGTGAAGTTGTAAAAAACGTCGGCCTTGAAGTCAAAGCTGGCAGTATTGTTGGCTTACTTGGCCCTAACGGCGCAGGTAAAACCACCACGTTTTATATGATAGTAGGACTTGTACCTAGCGACAAAGGTAAAATATCGATAGACGATAACGATATTACTCTTTTACCTATGCATAGTCGTGCTAGATTAGGCATTGGCTACTTACCGCAAGAGTCTTCAATATTCAGAAAGCTGACTGTTTATCAAAACTTAATGGCCATTTTAGAAACGCGCAAAGAGTTAAATAAACAAGCTAGAGAAGACACTCTCGATAAATTATTAGATGAATTTAGCATACAACACATTCGTGATAGCCAAGGTATGGCATTGTCAGGTGGCGAACGTCGTCGTGTTGAAATAGCACGTGCGCTGGCAGCAGATCCTAAATTTATATTACTGGATGAACCATTTGCAGGTGTTGACCCGATTTCGGTATTAGACATAAAGAAAATAATAGAACATCTTAAAAATCGTGGGATTGGTGTATTAATTACCGATCATAACGTAAGAGAAACCCTTGATGTTTGTGAAAAAGCCTACATTGTTTCTCATGGGGAGCTGATTGCATCAGGTACTCCAGAACACGTATTAAATGATAAAACAGTACGCGATGTTTACTTAGGCGAGCAATTTAGGCTGTAACATTTACGCCATGTCTTTAAGCATCTGCTAGTATTAATTATAACAACATAAAAGGATTGTTAGAGATACATGAGGCAATCACTACAGCTGCGCATGGGCCAGCAACTTACAATGACTCCACAGCTGCAACAAGCTATTCGTTTGTTGCAACTCAGTACATTGGATCTCCAGCAAGAAATACAAGAAGCTCTCGACAGCAACCCGCTATTAGAGGTTGAAGAAGCAGACTATTCAGAAGACGCTGCAGGTAAAAACGAGCAAAAAGCAGATACAGATGACATAACTGTTAGCGCATCTGCCGATGATGCTCCAAGCGAATACGAACAAGATAGTGGTGAAGCACTTGCAAAAGACACGCTAAGTGACGACATGGCTATGGATGTTAGTTGGGATGAGTACATGAGTGCCGCCCCAGCAGCATCATCGGGTCCGATGCCTGAAGACGAATCAATATACCAAGGCGCCTCTACTGAAACGCTCCATGAGTATTTAATGTGGCAGTTACAACTAACGCCATTTAGCCCTACAGACGAAGCTATTGCTATTGCGATTGTAGAAGCCGTCGATGATTCAGGTATTTTAACACTAAGCTGCGAAGAGATTTTAGAAAGCTTTAATCAAGAAAACGAAGATGATAACGAAGTCGAACTTGATGAAATTGAAGCTGTATTAAAACGCATCCAACTGTTTGATCCTGTTGGTATTGCTGCACGTAGTTTACAAGAGTGTTTGTGTATTCAGCTTAACCAGTTTGACAAAGAAACACCTTACATTAATGAAACAAAAATGATTTTAACCGAGCATATTGATTTATTAGCTGCTCGTGACTATCGTACATTAATGAAGAAAACTAAGCTCAAAGAAGAAGAGCTTAAAGAAGTAATGACATTAATACATACTCTTAGCCCTAAACCTGCAGATACTATTGTAAGAGAAGAATCTGAGTATGTTATTCCTGATGTGTCAGTTAAAAAAATTAAAGGCCGCTGGGTTGTTGAGTTAAACCCAGACAGCATGCCTAAAATTCGTGTTAATAGCCAATACGCGGCAATGTCTCGCACTGTAAAATCCAGTGGTGACAGCCAGTTTATTCGCTCGCATTTACAAGAAGCTAAATGGTTTATTAAAAGCTTAGAAAGTAGAAACGACACGCTATTAAAAGTAACAAATTGTATTGTTAAGCAACAACAAGGCTTTTTTGAACACGGTCCTGAAGCCATGAAACCAATGGTTTTAAATGATGTTGCTGAAATGGTAGAAATGCACGAATCAACAATTTCGCGCGTAACAACCCAAAAGTATATGCACACACCCCGTGGTATATTTGAGCTTAAATATTTTTTCTCAAGCCATGTAAGCACCGAAAACGGGGGTGAATGTTCATCTACAGCAATCCGTGCGCTTATCCGAAAATTAATCGCAGCAGAAAACTCAGCAAAACCATTGAGTGATAGCAAAATAGCGGATATATTGGCTGAGCAAGGAATTAAAGTAGCGAGACGTACAATCGCAAAATACCGCGAATCTCTGGCTATTCCACCGTCAAATCAACGTAAAAGTTTGATTTAAGACGCAAAAAAAAGAGGGTAATGCTTATGCAACTAAACTTAACTGGTCGTCACGTAGAATTAACCGATTCACTAAGAGACTATATTAATACCAAATTTGCGAAGCTAGAAAGACACTCTGATCATATTAATAATGTTCATGTCATTCTCGATGTAGAAAAATTAAATCAAAAAGCAGAAGCCACCATACACGTAAGCGGTGCTGAGTTATTTGCCTCTACAGAACATCAAGATATGTATGCCGCCATTGACTCGTTGATCGACAAGCTCGATCGACAAGTAATTAAACACAAAGAGAAGCTTGCTCGACACTAATATGATGAAATTAAGCTCACTTATATGCCAGGACTGCAGCAAAGCTGCGGTCCTTTTTAATAGCAAAAAAAGAATTTTAGAGTTCATTAGCGAACTTGCTCACGACAAACTTCCGTATTTACCGCAACAAGATATTCTTAATGCTTTAATGAGCAGAGAAAAATTGGGTAGTACAGGTATAGGGCGTGGCATTGCCATTCCTCATGGAAGAATGAGCGGTGCAGAAGAGCCTTTGGCTTTAGTACTCGTTAGCGAAACTCCAATAAATTTTGATGCAATCGATAATCGCCCTGTTGATATTTTCGTCGCACTCATCGTACCAGATGGCGATAACCAGCAGCACTTAAAGACTCTAGCAACCATTGCTGATAAACTAAACAACAAAGATTTTTGTAAACAGTTACGCAGTGCAAAATCAGATGCTGAGCTTTACCAAGTTATTGTCAATCAATCATAGTTTTATAAAGGGTGTTAAATGGAGTTAATTATCATAAGCGGCCGTTCTGGTTCTGGAAAGTCGGTTGCTTTACGCGTTGTAGAAGATTTAGGTTATTATTGCGTAGATAATATTCCAGTTAACTTGCTTCCTTCATTAGTTCGCAGTGTGTCTGATAGCTATGATAAAATTGCTGTTAGCATTGATGTGCGTAACATCCCTAAACAACAAGATGAATTTAACGATATTCTTGAATACTTGCCTGGCTTTGCAAAACCTACGTTATTTTATTTAGATAGCGACGATCAAACATTGATCAAACGTTTTTCTGAAACTCGTAGATTACACCCACTATCAATTGACTCGTTGCCTCTTGATTTAGCCATCAAAAAAGAAAAAGAATTACTTGATGTATTAATCACCCGCGCCGACTTTATGATAGATACAACTGATTTAAGCGTTCATCAACTTGCTGAATCTATTCGTGAAAAGATTTTAGGTAAAAAAGATAAGCAACTGATTGTCACGTTTGAATCGTTTGGTTTTAAATACGGTATACCAAAAGAAGCAGATTACGTATTTGATGCACGCTTTTTACCAAATCCACATTGGGAACCTGAATTAAAACCTTTAAATGGGTTAGATCAACCCGTTAAAGATTATTTGGCCAATCACAGCATAGTGCAAAAATTCACATGGCAAATTCAAACATTTGTACAAACGTGGTTACCGCACTTAGAGCGAAATAACCGCAGTTATTTAACCATTGCTATTGGGTGTACAGGCGGACAACATCGCTCTGTATATTTAGCGCAAACTATCGGTGAAAGTTTTGCAATGACACATCCCAATGTGAAAATTCGCCATCGCGAACAAGAAAAATAATATAGCTGAATAATCACCTGTTCAGCTTAGGTAGAGTAAGTTATGCATTGTGAAGACACTTTTTTAATAAAAAACAAATTAGGATTGCACGCCAGAGCAGCCACCGTACTTGCCCAATTAGCAGTGCAGTTTGATGCGACAATTACATTATTTCAAGATGACAAAGAAGCCGCAGGCGATAGCGTACTTGCACTAATGTTACTTGAAAGTAGCCAAGGCAAAGAAGTAAAAGTTGTATGTAAAGGCCCCGATTCTGAGCAAGCTTTACACGCTGTTGGAGAATTAATAGCACAACGTTTTAATGAACAAGAATAAACAGTTATAAAAATAATGCTCGCATTACTAATGCCCCAACTAAAACAGATATATAAAATAAATACGGTTAGTGACGCCAGTTAACTCACCTCTCCCCATAAAGTAATATAAAAATTTATAAAGGACGCCAATGCCTGAAGCTTTTGAACAAGATTACCCACTACAGCAACTAAAACAGGTGACTAAGTCACTCAATAGTGGTCAATTTGTTCAAGTTAGGCGCATGCTCGCAAAAACAGCTCCTTGTGATACCGCATTATTATTAGAATCATCACCACATAAAATTCGCCGACTCCTTTGGCAGTTGGTTGATCCTGATGTGCAAGGCGATGTTCTTGAAGAACTCTCAGAAGATGTTCGTTTAGGCATTATTGCCCAAATGGAACCTAAGCACATTGCAGCCGCAACAGAAGATATGGGCCACGATGACTTAGGTGAAGTATTACGTAGTCTGCCGGACACCGTTTATAAAGACGTTGTTAGCGCGATGGACATTCAAGACCGTGAACGTGCAACACAAGCACTTTCGTATCAAGAGCGTTCTGCTGGCGCGCTAATGAACACCGATACGGTGACCATTCGCCCTGATGTTACGCTCGATGTTGTACTTAGATATATTAGGCTACGTGGCGAGTTACCAGAAGGTACCGATGACTTGTACGTTGTTGATAAGCATAACTGCTTTATAGGCGCTTTATCGCTGAGTACATTATTAACTAACCCGCCAGAAAAAATTGTTCGCGATTTAATGGATGAAGATTGTGAATCCATTCCAATCTCTATGGATGAAAGTGAAGTCGCGCAATTATTTGAACGTCATAATTGGATATCGGCCCCCGTAGTCGATGATAACGATCAGCTCCTTGGCCGTGTCACTATCGATGACATCGTTGACGTAATCCGAGAAGATGCTGAGCATAGTTTATTGGGCTTAGCCGGTCTTGATGATGAAGAAGATACCTTTGCGCCAGTACTAAAAAGCTCTAAAAAACGCTCAGTTTGGTTAGGTGTCAACTTACTAACTGCACTTGCAGCTGCTTTTGTAGCTAGCTTTTTTGAAGGCACTTTAGATGTTTTACCTATTTTAGCTGTACTTAACGGTATTGTCCCTTCTATGGGCGGTGTTGCAGGTAGCCAATCATTAACGCTTGTTATTCGTGGTATTGCGGTAGGCCATATAAATCAAACTAACCAACGCTTTTTAATGATGAAAGAGCTTGCTATTGGCGCGTTAAACGGTGTTTTGTGGTCGTTGTTAATAGCAGGTGTTATTGCCCTATGGCAATGGGACTTTATGCTTGGTGGCGTACTCGCCTTCGCTATGTTTATGAACTTAGTGGTGGCAGGTGTTGCTGGTGCGAGTATCCCTATTATTCTTAAAAGAATGAATATAGACCCAGCACTTGCAGGGAGTGTGGTGCTAACCACGGTGACAGATATTGTGGGTATATTCGCCTTTTTAGGTACTGCTACTTGGTTGCTGGTTTAAATTAGAAACCTTTGCAAATAACTAAAGTAAAAAACACTTAGGGTAAAGCTGCAACTATGACAACGGGTACCAAAAATAAAAAAGACACACCTAAAAAAACACCAAAACAAAAAGGCCTATCAATATTAAAAAGTGTGTTGATATATGGTTTCATATTTTTCGTAATTTATAACGCTGTAAATTGGTGGCGACAACCTGTTATGCCAGCAAATCCTCAATTACAATTAATAGATTATAAAGGGCAAAACATTGATTTGTCAGCAATGAGCCAAGATAAACCAACACTTGTCTATTTTTGGGGAACTTGGTGCCCTATTTGTAGTATTACCTCCCCTGCCATAAACGAACTCGCAAACGAGAATAACTACCCTGTCGTGAGCATCGCAATAAAATCAGGCTCGGATCAAAAACTACATGAGTATCTAAATGATCATGGCTACAGTTTTATCACTGTCAACGATCAACACGGTGAGATATTTGCCGATTGGCAAGGGCAAGTCACGCCTTCCTATATAATCTTAAAAGATAATAAAATGACGCAAGGGCTAACAGGCATTCAGCCGTTATGGTCACTTAAATTACGTTTGTGGTTATCATCAACGTTTTAAGAAAAAACTAACTGCAAGTATATAGACACTAAATACGTGCTATCTCAAGAGGGGTTTCTAAAAGCTCGCTCTTTATCACCTATAATAATATAAGTAATAAAGAGCAAGGTTTACTTAATTTACGCATGTAAAGGGTTTAAAAACCCTTAGCGTAATTAAACTAATCTACTAGTTATTAATAGATTGAATCACTAACGTGTACTTTGACGATTACCGCCTACTTTTGGTTTAGTGTTTGCCTTTTTAAATTGGCTAAAACCGGTATGTCGCGTTAGTGCCGGACGTCCGCCTTTACTGCCACCTTTACCTGCTTTTTCATCACGCCCTTCTTCAGGCACTAAACAGTTAGGCCCTTTACCAATTAAATTAGCTTTACCCATTTTACGCAGTGCTTCACGTATCATCGGCCAACCTGCTGCATCATGGTAGCGTAAAATAGCTTTATGTAATCTACGTTGGCGAGCACCTTTAGGTACTGGAACAACTTCTGTATTGTTTTTTATATTACGTAAAGAGTTCATTTCTGTGTGGTAAATAGTCGTCGCATTAGCCATCGGTGATGGGTAAAAATTTTGTACCTGATCAAGCTTAAAGTCATTCGATTTAAGCCATAAAGCCATGTTTACCATGTCTTCGTCTTTTGTACCTGGATGAGCTGATATAAAGTAAGGAATTAAATACTGCTTTTTACCTGCTTCTTTAGAGTACTTATCAAATAATTCTTTAAATTGATCGTACGCGCCCATACCTGGTTTCATCATTTTTGATAATGGACCATCCTCTGTATGCTCCGGCGCTATTTTTAAGTAGCCGCCCACATGATGCGTTACTAATTCTTTAACATAACGCGGGTCGCGTACAGCTAAGTCATAACGTACACCAGAAGCAATCAAAACCTTTTTAATACCCTTAACTTCACGTGCTTTTTTATATAAGTCTATTGTTGGCGTATGGTCGGTATCCATGTGCTTACAAATTTCAGGGTACACACATGATAAGCGTCTACAGGTACTTTCTGCTTTTTTACTAGTACAACGCAGTTTATACATATTTGCCGTTGGGCCACCTAAATCAGAAATCACACCAGTAAAGCCAGGTACTTTATCTCTAATCTGTTCAATTTCTTCAATAATAGATTCTTGCGAACGGCTTTGAATAATACGCCCTTCATGCTCCGTAATTGAGCAAAACGAACAACCACCAAAACAACCGCGCATAATATTTACCGATGTTTTTATCATATCGTAAGCTGGAATTTTAGAGTCGCCGTAACTTGGGTGAGGAATACGCTGATACGGTAAACCAAACACAGCGTCCATTTCATGTGTTTCTAATGGGTATGCAGGCGGGTTTACCCAAATAGAGCGATCGCCGTGTCGCTGAAACAGCGCTCTTGCACAACCAGGGTTTGTTTCTTGATGTAAAATACGCGAAGCGTGGGCGTATAGAGGTTTGTTAACACTTACTTGCTCATAAGCAGGTAACTTAACGTAAGTTTTTTCCCACGGTTTAGGTCGCGCAGGCTGAACCATGATTGGTTTTGCAGCTTCCGCCTTTAAATCAATACCCGCTTGTTTAAATTCAGATTTGCTACACCCAACATCATCAGCGCCGTATGGATTTGGAATTGGATCAATTTTACCAATTTTATCTATAGCGGTAGAGTCACTTCCACGCCAACCTGGTAAAGGTTCTTTTCTGATAACAGCCGTGCCGCGAATATCTTGAATAGTATCCATTGTTTCGCCTGCGGCAATACGGTGTGCAACTTCAACTAACGGACGCTCTGCGTTACCGTAAATTAAAATATCAGCTTTTGCATCAAACAAAATACTACGACGTACTTTTTCTTGCCAATAGTCGTAATGAGCTATACGACGAAGGCTGGCTTCAATACCGCCAATAACAATTGGGATACCTTTGTATGCTTCACGGCATTTTTGCGAGTAAATCATTACGGCGCGATCTGGACGTTTACCACCTACGTTATCTGGCGTGTAAGCATCATCGTGGCGCATACGCTTTTCAGCTGTATAGCGATTGATCATCGAATCCATGTTGCCAGCTGTTACACCAAAAAATAAATTAGGTCTGCCTAGCTCCATAAATGCATCTTTAGAGTCCCACGCGGGCTGGGCAATAATACCCACTCTAAAGCCTTGCGCTTCAAGTACACGGCCAATTACCGCCATACCAAAACTAGGATGATCGACGTACGCGTCGCCACTAATTATTATTATGTCGCAGCTATCCCAGCCAAGTGCATCCATTTCTTCACGTGTAGTTGGTAAAAATGGCGCGGTGCCATAACATTCAGCCCAATATTTAGGGTATGAAAATAAGGCGCGCTTAGCTTTGAGTGTGCTCATAATTGTGGCCGTAGAATAACAAAAGGCGCGAATTATACCCTACTAAATTGTTTATATATACAAAGTAGTCATAGCATATCGCACCTTAAATTCTAAATCGTTCATTAGCTTAAATAATAAATTAATCTTTTTTAGCGTTTATTTATAAATTCTATTAATTCATTCTCAGGCATGGGTTTAGCATACATAAACCCTTGTACCTCATCACACCCTAAATTCTTTAAAAACTGGGCTTGCGCTTGTGTTTCGACCCCTTCAGCAATCGTTTTTAAACCCAACTTAGCGCCAAGTGATATAACTAAAGCAGCAATAGCACCTGTATCATCGTTTGGTAAACCCTTTATAAATGCGCGGTCTATCTTTAATCTATCCAGTGGTAAACTTTGAATATAGCTTAGCGACGAAAAACCAGTGCCAAAGTCATCAATAGCAACTTCCAACCCTAGTTCTTTAAGCTCTCTTAGAGTATTAATAACAGTTTCTAGCTCATCCATTACTACGCTCTCGGTAACTTCTAATTCTATGTTCTTTGGCTTAACACCATATTTTAACAATGTATTTTTAACAGTTTGTGCATAACCTTTTACTTTAAACTGCGGAACAGACACATTAACCGCAATACAAATTTCTGTACCCATATTTTCTAGGCGCTTTTGCTGTTGGCAAGCTTGCTCTAATACCCACTGCCCTATATCGACAATTAAGCCCGCATCCTCTGCAAGTGGTACAAATACAGCTGGTGATATATACACGCCATCACCTGTCGGCCAGCGTAATAATGCTTCACACCCAATTAGCGATAAATCATCTAGTGCAAGTTGGGGTTGATACCATACCTCTAACTTATTCCGAGCAAAGTCATGACGTAGCTGCCTAATAATACCTAAACGCCAAGCCATTTTATCTTGCATATCAATACTGTAATAAACGCCTTCTTTATGCTTTGCTTTTTTAGCTTGATTAAGTGCGATATAAGCAACTTTCAGTGTATCAATACCACTACTTTGAAAGTCTTGTTGTTGGCATAAGCCGACTCTAAAGTCGATAGGCAGTAAATGTTCTTCTGCGTAAAATGGAATACCTAGTTGCTCATTCAATTTTTTTAAGTCAAATTCGTCTTGGCGAATAATAAACCCAAAAACATCTGCGCCAATACGTGAAAGTAATTTAGCTGATTGGTAATTTTCTTTTAGCCTTTGAACAATACCAATTAATACTTTATTACCGACCTCTTGCCCTAAGCCATTATTAATATCTGCAAAGTTAACTACATCAAGTAATACAAATACATAATCATTAACGTGCGGCTTTTGATAATGCACTACCCGTTCAATAAAGTTAGTACGATTTGAAATACCAGTAAGCACATCTTTATAAGCTGCATCTCTTAACTTTACAAATAGCCTTATGTTATCAAGTGCTACACTTACGTTAGTTAAAAAAATTTCAGCAAATTGTAGCTGTGCTTGTAAGGGAGTGTGGTCGCACTCTATATATAAAGCCGCTTTTCGATGTTTGCTTTTTAATATAAATGTTGAACTTGAATCTATATGTTGGTGCTTTGACAAAGCAAAACATGACTCAACTTGTTCAAATACTCTGCTATCAACATTAATTAATTTTTCACCAAAATAGCCTTCGTAATGCCCACAACCACCTAATACTTGAATAAAGTCATCGCCATCCAGCTTGCTACAAACAAGCCCTCTAGGTGCGCATTTTAAAATAACACTCATATGCTTGATGACTTCTTTGCATAACTGCTTAATATCAGTAAGTCCTAAAATAGACTTTGATGCTGAAACAATCGTGTTCATCGCATCACTTTGATATTCAAGCTGGCATACCTGCTCGTATGAGCGAATAGCCGTTATAAGCGAAGTTAATAACTTAGAGCGAGTCAGCTCTGTTTTCGTTTTATAATCATTTATGTCGTATTCTCGTATTACTTTTTCTTCTGGTGTATTGCCTGCTTGCCCTGTTCTTAAAATAATTCTTACATGTTGATTATTTAATTCGTCACGCACTCTTTTTACAACCTGCAAACCGGCATCGTCAGTTTCCATAACAACATCTAAAAAAATAACCGAAATATTTTTATTTTTAGCTAACACCTCTATTGCTTCTGCACCCGAATAAGCATCGTGAAATCGCAAACCAGCCCCTAAAAACTCAACTCCAGACAAAGCTAATTTTGTTACAGAATGAATCTCAGGTTCGTCATCAACAATTAAAATATCCCAAAACTTAGTCTGCTCAACAACAGCATCGTCTTCAAAATCTTGTTCAAAAAATAAAAAATCGTTTTGATCTGACGACATTCGCTCTCCTAAGTAGCAATCTATAAATTATTTTTGGTTTATAATCTAATTCATACTATAGTCGATTAATAAAAAGTTGTTGTATTTCAACTTGAAAAACTAATAAAAGGTGTGCTTATTAAACCATTAAAAATATTAATCAAATGCGTGCTGTTATTACTATTGGTATTGGCACTGGTAGGGCTAATACTGCCTCAAAGTTATAGTGTAAATAAAACAATCGAAATTAATGCCAATCTTAAAGTAATAAAGCCGCTTATCACCGACTTTAGCCAATGGCAAAAATGGTCTCCATGGGAAAAAGTAGACCCCAGCATACGTTTTACTTTGGGCGAACCCAGTTCTGGCCTAGGAGCTCATCAGTCTTGGAAAGGAAAATGGGGGTATGGTGAAATGATCATAACTTCGGTAAGCCAAAATAAAGTCAGCTTCAACATACTTTTAAATGCTGAACATATTATTAGAGGCACTTTTAACCTTAGCGAGCAAAACGGTATAGTTACGTTAATATGTAATATTAAAGGTCAAACAACGGCTCCTTTAATATCTGGTTACACTGCAATTTTAAGTGAGTACGTACTCAGTAATACAGTTTCACTGGGTTTAAATAACCTTCAAACTGTTGCACAGCTTAGTGATCCACAAAGGATAATGCACAGTCATGACAGTCAAAACAGCACAGGCGAGAATTAATCTAGCCAACATCATTGAATCCTTACTTGGTTACCCTATAACAAAAGTAGGAAGCAACGGTGTACTACCTACTAACGAGCAGAGTTACGATATTAAGGGCCAAATTAAGCCGCTTTATCATATCAATAGTGAAAACTCTGTTTTAGCTCGCGCTCAAAAACGCCAAGATTTATTACTTATTAAACAACAACAAAATATAGAATCAATTTTAGCAATGGCTATGGGATTTTGCCCTGATGTAGCAAGTAGTAAACAGCCCGATGTTGACTGGGTAGAACACTTTATAGCTCTGTGTGAAGATACTTCTAATTCGTCAATGCAAATTTTATGGGCAAAAATTTTAACGGGAGAAACCCTTAATCCTGGTACGTTTTCAATTAAAAGCCTACAAACTTTAAAACATATGACACAGCGAGAAGCAGACTCTTTGCAAAAATGTGTGTCGCTCTCAGGCTATAACGAAAAAGACGACAGCCACTTTATATTACTCGGCTTTTACAAAAAACCGTCCTTGTTTGATTTGCTACGAAAAGGCAATAAAGTATCTCTAAATTTAGGAAAAACGGGTATTAGCTTTCCTGATATTTTAACGCTCATGGATCTTAATTTACTGTATAGAAAAGAAATTGAATCTGCAGTGCTTAAAGCGGGGCAAGAGCTTACCCTTTCATTTTTATCGCAAAAAGTAACGTTAAAGGCAAAGAGTAGTGATTTGGTATTAAGCTATTACAAATTTACGCAAACAGGTGATGAGCTTTCTAAACTCATTAATTTCCCTGTCAATAAGGTCTATAAGCAGTTGATTAATAATGCGCTAGAGGGAGAGTTTGATTTAGCGTGGCACGCAATAAAATAAAATGCCACGCTTTGTTTAATTAGAAAATACTAATTAAAAATGAACCTGAATACCCGCAAATGGGCCAGATGCATCAATATCAGTAGTAATATCATCTACATCATCAAGTTCTAATACCATAGAGCGGTAACCGGCTTTAACAGCAACATCTACTGCTAGGTTATCAATAAGTTCCCACGCTACGCCTACTTGGTAATCTTGTACTTTGCTATCGTCAATAGCCAAAAAGCTACCTTCAAAAAATACACTTAAACCAGTAAATGGTAAGCCAGCTTCGGCACGGCCGTATGCAAGAGGAACAAAACCGGAGAAGTCTTTGGTTTCGGTAAAGTTAGTACCACCATTTTGGGTAGTGCCACTTACAACAATATCACCGTCAAACTGTTTAGCATTTAAACCTAGATCTATTGAAATTAAGTCATTATCAAAAATTTCATAATAAAAAATATAATCAATATGCGTTAAATCACTTACCGTATTTACAGTAGAACCAACAACATAATCAGAACCATTGAAGCTAAATGTATCTGTAAGCAGCGCTGAACCATTTAGCTCAAGCTCTGTATACTTTAATTTAATATTTGGAACTAGTGGCACTGGGTGCTCAAGCGCCGCGTAGTAACTTACAAAAGTCTCATCTTCAAAATCAAAATCTTGAGATGCATTATTTTTGTAAGAAAATTGGCCATCGTTATCTGACTTCCATCCATCAACACCTACATATAAACCTAATAGGGTGTCAGCTTGCGCCGCTGGTGCTAAACATGCCATTGAAAGGGCTGCTGCTAAACAATACTTTTTCATTTTTTATCCTTGAGCTAGTAGTTCACTAAGTTCGATTAAAGCCGCATTGGCTCTAGAAATATAATTTGCCATAACTAAAGAGTGGTTAGCAACATAGCCAAAACCATTCCCGTTTAAAATAAGTGGGCTCCATACTGTTTCTTGAGTTGCCTCAAGTTCACGTATGATTTGTTGTAAACTTACACGTGCATTTTTCTTTTCAAGTACATCATTAAAGTCATACTCTATCGCTTGTAAAAAGTGTAGTAACGCCCAAGTAGCACCGCGCGACTCGTAAAACACGTCGTCAATTTCTAACCACGGCGTTCTTACTTGTTGCTGCAGTGGAGCAAGAGTTGCTTGTTTATTAGATGAATTACCTGCTAAATCGGTATTCACTTTTTCTTGGCCTACACTGGCGCTTAAACGCTGACTTAAACTACCTAAACGTTTTTCAGCTTCTTTCAGCCAACTACGTAAGTTATCTGCTCGTGCGTAAAATTGGCTATCGCGCTCATGCTCGTTAGCAATTTGTCCTCGATATACCATTAAGTAGTCAATACCTTTTTGGTACTCACCTTCAGCACTTGGCCATGCCCATGCTTCAGAGCTTATATTAAACTGTGGCTGCGCCTTTTTAAGTGCTTCATGTTCAGTAGACTGTGATTGTGAACGACTAAAATCTTTTCGCATAGAAAGCGATAAATCACGTACCATTTCTAGCGCGCCATATTCCCACGCTGGCATATCATCCATAATAATACTTGGCGGTATTACATCATTTGATAAGTAGCCACCCGGTTTATCGAGTAAGGTATTGGCTACTGTAATCAATGTAGAAGTAGTTACATAACCCGTTACTATTTTTTCATTACGAAGCTGCGCTTGCTCTTTAGCGTTTGCAACAACGTCAAAACGTGAAGGTTCAGTGCTCCAATAAACAGCAATTGCGTAAAAAATGATAAGCAGTAAAACAACTATTCCTGCTATTTTTCCTTTATGTTGCGACATGTGTACTCCTAATGGTGAGCGTGTTGAGTAGAAGGTTTCGACTGTTTAGCTTGCGCTTCAAGCGACACGACTTGAGCATTAGTAAATAAGCGATTACCGTCACTAAAATATAGCGTGAGTTTACGTTCTTGCCCTACTTTTAATGGCTCTTGTGGTTCAAATACCATTAAATGATAACCGCCAGGTTGAAAACTGACACTTTCATGCGCTTTAATTTCAACCGATTTAACTTGTTGCATTTTCATCATGCCGTCTACATGTGAGTGCTCGTGTATTTCAACACGGCCCAAGCCATCAAGCGTTGCCTTAGTTAAAGTTGCTGCTGTTCCGCCGTGATTAGTAAGCGTTAAGTAACCTACAGTTGAAGTACTGCCAGGTAAAAACTCTCTAACTTGCGCGTTAGCTACTTCGAGTACAGCCACATCAGAAGCATGTTCATGTCCTGAGTGCGCCGCCAACGATGACGAAAAAAAACTAAATAGTAATGCAGAAGCCATCGAAAAACATAGTTTCGTCATCATTCTTATCCTTATGAAAACTTTAAATTACAGGCTAAATTTAACATAGTTAACCTATAATAGTCAGTCAAATTAAGGATTAAGAGGCTACTTTTTTGTTATCGGCAACAAGCCAACACAAGACTGCAACAAATAGTAACGGCCATGCAATCATTATAGATCCGAATAAAAGCGCTAAAAAAGTCCCTGCTAATGCCACTACACCTGCACCAACTAATCCCATAGTAATTAAAGCCACTACAGCAACTACAGCAACAATTGCGGCCAAAGCACCTACAAGCTCGAGCCCAGCCCAGCTAATATCAGCAATCCATAACGGCAACTGCCAAGAGTCGACATGCACAAACGCTATTAAATCAGTAAACAGTAATAAATAGATAATTACACATACTGCCAAAGCTTTCATAGTAATTCTCCTTATACCAACCGGCTTATATACGGGGTTTATTTAACGATAAGCAAATTGCGCTATAACTAGGCAAAAGTTTTTATATCTAGTTGTTATACATATAAATTTTAACAACGTTATAGAGTGATTTAATTCGTTAAATTGTTCAAATATTTATGCCTATTGGTATTAATACTCTTTATTTTCAAGGCAGCAATGCGCAATAAAATAACCAAGAGCAACTGCAAACGGAAAGCTTAAAAATAATAAAATAGTTACTAAGCGCGTTGCCCACACCGGAAAATCTAATCGATGCGCCAAACCACTACATACACCTGATATTTTTTTATTTAACGTATCTTTATACCAACCACGTTGGCGATTAAAGCTATTCATAATCTTCTCCTTAAGCAGTCTGTTTTAAATCAGTTTTTAAACTTGTTTTCAACTGAGCTAGCTCAGCATCTATTTTTTCATTTTTAACTAAGGCTTCAATTTGTGCAGCAGTCGTATTTGCAGAGTCGGTTAACTCATACGCTTCTATTTGGGCTTCAATACTTTCTACACGTTGCTCAACTTGCTCAAACCGAGATAATGCATTAGCTACTTTGTCGCTTTGTAACGTTGTACTTATCTTTTTTCTTGCAGCTGCTACATCATGGCGTTTAACTAATTGTGCTTGCTTCGTTTTAGCTTCTACTATTTTTTGCTGCAGGCGCTCACAATCAACTTTAATTTTTGCGATAGACTCTTGCAAAGTTTCTAACTGAGTTTTCTTATTTACAATGCTTTCGTTAACGCGCTGCTTTTCAAGTAAAGCAGATTTAGCAAGGTTATCACTGCCTTTTTCAACCGCATGTTCAGCCTTAACTTGCCAAGCTGCTAATTCTGTTTTTTTAGTATCAATTTGACGATTAATTATTTTTTCTTCACACAATAAAGCAGCAGCTGTACTACGACACTCATTCAACGCATCTTGCATGTCGTTAAGCATTAGGTTTAAAAGTTTTTCAGGGTCTTCTGCTTTATCAAGCATAGCCACAATGTTTGATTGAATAACGTCATTTACGCGGTTAAATATTCCCATGGTATTCTCCTGTTGATTTTTAATTAATTTCAACAAGAAGATTCCAAGAGTTGTGCCAAGTCCATCAAAACAAAAATAAAACACTTAAAATCAAGGTGATAAATAATAAGCCATCTAAATTTTAGTGACTTCAAGCTGAACAATATAGAGTGTAATTGGCCAATAAATTATGATTTTGACTAATTTTTAGGATCAAAAAAGCCACTCGAAAGTGGCTTAAATTTAGAATTTTTAAAGCTTAGCTTTATTCTGGTACAAAGCTTAATGCTTTATCCATTACCGATAAATCAGCTTGCTTCCCGTGACCACTTTCAGAAAGGTGGCGCCTAAAGCCTCGTGCACCAGGCTGCCCCTGAAAAATACCGAGCATGTGACGTGCAATATGCCAAAAATTAGCACCCAAACGCATTTCTTCTTCAATGTAGCTGTACATTGAGCGCACTACGTCGTGGCGTGATTGTGTGTTTGCAGCATCACCATAAATTTTCTCATCAACGTCATTGAGCATAAATGGGTTACTGTAAGCTTCACGCCCAATCATTACACCATCGATATGTTGTAAATGTTCTAGGCTCTGCTCAATTGTTTTAACACCGCCATTTAAGCTTAAATCGAGTTGCGGATAATCTTTTTTAAGTTGATAAACACGTAGGTAATCAAGCGGTGGAACTTCACGATTTTCTTTTGGGCTTAAACCATTGAGCCATGCTTTACGAGCATGAATAATAAAGTCATCACACCCTACTTTATGGGACGCTTCAATTAGCGCACATAAAAACTCATACGAATCTTGCTCATCAATGCCAATGCGCGTTTTAACGGTAACAGGAATGTTTACTTCGTTTTTCATTGCTGCAACACAGTCCGCAACTAATTGAGGCTCAGCCATTAAGCATGCGCCAAATCGACCATTTTGAACTCTGTCTGACGGGCAACCTACATTTAAATTTATTTCGTCATAACCACGCTCACCGGCTAATTTTGCACATTGCGCAAGCGCTTTAGGATCAGAGCCACCAAGCTGCAACGCCACTGGGCCTTCGTGTTTATTAAAATGTAAGTAGTCGCCTCGACCAAATAAGATAGCTCCTGTGGTTATCATTTCAGTATAAAGCACAGTATGTTTAGTCATTTTGCGATGAAAAGTACGACAATGGCGATCAGTCCAATCAAGCATTGGTGCCACAGAAAAGCGTCTATCCAAAGTACATTTATTCAAAGCAAACCTCAGGGTATTAAAGTTATTAAGCACAGCTTAAAAGGCGCTGCATTTTACACAAAAGCCTAACGGGCATCAATGTTAAGAGAACACCTGCAAGCCAAAATAATGGGCTATGCCATTTAAAATATTGGTAACCGCAACCGAACTTAAAATAAGCCCCATAATTCTACTTATTATACTTGCACCACTGTCACCAATTAATTTATGTACATGCGTTGCAAGCAATAACAAAACCAGTACAACCGCTAATACAGCAAGCATCATTGAAGACGTTAGTAACTGCTCAACCCAGGTATACTCTTCATTACGAGTCATTAATACGGCGCCTAACATAGCGCCCGGGCTCGCAATAGATGGAATCGCTAACGGAAAAATAGCGGTTTCAGTACTATCGCGCACACTTTTAATTTCGGCTTCAGGTTTACTTTCACCAAATATCATTGAAAGCGCAAAAATAAGTAATATGATTCCGCCGGCTATTTGAAAAGCCGAAAGTGGGATTTCAATTGCGTTAAGTAATTGCTCACCTGCAAGTACAAAAAATAAGAGCACTAATGCAGATACGCCTACCGCTTTAAATATAACTTTACGTTTAAATTTCTCATCATCACCACGTGTGACTGCAATAAATACAGGGACAGTGCCAATGGGGTCAATAACCGCAAAAAAGAAAATAAATATAGCCAATAGTTCGTGCATTACTGGGTTTCCTAGGTAAAAAGCGCTTAATAAAAACGCTGCAACTACAACACAGTATGTTAGTATACCACGGTAGCATAAGGATAAGAGTAATGATGAATATAGAATCACTCGTAAGTAAAGCAAAACAAGTTTGTGACAACCGTGGTGCGCGTTTTACGCCTATCCGCGAGAAAGTATTTCGTCTATTAGCCAGTGCACAAGGTGGTGTTGGTGCATACGATTTGCTTGAGCAATTAAAAGTAACTGAAACAGGTGCTAAACCTGCAACTATTTATCGTGCATTAGACTTTTTAGCTGAACTAGGTTTTATTCATAAAATTGAAAGCACAAATGCATTTATGCTGTGCCATCATTTTGATCATATTCATCCTGTACAGTTATTAATTTGCGATACCTGTGGATTTGTTAAAGAGTTGCACTCGACCGTTATCTCTCATGAGTTGAATAATTTAGCCGCTGAAGGTGGCTTCGTTGTTTCTGGACAAACAATCGAAGCACATGGCAAATGTGAGTCTTGTAGAGCATCATAATCCCCCAAAATTATCCTTAGTGGCTATACTCATACTATATAGCCATTTATTAGCCCCAATTTAAGAGTACCCACTATGAATGTAGAGTTCATCAATCCGTTTTTATCATCTTTAATTAATGTTTTGAGCACTATGGCTCAAACTCAATTAAAACCGGGTAAACCTCGCATTAAAACTGATGAGATTGCCTGTGGTGATATATCAGGTTTGATTGGTATGGTTGGCCCGCAAACTCGCGGATCATTTTCAATTACGTTTGATGAAGGGCTAGCATTAACCATTATGGAACGTATGCTTGGGGAAAGGCCAGATAGTATAGATGAAGAAGTAACAGACATGGTTGGCGAGATAACCAACATGGTAACCGGCGGTGCTAAAAACTTACTAGGCGAGAAAGGCTTCGACTTTGATATGGCAACGCCTATTGTGGTGTCGGGTAAGGGTCATACTATTACTCATAAAAGCCAAGGTAAAAAGATTATCATGCCATTTAGCTGTGACGCTGGTAATGCAAACATCGAAGTTAGTTTTGATAAACTATGAGTTGGCAGCAAAAGCAAATTACATTAAAGCCTCGCCAGCGAGGTTTTCATATAATTGATGACGAAATATTATCTCAACTTCCTGAACTGGCGAGTTACAAAATCGGCTTGTTACATTTATTTATTCAGCATACCTCAGCGAGCCTTACCATAAACGAGAATGCAGATCCCACTGTTCGTATGGACATGGAAAGCCATTTCAATAAATTTGTTCCTGAACGTCAACCTTATTATCGCCACGATTATGAAGGTGATGACGACATGCCCGCGCATATTAAAACCAGTACGTTAGGCTGCGAGCTAAGTATTCCTATTTCAAATGGTTATTTAGCGTTAGGTACATGGCAAGGCATTTATTTAGGTGAACATCGTGATTCTGGTGGCTCTAGACGAGTTATAGCAACTATTCAGGGGGAGCTATTTTAACAAAAGCTTCAGGTTTCAAAGTATTAGCTCTTCTGTACCTCACTCATACCTCATAACTTCAAAGTACGACAGCTTTATTGTAGTCGCATAGCTCGCGCGAGAAACCATAGCTTCTAACAACCAAAACTTCAATGCTGAATATTGCACATAGAATAAAGTAGATAAGAGAGAATTTAAATTATAATTTTATTTATGATTTTTAATACAGAAAATTTTGAAAGGATATAAAAAGATTGGAGCGGTACACGAGGCTCGAACTCGTGACCTCGACCTTGGCAAGGTCGCGCTCTACCAACTGAGCTAGTACCGCATTTTTATTTCTTTAGTTATTTACGTTGGTGCGCGACAGGTCGCGTTCAACATTCTAGCAACTGAGCTAGTACCGTATAACGGTATTTACTATCACTACAATTTCTTTTGGTTAGAAATTGGAGCGGTACACGAGGCTCGAACTCGTGACCTCGACCTTGGCAAGGTCGCGCTCTACCAACTGAGCTAGTACCGCATTTTTCATTTATTTTATTGATGCGCAATAAATTGCGTTCAACATCCTAGCAACTGAGCTAGCTTTTATTCACTTCAATTTCTTTTGGTTAGAAATTGGAGCGGTACACGAGGCTCGAACTCGTGACCTCGACCTTGGCAAGGTCGCGCTCTACCAACTGAGCTAGTACCGCATTTTTATTTCTTTAGTTATTTACGTTGGTGCGCGACAGGTCGCGTTCAACATTCTAGCAACTGAGCTAGTACCGTATAACGGTATTTACTATCACTACAATTTCTTTTGGTTAGAAATTGGAGCGGTACACGAGGCTCGAACTCGTGACCTCGACCTTGGCAAGGTCGCGCTCTACCAACTGAGCTAGTACCGCATTTTTTATTTCTTCAGTTATTTTACGTTGGTGCGCGACAGGTCGCGTTCAACATTCTAGCAACTGAGCTAGTACCGCATTTTTACTTCTTCAGTTATTTTACATTGGTGCGCGACAGGTCGCGTTCAACATTCTAGCAACTGAGCTAGTACCGCATTTATTGATGGTAATTCAATCACTCAAACACACTAACCCCGCGTGGGTTATCGTCTTGAGCGGGGCAGGATTCTACAATAATACAGTCTGTTTGCAAGTGTTTTTTACAAATTAAAGAAATTTTCTCTATAGACTTTTAATTCCATAATCGAATCTTTAATATCATCCAGAGCAAGATGCGAGCCTTTTTTGTTCACTTTTGCAAGAACTTCTGGTTTCCAGCGACGTGCTAATTCTTTAATAGTACTTACGTCAAGATTTCGGTAATGGAAAAAATCTTCAAGCTCGCGCATATATTTATTCATAAAGCGGCGATCTTGCCCAATTGAATTACCACACATTGGTGATACACCCGCAGGCACCCACTGTTTTAAAAAATCTAAAGTTTGTGCAACGGCATACTCTTCATCGAAAGTACTTGCTTTACAGCGCGCTGTTAAACCTGACTTTCCATGCTGAGTAGTACACCACTCGTCCATACCATTTAGTAATTCATCACTTTGATGAATAGCGATAGTTGGCCCTTCGGCTAATATATTCAAGTCTGCGTCAGTGACAACCGTCGCAATTTCGAGTATTTTATCGGTCTCTGGTTCGAGCCCTGTCATTTCAAGATCGAGCCAAATTAAATTTGATTTATTAATAGTCATAATTACCTAAGCGGTGCTTTCCTTTAGATCCAACGCATTTCGATATATCATATTAGCATCAACCGTCGAGCTAAAGCTTTTTTTAGGAAAAGCGACATTTAACTAAGGTTATAGGCCTCCAGTGGCAAAACAAAAAAAATTAAGTAAAGGCCAATCGCGTCAGATCAAGGCCAATCACCAAAAGCGCATTAATAGCGCAGACTCAAGACCGGCTAAAAAAGGGGCGCAAGAATGGCAAACCGATAACTTAGGTCAGGTCGAGAGCGCAATTGTGATCAGTCGTTTTGGCCAGCACGCCGATGTAGAAACTGAAAATGGCGATGTACTGCGCTGTAATATACGCCGTACCGTGTCTAATTTAGTGTGTGGTGATGAAGTATTGTTTCGCCGTGCCAAAGTAAGTGAAGGCGATTTAGCCGGTGTAATTGAAGCCACGCAAGAGCGTCGTTCGCAACTTACCCGCCCTGACTTTTACGACGGTGTAAAAGTTATTGCTGCCAACATTGACCAAATACTGATGGTATCAGCTGTATTACCCGAGTTTACCCCTAGTATTATCGACCGTTATTTAATAGCCTGTGAAGATATGGGTATTGAGCCAATTTTAGTACTCAATAAAACCGATTTAATTGACGAAGCAGGCCTTAGCGAAATACAAAAAGTTCTCGATATCTATCGTAAACTTGATTACCAAGTACTCCTTGTTAGTAATATATCAGGCGATGGTATTGATAAATTAAAAGAAGTACTTGTTGATAAAAATAATATTTTTGTTGGCCAAAGTGGTGTGGGTAAATCAACCCTCGTTAATACTGTATTGCCTAACGCTGAAATATTAACTAAAGAAGTATCTGAAAACAGCGGCTTAGGCCAGCACACAACAACTGTTTCGCGACTTCACCATTTACCAAGTGGCGGTAACCTAATCGACTCGCCAGGTATTCGTGAGTTTGGTTTATGGCATTTAGATGTTGAGCGTGTAACGTGGTGCTTTAAAGAGTTTAGAGAATTTATAGGCGGGTGCCGCTTTAGAGACTGTAAACATTTAAACGACCCGGGTTGCATCGTTAAAGAAGCAGTAGCCGATGGAAGAATTTCTCAATTGCGCTTTGACAGCTACCACCGAATTTTAGAAACAATGGCCGATGGCCGTGCAGGCGCCCGTGCGCCTCGCGTATAATTTAGGAAAAATACTGTGAGTTTAGACAAATTTAAAATCGCAATGCAGTACGCAATGCCAAAACATTTTATTTCACGCGTAGTCGGAAAATTAGCTGCTGCAAAAGCGGGTGCTTTAACAACTACTTTAATTAAACTATTTATTAAGCAATATAAAGTAGATATGAGCGAAGCCCAACACCCAGATCCGGCTCATTATAAAAGCTTTAATGAATTTTTTACTCGCCCTTTAAAAGACGGCATGCGCCCAATGGTAGAAGATAGCAATATCATCATTCATCCAGTGGATGGCGCAATCAGCCAGCTAGGCGATATTGTTGACGGACAGCTAATACAAGCTAAAGGTCACGATTACAGCTTACAAGCGCTACTAGGCGGCTCACAAGATGATACAACACCATTTTTAGGCGGTAAGTTTGCCACTATTTATTTAGCACCTAAAGATTACCACCGTATTCATATGCCAGTTGATGGCACACTAAGCAAAATGATTTACGTGCCAGGTGATTTATTTTCAGTAAACCCACTTACAGCTCAAAACGTGCCTAACTTGTTTGCACGTAACGAACGGGTAGTCGCAATTTTTGAAACTGAGATTGGTCCGCTTGCAATGGTACTTGTTGGCGCAACAATTGTAGCCAGCATAGAAACTATTTGGGCAGGCACTGTCACGCCACCAGCAGGTAGCGATGTATTTAGTTGGAAATACCCAACCACTGGCGATAACGCTATCACGCTTAAAAAGGGTGAAGAGATGGGTCGCTTTAAATTAGGCTCTACTGTGGTACTAGCATGGGGTGCTGATAAAGCTGAAATACTGGAAGATCAACTACCAGAAGTGGTAACTCGCTTAGGTACTGCGTTTGCAAAAATTAACGATTAAAATAAATCGTTAATTAGAAATAAAAAAACCGCGTTTATTTAAACGCGGTTTTTTATTTTTGTAGGCGTAAAGCCTGCTTACGCGAAAAGCGCAGCTTTTAATATTTATAACTGATACTTTACTTACTTATTGGCTTCTCTAAAGCGAAGCACCCTCTCAACCTCTTTGTGAATAAATCACTTAAAATCTTATTGCACAAAAAGAAGTAAAAGAGGAGTAAATGAGAAGATATCTGGCATAGAAATTACGAGCTTTGCTCGTCACGCCAGAAAGCTGTGCGTATACAAGTTTGGTGTAAGAATTTTGATGTACTGTAGGCGTGAAGCTTGCTCACGCGAAAAGCGCAGCTTTTAATTCTTTAACGCCACATGTAATAACAGGCACAAGCCCCTCAAAAACCTATTTACCACACTCTTTACACTCTGAATCTTTAATCACTTTAAAGTGCTGCTGCTTTAAAGTAAGTGCATCAAACGTTATAAATACACTGCCACTTAAATGACCTAATAATAAGTTGAGCGTAAGTTGCGCCTGCATAGAGCCTATTACACCAAGTAGCGGGCTAATCACTCCTGCGTTACTGCAATTGATAACTGGTGTAGCTTCGCTTTGTGGAAAAACACAGCCATAACATGGGCTATCACTTTGCCTAAAATCAAAGCCCATTAACTGCCCTTTGGTTGCGAGTGCAGCACCCGAAATTAACGGTGTTTTATTAGCAATACAATAACGATTAACGCAATAGCGAGTGCTAAAGTTATCAGAGCAATCAAGTACGATGTCAGCACCTTTTAGCATGTTAACTGCGTTACTCTCATCTAACTTTTGGCAATGCGTTACTATGTCTATTTGATTATTAAGACTCGCTAATACTTTACCCGCTGCAGCGACCTTGTTTTGCCCTAAGTGGTTTATTTTATAAAGCACTTGGCGCTGTAGGTTTGAAAGCTCAACTTCGTCACCGTCAATTAAAATAAGCGTTCCAACACCCGCAGCGGCTAAATATAAAAGTGCGGGGCTACCTAACCCGCCAGCCCCTACGACTGCAACCGCTGAGGATTTAAGTGCTAACTGCCCTTCAAGCCCAACTTCTTTAAGCAATAAATGGCGACTGTAACGTAGGGTTTCTTTATCGCTTAGCTCATTCACGTTTATCAGCCTTGTTAGTATTACCCTTGTTAGTATTAATTGGCACTGCTTATGGCTACTTGCAGAGCGCTTATAGCTTCTACGTAATTATCAGCTTCGGTAATCGCACGCACTACGGCAACACTGCCCACGCCAGTTTTCGCTACCAGCTTTGCACGGCTTAAATCAATACCGCCTATTGCCACTGTTGGGTAGTTTTGCATAAGTGGTACAAATTTAATGAGCTTTTCAAGACCTTGTATTTGCCCTGTCATATCTTTTGTTGTGGTTGGGTAAATAGCACCAAATGCCATATAACTAGGGCGATAATTATGCGCACGTAGCATTTCATAAAAACCATGAGTAGAAAGCCCAAGCCTTAACCCCGCGTCTTTAATTGCCGCTAAATTAGCAATCTCTAAATCCTCTTGCCCTAAATGCACACCATATGCACCGTGCTTAATAGCTAACTGCCAGTAGTCGTTTATGAATACCTGTGCGTTGTATTGCTTGCCCAGCTCAACAGCTTGCTTAATAAGCTCATCCAGCTCGTCTTGCGTTTTATTTTTAACGCGTAACTGCGCTGTTTTAATGCCTTGTTGTAGACACTTTTCTAACCAATCGGTGCTATCAACAACCGCATATAAGCCCAGCGATTTACTTTCACACGGTGCAAAATCAGCAGCCATATTAAAATCAAGCGGCACATCAAAATCTAGTTCATCGCCCAGCCAGCTACCTGGCTCAATTACTTGTGGGTAGTCAGCTAAACTAGTGGGAAACGAGGTCTGAGCAACCGGTCCAATCCCCTCGCCGTAGCGTACAGACTGTTTTAGCCCTTGGTTTATATATGCTTTAGCTAAAATAAAGGCGTCTTTTAATGGGTAGTCTTTAGCTAAACACGCAGCTATTACCGAAGCCATGCTACATCCGGTGCCGTGGTTATGCGGTGTTTGTATTTTTTGATTACCAAGCCAATACTCTTCACCATTTTGCGTAAAATTATTTACACAATAATCAATACAATAGCCGCTTGGGTAATCCCAATGCCCGCCTTTAATAACAACGGCTTTTGCACCCCAGCTTAATAGCTTATTAGCCGCTTCTTTTATTGCAGCTGGGCCAATTAAATACACACCGGTTAGTAACTGTGTTTCGTGGGTGTTTGGGGTTATTACATCCACCAGCGGCAGTAAACATTCTTTAATTGCGCTTACCGTATCCTCTTCTGTTAGTAAGTCACCGCTTGAGGCAATAGCAACAGGGTCATATACAATAACGGGAGGCACTGGCCACTTAGCTTTATAGTGACTTATATGTTCGCTGATCAACTGAATTTGCTGCACGTTGGCTAACATACCAATTTTAATCACTTTGGCTTTCATATCTTTTTCAAGCGCTAGTAACTGCGATTCAATAATATCCGTAGACACTGCATTAATAGCCTCTACGCCTAAACTATTTTGTGCAGTAAGCGCCGTAATAGCCGTGCAGCCATGCACGCCAAAACTTTGCATTGCTTTTATATCAGCTTGAATACCGGCACCGCCGCCAGAGTCAGAGCCGGCAATTGTCCATACTACGTTATTCATATTTTTTTCCTTACTGCTGATGCCAAAATGGCATCCCCATTGTAGGGGTTGATGGGGCTGCTACGTCTTTTTCCGGCATCGCTTTTGCTTTGTATGCAAAGCGCCCCGCTTCAACTGCGGCTTTAAATGCGCGGCTCATAGTAATTGGGCAACCCGCCCCTGCAATGGCTGAATTTAATAATACCGCATCATACCCCATTTCGAGTGCTTGGCAGGCATGCGATGGCAAACCTAAACCGGCATCTACTATTAATGTGGTATCGGGTAAGCGCTCTCGAATAGTTTTTAAATTATAGCTATTTAACAATCCCTTACCGGTGCCTATTGGTGCCCCCCATGGCATAAGCACCTCACACCCTAGCTCATTTAAACGCTGGCAAAGTACTAAGTCATCGGTGCAATAAGGCAATACTTTAAAGCCATCATCAATCAATATTTTTGTGGCTTCAAGTAACGCAAAAGGGTCTGGTTGTAAATTGTAATCATCGCCAATCAGTTCTAACTTTATCCAATCGGTAGAAAATACCTCTCGGCACATTTTTGCAAGCGTTATCGCTTCTTTAACACTGTGGCACCCTGCGGTATTAGGGAGTATTTTTAAACCTGTATTTTTTATTAACTGCCAGAAGTCATCACCGGCTGCTGCACTTTGTTGGCGCCTAAGCGACACGGTTACAATTTCAGCCCCAGAGGCGACTATCGATTGGGTCATAATGTCGGGCGACGGGTAAAGCGCAGAGCCTATTAACAAACGACTCTTAATTTGCTCTCCATAAATAGTTAAACAGTCTTTAGTTTGCATGAGCTTTATCCGCCTTGAATGGGTGACAGCAACTCAACACTGTCGCCTTCATTAAGTACATAGTTACTGTGCCGACTTTGTGGAATAAATTCGCCATTAACAGCCACAGCAAAAGGCGCGACTGCACCAAAACTTTGAAGTACCTCAACGAGTGCTTTGCTATTAACATTAAGTGGCTCACCATTAATTGTAATGTTCATTTTTTCTCACTCTATTCGTGAAACTGCTTGCGCCACTAATGCCGGCGCCAACATATAACCATGTCGATACAAGCCGTTAATACTAATTACATTACCAACTTGTGATACTTCTGGGCGGTTATCGCTAAATGCAGGACGTAATCCGGTTTGAATACTAAGTAGTCGTGCTTCGGCAAACCCGCTGTGTACGGTATAAGCCGCTGAAAGTAACTCAAGAGTTGAGCGCACTGTTGCGGCGCCATTGTCTTGTGACTCAATTTCAGTCGCACCAATTACATATTCACTGTTAGGTTTAGGCGCTATATAAATTGGATAACGCGGGTGCATTAAACGCACTGGCCTGATTAAACTTACCTCTGGTGCGTATAACCTTGCTACTTCGCCGCGCACACCTCTAAGCGGTTTATCATCTTGAGTATTTTTAGCACCAAGCCCACGGCAATCAATAATATAATCGAATGGTCGATTGTTTATTTTGTTGTCGCTAATGGTTACGCGCTGATTAAATACAAATTTTACTTTGCGTTTGTTGAGCTGTGCAAAGCTGGCTTTATAAAATGCTTGGTTATCAATTTGCCCCTCGCAGGGTAAAAATAAGCCTTGATTAAAGCGCCCTGCCAGTTCAGGTTCAAGCATTGTAATTTGTTGAGCATTTATATGCTCGGCAGTGTGATCAGCTAGCGGTTTTATACGCTGTGCAAAGCTTTGTAAATCGCCTTTGTCCTGCTGGTGCGCAATGACCAAAGTGCCTTGCTGCTGAAAAAAAACGTCACTTTCAAGCTCGGCAATAATGCTGGGCCAGCGCTTCATTGAATCAAGACCCATTAAAGCTAAATCAGCCTCACATAACACCGACTCAGCAAGCGGGGCAAGCATTGCTGCTGCCACTTTACCTGCGCTATTTTGAGTATGCTCGTCATCTGCTTCAAAAACAGTGACATGATGCAACTTACTTAGCTCAAGGGCAGCTAAGCGCCCTGCCAAACCAAAACCCACCACAGCAATGTTATAAAACATAAAACCTCCAAAAGCAGTTATTAGTAGGTGCAAACTCACTCGCACTTCTTCAATATTTAAAGAAGCGAGGTATAACACCTCACCTACGTCTGCATCTAACTTTTAGCGATAATTACTTTATACCGCTTTATGGTAAATCTCTGAGCCTGTTTGCTTAAACTGGTCAGATTTAGCTTTCATTTCGGCTTCTACATCAACCATTTTTATTTCAATAGCGTCGCCTGCGTTATTAGGATCAATACCGCGTGTTTCTAAATCTTTAGCGTAATCGCGTACTTCTTGGCTAATTTTCATAGAGCAAAATTTAGGACCACACATAGAGCAAAAGTGAGCCACTTTGCCTGATTCTTGCGGCAGGGTTTCGTCGTGATACTCGCGAGCTCGGTCTGGATCTAAACCAATATTAAATTGGTCATGCCATCTAAACTCAAAGCGTGCTTTTGATAAGGCGTTATCGCGCTCTTGCGCGCCAGGATGCCCTTTTGCTAAATCAGCGGCATGCGCTGCAATTTTGTAGGTAATTAAGCCTTCTTTAACATCGTCTTTATTTGGCAGACCTAAATGCTCTTTAGGTGTTACATAGCAAAGCATTGCACAGCCGTACCATGCTATTTGAGCCGCCCCAATACCAGAAGTAATATGGTCGTACCCTGGTGCAATATCGGTAGTTAGCGGACCTAATGTATAAAATGGCGCTTCGTCACAATGTTTTAATTGCTCGTCCATATTGGCTTTAATCATGTGCATTGGCACATGTCCTGGACCTTCAATAAATACCTGTACATCGTGTTTCCACGCAATTTTAGTCAGTTCACCTAATGTGCGTAGCTCACTAAACTGCGCTTCATCGTTAGCATCAGCAATCGAACCAGGGCGAAGTCCATCACCAAGTGAAAAACACACATCGTATTGTTTTAAAATTTCGCAAATGTCTTCAAAGTGCGTGTATAAAAAGTTTTCTTTATGATGCGCTAAACACCACTTAGCCATAATTGAGCCACCGCGCGACACAATACCGGTTACACGTTTAGCGGTCATTGGTACGTAACGAAGCAGTACACCGGCATGAATAGTAAAGTAATCAACACCCTGCTCGGCTTGTTCAATAAGCGTATCGCGGAAAATCTCCCACGTTAAATCCTCAGCCACACCATTTACTTTTTCAAGCGCTTGATAAATCGGTACTGTGCCAATAGGTACTGGCGAGTTACGTACAACCCATTCGCGCGTTTCGTGAATGTAGCGTCCCGTTGATAAGTCCATCACGGTGTCTGCGCCCCAGCGGGTAGACCACACCATTTTTTCTACTTCTTCTTCAATCGATGAGCTTACTGATGAGTTACCAATGTTGGCGTTAACTTTTACTAAAAAGTTACGGCCTACAATCATAGGTTCTGTTTCTGGATGGTTTATATTATTTGGTAAAATAGCGCGACCACGGGCTATTTCATCGCGTACAAATTCTGGGGTAATAAATTCAGGAATACTCGCGCCAAACGACTCGCCTTTATGCTGCGCTGCTAATAATTCTTTACGAATTTCTGCACGTCCCATATTTTCACGAACAGCTACGTACTCCATTTCAGGAGTAATAATCCCTTGGCGTGCGTAGTGCATTTGCGTTACGTTTTTGCCTGTTTTACCACGGCGAATTTTTGGAAGGTGATCAAAGCGAATATGATCCAGCCCTTCATCCGCCATACGTTGCTGCGAAAATTGCGACGTCACTGATTCTAAAACCTCGGTGTCGCCACGGCTTTCAATCCATTGTTCACGAAATTTTGGTAAGCCTTTGCGTACGTCTAGTTCAAAATTAGGATCGGTATACGGGCCCGACGTATCGTAAACACGTAGCGGATCGTTTGACTCATAAACAGGGTTTTCATCTGTGCCGCCAATAAACGTATCACTTAACGTAATTTCACGCATACCAACGCGCACGCCAGGTTGAGTGCCTTCAACGTATACTTTATGAGAATTTGGAAACGGTTGACCCGTTAAGTTATAAATATATTCAGACGCGGCAGCACGAGTTTCTCGGCGTGACGCTTTATTTGTAGTATTTGACATGACTTGCCTCATTGCTTAAGGGTTGTCTTGTCAGATATTCCGAGGAATAGAGAAAGATCGTAAAGTAGCGTACATGCTACTTTGCAGCCTAAAATAAAAAAAATCACTTTATTGTGCGCATAAAAAAAGACGCACAAGCGTCCCATTTTAGGCAGCTTGTTCCCTACGCAGGTATTAACCTGATCAGGTTCACGGATCCCGCTTTCGCGATCTCAGCCAAAAACTAATTACTTAGCTTTGGCACTCCGACAAGTATTGATATATAAATTCTGTTCGTTAATTTGAAGGTGTTATCCATCAAATCTGCGCTGAGTGTACGTCAGTTAAAAACTGCCCGCAAGGGGCTGTTTTTCAAAAACTTAAAATTATTTAGGGATAAACACAAATGTTTGCTCGCCTTGCATGACTAATTGCTGGTCTTGCATTTTAAGCTCTGCACCTTGCTTTAAGGCTTGTAATAACTGCTGCTCAAACTCATCAAGGTCTTCGCCGCACGACTTGCGCGTCATTCCTAATTTACTTACGGTAAGGTTACTTTCTTCAAGCGAGCCTTCACCAAAAAATTTGTTACAGCCAGCAAAACCGTTTACTTGCAGTGCTTCAATAAAGCTCATTGATGCATTAAACGAAGGTGGAATTGCTAAACCATCAACACGTGATAATTGCCATTGGGTGTATTTAAGCTGCTCACTGGTAACCGTCCCTGTTGATGCGCAACCAACACATAAACCGACTATAAGCATCGGTATTGCTGCTAATTTCATGCTACTACTAACTAATTGTCTAATTAATGTAATTGTAACAATATTTATGCCCTTTATCCGTTAAAAATGCATGTTTTAAATGTAAATTTTTGTTCTATGATAGTTCAAAATTTATGCGATTAAGTACTAAGTTGTAGTTTTAAATACGTTATCTATTTGCTCAGGTAAAAACGGTCTACCTTTTTCATTAACAGACGTTCCTATAACCAGTGCATTGAGCATTACTTTTTCATCGCTTTTACGTATAACCGTTTGCTTAAACGCAAATTTTAAACGACTAATACGCTGCGGCTCCACAGCCACATAAAATTCATCACCTGGTAATAGTGAATGTTTATAGTCCATTTCGCTGCGCATCACGACTAGGTTAATTTTATCTTTCGCTAATTGAGCAAAATCAATACCGTGTGCGTACAAAAATTCATGGCGAGCATGCTCTAAATAATTAAAATAAACACTGTTATTTACGATACCTTGTAAGTCACATTCGTAATCACGTACTTTGAAGTCAACTTTAAAGGTCATATTAGTAATCCTGATTATTTAACGTATAATTGCCGCGTTTATAGCACATGTGTTTAAATAATTGCTACCATACGAGTCCCTAAAATGGAGTTAAGTAACCCAATGAACTTACGTTTGTCTTTAATTACTGCCGCACTTTTACCGCTGCTTGGTGCACCAATTGCAGCTAACGCTGATGATAGCGACCTAGAAAGAATTGTTGTAACCGGCGATTTTCAGCGCGAAAGCATTCAAACTTTAAGCGCGAGTGCGAGCTTATTCAGCGAAGATGAAATTAATCAACGTGGTGCAAGTTACTTAGACGAAATGTTAGGCAGTACCGCCAATGTAAATTTTGCATCTGGTGCGTCGCGCGGTCGTTATATTCAAATTCGTGGCGTGGGACTTCGTTCACAATTTGTAGATCCTATTAATCCATCTGTAGGCTTAGTAATTGATGGTATTAACTATTCTGGCCTTGGTGGCAGCTCATTATTATTTGATATAGACCAAGTAGAAATTTACCGTGGTCCACAAGGTACACGCTTTGGCGCAGACGGTATGGCCGGTATGATCCAAATGGGTTCAGCTAAAGCCACGAGCGATCCAAGTTTAAAATTACAAGTAGGTGCTGGCACATACAACACCCGCGAAGCAGGCATTGCAGCAAGCACAGGCTTAACAGATGACACTAGCGCACGCGTTAGCTACTTTCGCAGAAAGTCAGACGGTTACGTAGATAACTTGTACTTAAATGACGAAACACAAAATCAAGACGAACAAGTAGCCCGCTTTAAAATAAACAGTCAGCTTACAAAGCATTTAAATACTGAATTAAACCTTCACTATATTGACATAAACAATGGTTACGATGCGTTTACGCTTGATAACAGCCGCAATAGTGTTGCCGATGAACCAGGCCAAGATAATCAAGAAAGCTACGCTATAGGTGTCAAGAATACTTACACGGGTTTTGACGCTTTTGATGTAAATCTAAACCTGTCGGCTATTGATACCGAATTACTTTACAGCTTTGACGAAGACTGGGTATGTAACGATACAAGTGAGCCAAAGTTATGTGCTGCTGGCTTACATCCAGATGGATACAGCTCAACTGATTTATACAGCCGCGATCGCGACGATCAGTCTGTAGATTTACAGTTTAATTCTAAAACGGGTAACTGGGTTGCGGGTATTTATTACCAAAACCGTGACGTTGATTTAGAGCGCCAATACACATGGTTAGCAAGCCCGTTTTCTTCAACTTACGAAACGAGTAACGTTGCAGTATATGGTCAAGTAGCGACTCCAATTGGCCCTAAAACAACATTAATTACAGGTTTACGTGTAGAGCAATACCAAGGCGACTACACCGATAGCAATGGCTTTATACAAGACACCGACGACGTAATGGTTGGCGGTAAAATAGCACTTGAATATCAAGTGATTGATCGCACTATGATCTACACCAGCATTACGCGTGGCTACAAAGCTGGCGGTATTAACTCAGAAGCGCTTGCTAAAGCCAAAGATGAAGGCTTAAACCTAAGCGCTGATTTTTTCCAGCAACACACCAGTTTCGACCCTGAATATTTATGGAGTGGCGAATTTGGTGTTAAAGGCTCATCGCTTGATGACAAATTTACGCTTCGCTTAGCTGCATTTTACATGCACCGCGACGATATTCAGTTAAAAGCATGGCAAGTAGAAGGTCAGCAATTTACCGGTTATGTTGATAACGCAAGTTCTGGTAGCAACTACGGATTAGAAGTTGAAGGTAGTTACCAACTAACTGATAATCTATTTTTAACGGGTAGTGCTGGTTACTTAAACACTGAAATAGATGACTTTGTAACGCAGTCTGGCTTAAACCAAGACGGTCGTGAGCAAGCACAGTCACCTAAATACCAGTATGCGTTTACTGCTCGCTATAACTTTACAAGTGAGCTTTACGGTATGATTGGTGTTGAAGGTAAGGACGACTACTACTTCTCAGATAGTCATAACTCACAGGCACCAAGCAGCAACTTAGTTAACTTAAGCTTTGGCTACGAAGCAGACATGTGGGCAGTTCGCGCGTGGGCTCGTAACGTGTTTGACGAGACAGTCCCTACACGTGGTTTTGAGTTTGGTAACGATCCACAAGATGGTTACGCAACGCATACCTACACACAATTAGGTGAGCCTCGTGTTGCAGGTGTTACGTTTACACTTAATCTGTAAAGCACAGCCGTTGGCTTTCAAATGAAAGCTACAGCAAGCAAATAAAAACACCGCGTTTAAATTAAACGCGGTGTTTTTATTTGTAGGTGAGGTTTTATACCTCGCTTTTTATAAAGTTAAATTACACGAGCGCGAAATAAATTCGCACCTACAAATATTCCACCTACGCCTACAAGCCAAGCATCACGCTCTTTGAACATCAAACGCTATTACGTCTTTAATTTTTTCTTTATTTGTTGCGAGCATTACCAACCTATCAATCCCCAGAGCAACTCCTGCGCATTGTGGTAATCCATGTTCTAGCGCTTTAATTAAACGTGTATCCATTGGTACTTGCTTTAAACCGTTGTTAGCGCGGTATGTGTTATCTTCATTAAAACGTTTAGCTTGCTCACTGGCATTTGTGAGTTCGTTAAAGCCGTTAGCCAATTCCATATTTTTGTAATAAAGCTCAAAGCGCCCTGCTACGCGTGCATCATGTTCACAAATTTGTGCAAGTGCCGCTTGAGAAGCTGGAAAATGATAAACAAAACACGGTTTTTCTTGTCCTATTGTTGGCTCCACTTTCATACAAAATAATAATTGCAGTAAGGTATCTTTATGCGTTTCATTTTGGGCTATATCAGCAAACCCCTGCTTACACGCTAGTTGCTTTAATTGCTCTATGCTTGCTGTTAAAGGATCGAGGCCGAGTGCTTGTTCAAACGCTTGCTGATAAGTAAGTCTAGTTGCAGGCTCGACACCTAAAACAAGTTGCATTAACTCATCCATTTCATCCATAAGTGTAAATTCATCAAAGCCTGGGCGATACCATTCCAGCATAGTAAATTCAGGATTATGATGGCTACCCGCTTCTTCATTTCTAAATGCTTTACAAAGCTGAAAAATAGCGCCTGAGCCTGCTGCTAACAAGCGTTTCATGGCAAACTCTGGAGATGTTTGTAAAAACAGAGGAAGCCCACCAGCATGCCCTGGGCCCACAAATGTGGTATTAAAACTAGCTAAGTGCACATCGGTTACACTGGCAGCACTTAAGCTTGGCGTTTCTACTTCTAAAACATCACGTACATAAAAAAATTCACGGATGCTACGTAATATCGATGCGCGTTGTTTTAGTGTTTCAATGCTTGCGCTTGGGGCCCAAAGATCTGCTGACATATTTTCTCCAAAAAAAATCCCAGCGTAAGCTGGGATTTTATAAACAATGTTAAAGCTTACTTAACACGGCTTACGTATTCACCGTTACGAGTGTCTACTTTAATTACTTCGCCAATTTGTACGAATAATGGAACTCGTACCACAGCGCCTGTGCTAAGCGTTGCTGGTTTACCACCAGTACCCGCTGTATCGCCTTTAAGGCCAGGATCAGTTTCAGTGATCTCAAGCTCAACAAAGTTAGGTGGTGTAACAGCAATAGGGCTGCCGTTCCATAATGTAATTGTGCATAAATCATTTTCAACTAACCATTTTACTGAATCGCCTAGTGCTTTTTCGTCAGCAGCAATTTGCTCAAATGTTTCGTTGTTCATGAAATGCCAAAATTCGCCGTCTGTGTATAGATACGCTAAATCTGTATCCATTACATCAGCACCTTCAACTGATTCACCCGATTTAAAGGTTTTTTCAAGCACCTTACCAGAGATAAGTTTACGGATACGAACACGGTTAAACGCCTGACCTTTACCAGGTTTTACCATTTCATTTTCTAAGATACTGCAAGGCTCGCCGTCCATCATAATTTTTAGGCCGCCCTTGAACTCGTTGGTGCTATAATTCGCCATCGTTTCCTCTATTTATATTTTTTCGAGTAATCTACATGCCAATGATACAAAGAAATGAAGCAAATTTGCATAAAAACTGGCAAAAAGAATTAGCAAATGTAGTTACCTGCCCAAAAACCTTGCTTGAAATGGTCGGTTTATCGAGCCAAGTCCATGAAAAGGACCTAAAAGCCCGTAGTTTATTTCCGGTACGCGTGCCTATCCCTTTTATAAAAAAAATACGCAAAGGCGATCCAAACGATCCTCTTTTGCTACAAGTTATGCCACGCCATCAAGAATTTTTGACTAAATCGGGTTTTAATAAGGATCCCCTACTTGAGCAAGATAACGACCAACCAGGCGTTTTACATAAGTACAAATCGCGTGTTTTAGTGATGTTTAAAACCGGCTGTGCTGTAAATTGTCGTTATTGCTTTAGAAGGCATTTTCCGTATCAAGAAAACCAACTCAATAAAAAAAGTCTGCTAGAAACACTGAGCTATATAAAATCAGATACCAATATAAACGAAGTGATTTTAAGTGGTGGCGATCCACTGATGGCCAAAGACGATGCAATAAGCTGGTTTTTGGATGAGCTTGAGCAATTACCACAAATAAAACGAATGCGAATTCATAGCCGTCTGCCAGTAGTTATACCGGCGCGAGTTACCGATGAGTTATGTGAGAGATTAGCAAAATCGCCATTAAAAATTATTTTTATTAATCACATAAACCACGCCAACGAAATAGACGCTGATTTTAAAGCTGCCATGCAAAAGCTTAAACAAGCAAACGTAACGCTTCTAAACCAAGCTGTAATTTTAAAAGATGTGAACGATACGCTCGATGCGCAAATAAATTTAAGCGAAGCGTTATTTGACGCAGACGTATTGCCGTATTATTTGTATTTGCTAGATAAAGTTGAAGGGGCGAGCCACTTTGATATTAATGAAGCGCAAGCAATTGAAATAATGGCAGAGCTATTAAAAGCTCTGCCTGGATTTTTAGTGCCTAAATTAGTAAGAGAAATCGGTGGTCAAAAAAGCAAAACACCTATCGATCTTAAGCTAATTTAAACGTATATATTTACGTTGTTACCCAATGATGCAGTTACCGATTTAGCCGGTGTTTGCGCACTTGACGATTGTGCAGCACCTTCAATAAGTGCAAGAGCCGCCGCGCCATCTGCTAACTGCTGCTTTTTAGATAAAGCAGCGCTGTAAAGCTCACTGCCTTGGCCTGAGCCAGAAACAGCAGGTAAACTTGTGCCTGATATATTCATATAACAAACCTGACTTTTAAATGTAATCCAAGTATTATGTCGGCAATGCAGTGCAAAGCTTTAGGAAAACCATGGATTCTATTATTGAACAACTCAATGCCAACTTAAAAATTGTTTACCGTCAGGCACTTGATGCTGACAAAAAACTCGACGAGCTTCAACAGCAAGGTCACGGTAAGTTTAAAGCCTTATTTACTGCCGATTCAGGCTTTAGCTTTGAAGCTAAACGTTTTAAGCCTTACGTACTCGACGTAGCCGCTGATGTTGAAAGCTTATCTAACGATGGTTTTGAAGAAGAAAAACTGAAAACAACCGTTATTAAGTTACAACAAATACTCACGTTGTTAGCTACTTTTAAGTAAAGCTTAAAAATAAAAATGCCGCTATTTAGCGGCATTTTTATTTTCAGTTAATCTAAACTTGGTAATATTTGTTCACCAAACCACTCTGTTAGTAAGCGTTTTTCGTAATAAAATGATTCGTCGCGGCCCATTTTAATTTTATCCATAAAGCCCATATCTTTAAGCTCCACATCAGTATCTTTACTTAGCACTGTACCGTCGTTATCGGTTAACGAATAATTTAGCTTAATGCGTGGAAAATAAATTGGTTTTACTACACGAATTTCGTCCATACCGCCATAACGCACATCACCTGCTAAATCTAAATCTGTAAACTCTACGTTTAATTTATAATCTTTTGGCAATTGCTCGGCTAGTTTAGCCATATGCTTTTCGAAACTTGCTGCCACACTTTTGTGATATGAGCTCTTTGTTTGGTTTGACGCTCGCACATCACGATAATCATTAAAGTCATGCCATTTAACAACAGACTCACCAGCATGGGCAAGCGCTGGTAATGCGATACACATTGTTGTTGCTATTTTTTTAACTAAATTCATATCTTTCTCCAAAGAGGTAGACCAATCACAAAAGTGTAGATTGGAGTAAACCTAGCATTAGCTATTACTAGACTCATTTTAGCACTTGTTTATTAACTATAACTTAATCTTACGTATAAAGTGTTACTTGTACTGAGTAAAATGTAATCAAAAGTGATTAATTTACCGTTATTAAAAA
Organism: Pseudoalteromonas sp. C8; assembly: GCF_011378685.1. Classification (NCBI taxonomy): domain Bacteria; kingdom Pseudomonadati; phylum Pseudomonadota; class Gammaproteobacteria; order Alteromonadales; family Pseudoalteromonadaceae; genus Pseudoalteromonas; species Pseudoalteromonas sp. C8. Next base: position 363,719 of record NZ_WTKT01000001.1, read on the forward strand.
AAGATGTTATTTAAACTATAGAAATTACAGATAAAGCATGTAAATCACCTCTATTTATGGTGAAATTAACTCAATTGATAAAAGGTACCCACGGAGCTTTCATGACTATTTTAGTAACCGGTGGCGCTGGCTATATTGGCTCGCACACTGTTTTAGAACTTTTACAGCAAGGTAACGATGTTGTTGTTATTGATAATTTAAGTAACTCATCACAAGAATCACTTGCGCGCGTAAAGAATATTACAGGCAAAGAGGCCACTTTTTACCAAGGCGATATTCTCGATAAACCCTTTTTAGATTCAGTATTTGCAAAACACACGGTTGATAGTGTTATACATTTTGCGGGCTTAAAATCAGTAGGCGAGTCGGTTGCAAAGCCCATTGAGTACTATCAAAACAATGTACAAGGTACGCTTACGCTTGTTGATGCAATGCGCGATGCTGGTGTATTTAAATTAGTATTTAGCTCGTCAGCCACAGTATACGGCGACCCTGCAAGCTTACCAATTAAAGAAGACTTTCCTGTAGGCGGTACTACTAACCCGTACGGCACATCTAAGCTGATGGTTGAGATGATGCTACAAGATATCGCCAAATCAGATGAGCGCTTTGCGTTTGCTATTTTGCGTTACTTTAACCCAGTGGGTGCACATGAGTCGGGCTTAATTGGTGAAGATCCTAATGGTATTCCAAATAACCTTTTACCGTTTATCGCACAAGTAGCGGTAGGTAAATTAAAGCAGCTCGCTGTATTTGGTGATGACTACGACACAGTTGATGGCACAGGTGTACGCGACTATATACACGTTGTAGATTTAGCTATTGGCCACTTAAAAGCGCTTGATAAAATTGCCAGCAGTACGGGTGCATTAGTTTATAACCTAGGTACTGGTAACGGTTACTCTGTACTACAAATGGTTAATGCATTTATTAAAGCAAGCGATCAGGCTGTACCTTATCAGGTTTCACCTCGTCGCCCCGGTGATATTGCAGCGTGTTATGCAGCGCCAGAAAAAGCACTTAATGAACTTGGCTGGGAAGCAGTGCGCGGTATTGATGAAATGATGCAAGATACATGGCGTTGGCAGTCAAATAACCCTAACGGTTATAAGGGATAAGTAAAACAAGCTCCGCGCTTACAATAAGTGCGCGGTATAAAACCGCGCCTACAGAGTATTTTAAATACCGAGTTCAATTTTATAGCTGTGTTGTAGGCGTAGAGCGCAGCTTTTAATATTTAAAACTGATTGTTACTTACTTTTGGCTTCTCTAAAGCGCAGCGCCCTCTTAGCCTCTTTGTGAATAAATTACTTAAAATCTTTTTGCACAAAGAGAAGTAAAAGAGGAGTAAATGATAAGACACCAAAGCATATAAATTACGAGCTTCGCTCGTCACGCCAGCAAGCAAGCAGCGCGTCTACAAGTAATTTAACCACAGCGTAAATTTTGGCTGTAGGCGTTTAGCTTGCTCACGCGAAAAGCGCAGCTTTTAATTATTAAAACTGATTGTTACCTACTCTTGGCTTCTCTAAAGCGCAGCGCCCTCTTAGCCTCTTTGTGAATAAATTACTTAAAATCTTTTTGCACAAAGAGAAGAAAAAGAGGAGTAAATGAGAAGACACCAAAGCATATAAATTACGAGCTTCGCTCGTCACGCCAGCAAGCAAGCAGCGCGTCTACAAGTAATTTAACCACAGCGTAAATTTTGGCTGTAGGCGTTTAGCTTGCTCACGCGAAAAGCGCAGCTTTTAATTATTAAAACTGATTGTTACCTACTCTTGGCTTCTCTAAAGCGCAGCGCCCTCTTAGCCTCTTTGTGAATAAATTACTTAAAATCTTTTTGCACAAAGAGAAGAAAAAGAGGAGTAAATGAGAAGAGACCAAAACATAGAAATTACGAGCTTCGCTCGTCACGCCAGCAAGCTGCGCGTCTACAAGTAATTTCAGCACAGCGTTAAGTTTTGGCTGTAGGCGTAGAGCTTGCTCACGCGAAAAGCGCAGCTTTTAATTACTTATATCCAATATTTAATAACGAGTATCTTCGTTATGTCTGCGCCCACTGTCTTAGCAAGTTATGATAAACCCCTGTTAATTGAATAATCTCTGGGCTATCTTCTACTTTGCTGCGCAAACTTTGAATCGACATATCTAAATCAAAGAGTAAACCACGTTTTTCGTCGCTGTTTACCATGCTCTGTAACCAAAAGAATGAGGCTAATCTGCGCCCACTTGTTACTGGCATTACACGATGTAAACTCGTTGAAGGGTACAACACCATACTGCCTGCTGGCAGCTTTACGCTGTGTGAGCCATAAGTGTCTTCAATAACAAGTTCACCGCCCTCATAGTCTTCGGGGTCATTAATAAATAACGTCATTGATACATCTGTACGAATTTTTACTGGCGTACCCGGCACTTGTCTAATCGCATTATCTACATGCACACCAAACGATTGCCCACCTTGATAACAGTTAAAAAGCGGAGGAAAAATTTTTGCGGGGAGCGCTGCCGACATAAACAAATTACTACGCGCAAGTGCTGCCATAATAATGTCGCCAAGCTCTTGGCATTCAGGGCTATTTTCAGGTAGCTGTAAGTTATTTTTTGCTTTGGTTGATTGATGCCCTGCGGTAATACTGCCATCGGCCCACTGCGCTTTAAGCAAAACCTCATGACAATACGCCACTTCTTCTTTCGTTAGTAGCTCTGGAATTTTAACTAGCATGTGCGCCCTCTCACATTTTCATCAAATAATTAAGGGCAGAGTTAACTCTGCCCTTTTATGCCGTACTTATTTTACTCTTAGAAAGAGTAGCTCGCTGTTAAGCTAAACTTACGACCATCACCTGGTACAAAGTGTCCACCACCTAACTGATCAACGTAATCTTTATCACCTAGGTTTTCACCATTAAACTGCAGACTCAAATCTTTTGATATGTCATACGCAACCATCAGGTCAAAAATAGTATAACCTGGCGCACGAGAGCGTGTTGACGTAGTCCCGTTGTAACGCTCACCTACATATTGCGCACCTAAACCAAACGATAATTTATCCGACATATCGTACGTAGTCCAAACACTCGCGCTATTTTTAGGCGTACGTGCAAGCTCGTTACCAATTTGAGTTGCGTCGTCGCCTAATGCTTTAGTTACTTCGCTATCTTGGTAAGTGTATGAAGCAATTACAGTCCACTCTTTAGTAATTAGCCCAGTTGCTGAAAGCTCTAAACCTTGTACGCGCTGTTCACCACCGAGTATTTCATCACTTGAGCTATCTGCAAATGGGTCATCAGTACGGGCATTGGTTTTTTCAGTACGGAAAAGTGCAGCATTAGTTTGCAGGCGACCATCCATTAGGCTCCATTTAGTTCCTAATTCATAACTACGGCTTTCTTCTGCGTCTAAATCAGCTGCATTTGAACGCGTAGATACCGTTAAGCTTTCCGCTGATGGATTGAATGAATTACCTGCGCCTAAATATACACTGCCGTTCTCTGTAGGTTTATAAACTACAGCTGCATTCCAGCTAAATAAATCGTCACTTGTAGAAATTAAAGCGCTTGGATCATTATAATCGTTGTGATAATCCGTAGTGAAGCTATCAAAGCGAATTCCACCTGTAACTTCCCATTGCTTGTTAAGCGTTACTGTATCAAATGCATAAATAGCTTGGTTTTTAGCTTTAGCCTCAATGCTTGTACCGTCACGGCCGTACACACCCGTAAATGCAATTGTTGCATCAGGGTTGTATAAGTCGTTACGTATTCCATCTTCAATTAGGTTATCAGGCGTAGTGGCAACAAAGTTATGGCGTGTAAACGTTTCATTTGCAAGTTCAACACCCACTACAACATCGTGAGTAAAGCCAGCAAATTCATAGTTACCAATTAAATCAACTTGAAGTGCAGCCAATGAATTTTCAGTATCACGTGTTTTTTCATCTGCAAAGGTAATGTCAGTGTCTGTTGTAACCGAGAAATAACGCGGTGCAGTTGTTACTGATTCACGCTTAACTTTACCTAAACGACCTTGCACACGTAACGTCGTATTTTGAGAAAAATCATACTCATAACGAGCTGTTGTTGAGTAAGCTTCAATATCTTCGTAATCACGGTAAATATTACCGTAAAAGTTATCAAAGTCGACAGGAGAAGGTGAGCGTGCACTATCTGCAAGTTCAGCTACTGGCGTATCACTGTAAACCCAAGGAATACCATAATCTGGTAAATTGTCTTGGCGTTGATACTCTAGGTTTAAATCAAAACGGCTGTTTGTACCAAGCCCTGTTGCAAATGCAAGCGCAACAGCATTTGTTTCGTTTTCAACATGATCACGACCTGCAACATCACCTTTATCAGTAAGAAGATTGATACGTAGTGCGCTTGTGTCGTTTACTTGAATGTTAGTATCAAAACGACCACGGTAATCGTTTTCTGTACCTAAACGTAGAGAAACGTCGTTAAAGTTGTCTAACTTCGCCTTTTTACTTTCTAAATTAACACTACCACCTGTTGCGCCACGACCAGAAACTGCAGAGCCTGGGCCTTTTGCAACTTCAACGGCTTCAATGTTGTAAATATCACGTGTGTAACCTGCAACATCACGAATACCATCTACAAAAATATCATTTGTAGCACTAAAACCACGAATCGACATGCTATCGCCAGTAGGTGAGCCGCCCTCACCTGCTGCTAAAGAAATACCTGAAACATTACGCAAAGCATCACGTAGGCTATCTACGTTTCTATCTTTCATTACCGCTTGGTTGATTACTGTTACAGTTTTAGCTGTATCGAGTAGCGGTTGAGTGTATTTATGCGACGTTGATTTTTCAACAACATAGCTAGACTCAGTTTTAGTTTCTGCTTTAGTTACCGATAGTTCTTGAACATCCTGTGCACTTGCCCAAGTTGAAAGCGTTGCCGTAACAACCGCTGCAATTGGCTTTATGTAGGCATTCCCTTTATTCGATGGCTTACTCATGGTTACTCCGTAGTTTTTATTAAGCACTTAACTATTGTTAATTTAAGGTACATATTTAATTTCGGCGAAATCCTACCATTCAAACAACGCAATGTAAACGATAACTGTTATCAATTGCATTGTTATGTAAATTCCTATATTGTATACACACTCAAAAATTAACAGTAATTACGTCCCTGTAATTGCTTGTCGTAACTTTCAGGATTGTTGTTAAGTAATGCGAAGCTTAATTAAACCAATTAGCGTAGTTATCGCGCTTTGTAGCACCATGGCAGTAAAGGCCGACACTGTTAGTGAGCTAGAACAACTCGTTAATAAATGGCTACAAATAGAAAATCAAAACACAGAATTAAATACTCATTGGCTTGAACAAAAAAGCAGCATGGAGCAAACCTTAACGCTTCTAAATGCTGAGCAGCAGCAACTTAGCGAGCTTAATCAGCGTAGAAAAAAAAGCACCAGTGAGCTTGCCCAAAAACGCGAACAACTTGTTACTAAGCAATCAGAACTTGAAAATGATCAACAGCAATTAAATGATCAACTAGCACGTATTTCTCAGCAATTACTTTCATTACAAGTGCAACTCCCCCCGCCACTTTTAAGTAGTTGGAAAAACACTGGTGATTTAAGCGACTCACAGCTCAGTACAACTGACAGACTACAAACAGCGCTAAAAATGCTGACTCTACTTAATGATTTTCAACAACGTATTTCAATTCACGAAATGGCTATTAAGCATCCTGACGGGCAAGAAGTGTGGGTAAAGCAGCTTTATTTAGGTGCAGCACAAGCATGGTTTGTAAGCGAAGACTTAAGTTACGTAGGTATTGGTTTTCCAAGTGACTTAGGTTGGCAGTGGGAATTTGACTCAAGCATTAATGCAGAACAAGTTGCACTGGGTATTGCTGTACAGCAAAAAAAGCGCGCTGCTGATTGGGTAACACTCCCAATATTAAGTTATGTAAATAAAAACCAGCAAGGGGCTAAATAATGGCTACTAACAGCATAATTAAAGTATTTAGCGCCACAGTTTTACTTTTAAGTGCAAACATTTCTTTTGCAGCTAGCAGTGATGATGCTAAACAAAGTATTTTAAGTGATATTAAAACAGCGCAACGTACTCTAAATAAAACTCAAAATAGTATTTCAAAAGAGCAAGCTACCCTTGCAAAGCAAATTTTTACCAAGCAGCAATCGCTCAGTAAATTACGCGAACAAGCCGCAGTTAATCGCCGCCTAGCTGACGAAAACACATTAAGCCTCGATCAGTTACAAACCCGATTAGATACTTGGCAACAGCAACAGCAATATCAATTAAACTTACTTAGCCGTTTTGTGCGCCAAAATACCAGCAATAGTGCCGCTAATAGTGCAGGCAATGGTTCAGGCAATAACAACGCGGCTAATAATCAAAACGAGTTATTAAGTCACGTTATATCGCAAATTAATAATCAAGAGCAGGCACTTTATCCACAGTTTAAAAAGCAATCGGTTGTGCTAAGTAATGGAGAGTTAAGCCAAGCTAATACCCTTCAAATCGGGCCTGTTGCATGGTTTAGTACGCAAACACCTAAGCTTATGGGGTTATTAAATTTGGATGATGAATCTAATGCATTAAAAGTAGCGTTAGTGCAATCTACAAGTGACGACAACCCACTCGATAATACTTTAAAGCAAAACGGTGTAGGCTCAACATTACTTACTTTTGATCCTAGTTTAACGCACTTAGTAACTAGCCAAGCCCAACAAGAAAGTCCGCTTGAACACCTAGAAAAAGGTGGCTTGTGGGCTATCCCTATTATTTTATTTGCCTGCTTTGCACTAACCATTGCGCTATTAAAAGCCGCGCAACTACTGCGTTTAAGTAAAATTAAAATGCACTCTCAAATGCAATTAAAACAATTTTTTAAAGCTGAAAATAGCAATGAATTTGCAGGCATGCAGCAGCAGTTATTTAACTTAACGCTGCAAAGTGAAAAAGGCCAAGTACGAGACGATCAATTATTTAACCAGTTAATTCACGATAAGCATAAACTCGATAACTTTATTGGTGCTATTGCCGTTACGGCTGCAGTAGCTCCACTACTTGGCTTGTTAGGTACTGTTAGCGGCATGATCGAAACATTTAAAATGATGACCTTGTTTGGCTCAGGTGACCCAGAAGTTGTATCGGGCGGTATTGCACAAGCACTTATAACAACTGAATTAGGTTTAGTCGTTGCCATCCCTGCATTGGTATTAAATGCATTGCTATCACGTAAAGCAAAAGCGTACTACAGCCAACTAGAAGGCTTTGCATTACAGCTTAGTCAACTAGAAAAAGGAGAAACCAATGTTTGAGAAAATCGTTAGTAACCCTATTTGCTGGTGTATTCTTTTACTCGCTTTATTTGTATACCAGTTAATTTTTCATGACTTGCTGCACCTTAAACAATACCAAGCGCAGCGTAGAGGTTATTGGCAAGAGGTTAGCTCTATTTTAACTGCCGCTCTTCCCCTACTTGGTTTATTAGGTACTATTGTTGGTTTGCTTGATACATTTAAAGTAATGGCGCTGGGCCATAACGAGTTAATGAGTGACGCCATTGGTGATGCATTACTAACAACTCAATTGGGCCTTGTCTGCGCTATTCCTGCGTGGTTAATGCAAGCTTACTTAGCGTATTCGCAGCGTAATCCTAAATTACATACGTTAAGTAAGCAGTTAGGGTAACACTATGCAATCACGTTTAAAGCACAAGTTAGAGCAAGAAGCGGGACAACATATCGATATGTCGCCGCTACTTGATGTAGTATTTATATTGCTAATATTTTTTATTGTTACAACCGTATTTGTACGCGAAAGCGGAGTTGAGGTTGATAAACCACAAGCCGTATCGGCCAGTCGTCTTGAGCAGCAAGTTATATTTTTAGCAATAACCGACTCTCAACAAGTATTTTTTGATGGTAGCCAAATTGGTGTTGCTGGTGTACGTAGTAGTGTCGAGCAAATGTTAAAACAGCAACAACGCCCTGTGGTTATTCAAGCTGATAAAACAGTACCTACTGAGTTACTTGTTCAAGTAATTGACGAAGCAAAGCTGGCAGGCGCGGCGCAAGTTAACTTAGCTACGAAGCAATAATATGCACACGATTGACTCGCTTCAAAAAACAAAAAACAATCGCCATCCACTTTTTGCATTTGGCCTTAGCCTCATTGTACTTAGTGCTGCATTACTACTTTTATGGCTTGGACAACTTGCAGAGCATCATATACAAGACAAAGTCGTTGTACGTGAGATTGCCATGGTGGCACTGCCACCTCCGCCACCTCCATCAATATCACAACAGCAAACAAGTGAGCCAATGCAAAGCTTAGCGGTAGAAGGTGCCGGCGCGTCTATTCAAGCCGTTAAAATTAAGATCAACAGCAATTTAAGTATTGTAAAACCCGATACACCTAGCGTAAAAGTAAGCGCGCCACAATGGCAATCAATGAGTGTAAATTGGGATGCATTTAGCTTAAATCAACTCGATGGTCTCCCCACTTTGCTTACTCCCGTCAAGGCCGTTTTACCAAAAAGCTTAACCCGCCGAGGTGTTGATGTATTTACTGTAAAACTCGATGTATTTATTGATGAAAGTGGCAAGGTAAGTTTAATTGAGGTAGTACAAAATCCTTACCCTGAACTTAAACCAGCTATCGACAAAATTATTAAACAAAGCCGCTTTAGTGCACCTAAAAAAGAAGGTGAAACCGTACGCGCTCGCTTTATTTGGCCAATCGAATTTAAACCTTAAGCCTATTAAAATGAAAAATATGAATATATTTAAAACGCTAAAACCATTAACTCGCGCAGTTATCACTACTTTAATGTGCTCATTCCCTTTATTAGGTGTAAGTAGCGTGCATGCAAGCGCTGCTAGTACGCCATTAAAAAGTACGCCACTAAAAGTAACGTTATCGCCTAGCGATCCAACATGGCAATTAGCTATAAATAATAAATTACTGGGCTCTACAGAAGTTCTGATTGAGCCTAACGAGCGCGGTTTTGCTCGCCAAGTACAACCACTATTGCAAGCTGGTAATTACAGTGAAGTCGCTACGCTATTTAAAGGCCGTGATATAAGCGAAGATAGCACTGCTTTAAACTTATTACGTGCACAAGTACTGCTTTCAACAAAAGACTTTAACAACGCTGAACGAGCTTACTTGGCGTGTTTAAAAGCCTCACCTGATTTAGTAAAAGCACACCAAGGTTTGAGCCTTTTATACATGCAACAAGCAAAGTATGACAAAGCGCAAACACACCTAGTTCATAGTATTGAGCTTGGCCAAGCTGACGCACAAAGTTATGCGCAACTTGCTTATATACACGTGCAGCACAGCCAACCTTGGAGCGCAGTAGCGGCGTACCGCCAAGCGCTTATGCTAGCGCCAGAAACAAGTCAATATCAACAAGGGCTATTGTTTGCGTTAATTGAATCGGGTGATTTAAGTCAGGCAAATGCATTATTAAAAGAATTACTCAATAAAACCCCTGATAAAGCTGAACTTTGGTTGCAACGTGCGCAAATAGCATTACAGCTTGATCAAAAAAAGCAAGCGCTTGCTGCTATTGAAGTGGCCCTAAAACTCAACCCTAAAGATACCAGTAACCAGCTTTTAGCAGCCCAGCTACACTTAAGTGAAGGCAGCACTGAACGCGCTGTTAGTTTATTAAAGCAAGGTTTAAAACACGCCACTAAACAGCAGCGAGTTGAGGTTATTAATACCACGGTGCAAACTTTAGGCTGGCTTGTATCTCAACAAAAATGGGATTTAGCTAAAGAACTAATAAGCAGCGCAAAAAGATTAACTAAGCAACTACCCCGTGATGAACAAGCGCAGTTTTCTGTATACAGCGCACAAATTGCTATGCAGCAAGGTAATACTAAACGTGCTCTTAAAAGCTTAAATAACGCACTTAAAATAAACCCGAATTTAGGTGATGCCCTACTTAGTTTAGCGAGTATTTATCGTAGTAAAAGCCAAATTACCCAAGCAAAACTTATGTACGTTCGTGCACAAGCCCTACCTGATTACCAACTATCAGCATGGCTTGGATTATCGCAAATAGCGATTGATTCTAAAGATTACCCGAGCGCGCTAAAGCATCTTAGAAAAGCATTACAAGCCAACCCACAACGCCAGGATTTGATTACTAATATTCGCGCCCTTGAGAATATAGTGCGCCAAGAAGGGTAAGTTTAACACCGTGGTTAAATTTACCCTTCTTGGCGCACAGCTTGCTGGCGTGATGGGCAAAGCTCGTAATTTCTATGTTTTAATGTCTTCTCATTTACTCCTCTTTTGCTTCTCTTTGTGCAATAAGTTTTTAGATAATTTGTTCACAAAGAGGTTTAGAGGGCGCTTCGCTTTAGAGAAACCAATAAGTAAGCAGTTATAAATATTAAAAGCTGCGCTTTTCGCGTGAGCAAGCTCTACGCCTACCGGTAAAATTTGACGCCGTGGTTAAACTGACTTGTAGACGCACAGCTTGCTGGCTGTGACGAGCAAAGCTCGTAATTTCTATGCTTTAATGTTTTCTCATTTACTCCTCATTGTGCAATAAGATCTTAAGTGATTTATTCACAAAGAGGTTTAGAGGGCGCTTCGCTTTAGAGAAGTAAAAATACATAATTACTATTGTTTTAATGTCTTCTCATTTACTCCTCTTTTGCTTCTCTTTGTGCAATGAGATTTTAAGTGATTTATTCACAAAGAGGTTTAGAGGGAGCTGCGCTTCTCACGTGAGCAAGCTCGTTTACAATATATTTTAAAGCGTTACCAATTTTGCATTTCGACTATCCGTGATCGCGTGCGTGCATATTCAAAGCTCAACTTTTTACCTTTATATAAATGTTCAATGTCGGTTTCTGCATTTATCACTAGCAATTTATGGCAATCGTAAAACTCATCTACTAAGGCAATAAACCGCCGTGCTTCGTCGTCAAAAGTGTGCTCATCAAGCGTTTGCTTTTCGCGTTGGTAGCTATCTTCAATGCCATGCACAATAACTTTACCCGTTGCTTTAACACCCATTTGCGGCACGTTCGATACATATAACACATCAAATTGCGTTGCTAAAAACATATAATCGTTAGCACTACGTGGGCCTGAACATAGCGCCATAAAATCAATCATCAAGGCGTTATCGGCTCTTAATAAATAAGGTAAATCGCGCCCATGCACAGTAATTGTATTGCTACATGTTACTACTGGATACGAAGCTAAAAACTCATTTTTAAAATCGTGATTTGATAAATTAATAAAATAGTGACGACTGTTTTTACCATATCTAAAACGGTGATCGTCCTCCCCTGCCACGCTAATTATATGGCAATGACTATTAATTAAATCGATAGTAGGTAAAAATCGCGGCCGTTGCAGGCCGTTGTAATAAAGCTGCTCTGGCTTTGCGTTCGATGTGGCCACCAGCACAACACCTTGTTCAAACAACGCATTGAACAATCTGGCCATAATCATGGCATCGCCAATGTCGCTCACAAAAAACTCGTCAAAACACAATACACGAATATTTTTAGCCCACTGTTTTGCAATTAGAATGAGTGGATTTTTTTGACCTTGTAGCTGCGAAAGTTGGGCATGCACTTGTGCTATAAAATGATGAAAATGCAGCCGCTGCTTTTGCTCAATAGGTAGGTTTTTATAAAATAAATCCATTAACATGGATTTACCACGCCCTACGGGTCCGTATAAATAAACACCTTTTATTAAAGTCGCTTTTTGCCACCATGATGTGTGAGCTTGAAGTTGCTCGCTTAGCGTATTTAAAGCTTCCACTGCATTTTGCTGCGCAGCATCAAAACACAGTTCACCTGTGTCTATTTTTGCTTGGTAAAGGCTTAAAATTTGTGTGCTGTGCACTGTCATGGTATTTCACTATCGGCTATAATCGCGCCCATTGTAGCCGACTAAAAATGTGAACCAAAATGAAATTCCCTTGCCGCTTAGATAAATTTATTAGCCACTTAGCTGAAATACCGCGTACCCAAGCTCGCGCGAGTATTAAGCGAAAAGAAGTAAGCGTTAATGGCGAAGTAATCACATCACATAATTTTCAGCTAGCCCAGCAAGATGAAGTACTGCACCAAGGTGCGCCTTTGGTATTTTTAGGTAAGCGCTATTACATGCTAAATAAACCTGTTGGCTATGTATGTGCTAACAGTGACGAGCTACATAAAACCGTTTTTGACTTACTTGATGAGCCAAATATGAGTGACTTTCATGTGGCAGGTCGTCTTGATATAGATACGACAGGGTTAGTTATTATTACTAATGATGGTGATTGGTCACATAAAATTACGGCACCTAAAAGCAATAAATTTAAAACCTACCTAGTAGAAACTCAAGAGCCGATTACCGATGAAGCCCTTGAGCAATTACGCACAGGTGTCATGCTGCATAACGAAAAAGATTTAACCCGCCCAGCTATTGCCGAACGACTTGCTAATTACGGCCTACGTTTATCAATAAGTGAAGGAAAGTATCATCAAGTTAAGCGTATGCTTTACGCGGTAGATAACAAAGTAGTTGAGCTGCATCGCGAGCAAATTGCGGAAATTACCCTAGATGAAAACTTGGCTAGTGGTGAATATCGATTATTAACAGCGCAAGAAATTAAGCTATAAAAGTGCTTTAAAGGAGCCTAAGTTTGGATATACTAGGGCGTGTTGAACTTTGTGGATTGAAATTTGTTCAATCTAGGGGCGATTTAATCGCGGCGCGAGGTTTGTAACCTAGTGGGCTAAGTAAAAATCGAGCAACAAAGAGTTAATCGCCCCTAGAAAGAACCCAAAGGGCAGAGCATGTTTGGCATTTATGCTGCGTTATCGCCTAATTATGGGGAATAACCACACTACATAGGCTCTGCCTTGCCTAAAAACCAAACATACTACTGCAAATTCAACCACCAACGTTCAACACGCCCTAACTAAAACAATATAGCCAAACTTTTACTTGAGCCTGTTGGCCTGCTCTACTAAAATAGCGACCTTCAAAATTACTAAGGTCGGCCGTGTTAGTTAATTACAATCCCCCTATGAGTCCGTATTTAACGATACTTTTTCAGGATGACGACTTACTGATAGTTAATAAACCAAGTGAGTTATTAACTGTCCCAGGTAAAGATCCTAAACATGCCGACAGCTTAATTAATCGTGTTAATCGTGTTTTTCCAACAGCAAGAATAGTGCACCGCTTAGATATGGCGACTTCTGGCATACTGTGCCTTGCCATGAATAAAGCAGCACACAGACATTTAAGTATGCAGTTTCAAGAGCGCGAAACAGCTAAACGTTACATAGCACGTGTATACGGACAACTTGAAGCTGAAACAGGATCAGTAGATTTACCCCTTATTTGTGATTGGCCTAATCGCCCAAAACAAATGGTTGATCACGACAGAGGTAAACCTTCGCTTACGCATTTCAAAATACTTGAGCGTGAAGAAAATGCAACCCGTGTAGAGCTAACTCCCATCACTGGTCGCTCGCATCAACTACGTGTGCATATGTTAAGCCTTGGTCATCCTATTTTAGGTGATAGACTTTACGCCCACAAAGAGGCACTTGCTGCCGCTCCTCGCTTACAATTACATGCACAAATGCTGCAATTAAAGCACCCTGTAACTGAGCAAGTACTTACTTTTGAAGCCGAATTAGAGTTTTAAAGGTTCAAATTTACTAGCTAATTCGCTCTATACATTAAACTTTTAGATAACCTTGCCGATACCTAACTAATTGTCATTAGTTAGGTGCGTTATGCTATTTTCACGGTTTTTAAAAGGCGCTTTTTATATACAGCTCAGCTGTGCGCTACTTTTAGCTAACCCTATCAGCGCGGCGGAACATATTGCCCCACCTAGCCTATCAAGTATTGAAAATAGCGACATTGAGCGACTTCTTCCAAGCGATGAAATAAAACCAATATTAGCGGGTGAAACAGAATTTTTAAGTCTTTATAGCGAATATATGAGCGCTGATTTTAGAGGAGTCGTATTACTTATACCCGATTGGCACTCTTCACCTACCAATAACTCAGGCATGAGTTACTTGCGTAAAGAGCTTAATAATTTAGGTTACAGCACCTACGCAATGACAGTGCCCGACATTGATTGGCAAACTAGTAAAATGGCAGAAACAACGCCCAGCGAAACCGAAGCTGCGCCGAGTAACGCCGAGGAACCTGCATCGTCCGACACAACAGCAAACGCCCAATCGCAGCCTGCAAAAGTAAAAGAAGAACCTCATTACGTTAATGTAATTGAAAAAGTAACTGACGACATACTTGATAACTATAAAATAAATCTCATCTCTCGTTTTAATGCGCTGTATCAAACCGCTATGGAAGATTCGAGTAATATAGTGGTTATAGCACAAGGCACGAGTGCGGGTGTGTTGTTGGAGTACTATGCAGATTTTCCAGATGAGAGACTGGATGCGTTTATAAGTTTAAGCAGTTATCTACCTAATACCAAGCGTAACGAAAGCTTGAGCCAAACGGCATCACTTGTTGCACCCGCTTTGCTTGATATTTACTACGCAAATGACAGCACAGACATTTTAATGAGCCTTAAAAATCGTCAGCGCTGGGTTAACCGAAATGCAAAGTTTGATTACCGCCAACGCCAGTTGTTTGGCCTGCGCGATCAACCCGATCAACACGCACGCCTAACAAAAGAAATAGACGGTTTTTTACGCCGACTTTTTTAAATACTCATAAGCAGCTTGAATATCTTGGCTCTTTTTAACAGCCAGTTCCATCATGTGTTTTGGTAGGCCTTGCGACACTAACTTATCAGGGTGGTGTTGCGACATAAGTTTACGGTACGCTACTTTTATATCACGCTGCGTTGCATCGCTATTTAAACCTAATAACGCCAATGCTTGCGCACGGTTCATGTTATTATTTGGCGGTACATGGTGCCCAGAACCTTCACGGTAACTACTACTTTGACCTTGGTTTTGTTGCTGCTGATTAAACTGCTGTTGTTGCTTTCTAAAGTTAAACTCTGCTTGGTAGCGCTTTAATACAAATGCAAAACGTGTTTTAGAAATACCTAACTGTTTACTTACTTCTGCTAATAATTGCTTTTCTTGTTCGGCTAATACCCCGTCAGAAAATGCCATTTGAATTTGTATTTCTAAAAACAACTGTATTAGATCGTTTCGTTTAGCAAAGCGTTCTTTAAAATCGTGTACTGTTTCTTTAAGTGAAAAGTCGCTCTCTTTACCTGACTGAAATGCATGTTGTGCTTCGCGGCGTTCTTCGCCCTTTAAGCCCATTTCATCCATAAACAAGTTAGCCGCTTTTATATGTACTTCGCTGACTCGACCATTCGACTTCGCAATGTGCCCCATGACAGCAAAGCAGCTTGAAAAGAATAAAGCTTGGCGCTCGTGAACATCGTCACCACTAAATAAGCTAGAAAAACCACCTGCTTTATCAAAGTTATTTTTTAAGCTTTTATCAAATAAATGACCTAGGTATAAACCTAAAATGGCACCAAATATTTTGCCAAACATAAAGCCAAAACAAAAACCGAGAATTTTTCCCCACATCTATAATACTGCCTTCTTAAAAATTGAGTTATTACGCCTCAAGGCGCGTGTTTAATTGGTTTAAACGCTCTGGTGTACCAATGTCATCCCACTGCCCTATATAGAGCTCAGTTGAGACTAAATGTTCATTTAGCTTTTCACGTAAAATAGGCCCTAAAGGGCGAATACCTTGCGTTAATCCTTTAAAAAAATCAGCCTGATACCGGCCAATCCCTGAAAATGTATATTTTTGACTCTCGGCCGATAAATGGCTCAATGCAAAGTCGCCATCTGGATTGTGTGGCGGGTTTTCTATAAGCACTATGTGCGCCTCGCCGGGTTGTAAATGAAGTTGCATTAGCGCACTTACATCATAATCTGTGTATACATCGCCATTTACTACAATGAACGAGTCGCCCAACAGCGGTAACGCTTCAATAATACCGCCGGCCGTTTCAAGGCCACCTTCAACTTCTTGGCTATAAAGTATATTTACGCCAAATTGACTGCCATCTTTAAAATAGTCTTTTATTTTATCACCCTGCCACGCAAGGTTTATTACAATATCGGTAATGCCGGCAGCTTTAAGATTATTTATATGGTGCTCAATAAGTGGTTTTTCTGCCACTTTTAACATTGGCTTTGGCATATTTTGCGTAAGCGGCATCATACGCTGTCCGCGCCCTGCAGCTAAAATCATCGCTTTCATGAGCGCTCCTTTGCCAACTTTTCAGTCACTTTTGGCACTATGGTATTTTTTGTCCACTCACTCAATGCTTTAAGCTCTGGGTAATTTGCCGCTACTTCAATAATGTAATCAAGAGTCGGTAGAATATTATCTAAATAACCTGTTTTACCGTCGCGCAAATATAATCGACAAAATATACCCGCAGCCTTTAAGTGGCGCTGTAATCCGGTTAAATCAAACCAATATTTAAACTCATCAAATGAAGTGTTAGCCAGTAGATTTTGAGCCATAAATTCTTGATAAGCAAAATCAAGTAAACTTGTTAATTCTTGTTCTGGCAATTTAAAGTAGCAATCGCGTAGTAGCGATACTAAATCGTAGCAAAGCGGCCCGCGTACAGCATCTTGATAATCTATAATTGCCCACTGGCCGTTACTGTTCATAATATTACGGCTATGGTAATCACGATGAACGGTAACAGTGGGTTGCTCAAGCATGGCCTTTATTAATAGCTCTGAACTTGTTTTCCACATTACGTTTTGTTCTGCGCTTAGTGGCTCATTAATAAAGTCACTCACTAACCACTGGCTAAATATATCAAGCTCTAGCTTTATAAAATCTTCGTTGTACGCTTGCATAGCAGGAGCTGTGGGCGTTTTAGCCCATTGAGCACTTAAACTAATTAGTGCTTGATAGTGCTCGGTGCGGTTTGCATCATCAAGCATGTCAGCTAGGTGCGTACTCCCTAAATCACTAAGAACAAAAAAGCCCTGCTTTTCATCACTTGCAATAATAGTAGGAAGTAAAAAACCTTGTTCAACAAACACCTGATTTAGCGAAATGTAAGGTTCGTTATTCACTTTTTTTGGATCTGAGTCCATCACTATTAAATGCTTATTATCGTGATTTAAACGGTAATAACGGCGAAAACTAGCATCACCCGTGATCGCGTTTAAAGTATGCGACTTGGCATTAAGCTGTGTGTTTATAAATTGTTGTAAATTCTCAAAGCGTGTCATTTTATAAGATATCTATTTTTCACTAAGTTAATTAGGTCAATTACTGTAATTGCCATTATTTTCCTTTATTATGTGTATATTATATTAAACACACAGTATTAAGGTCGATAAATGAGCAAAACCTGGGGCATATTGATGCTAAGCGTAGTTAGCGCACCATCGCTTGCCGAAACTGAACTGGCACACAATCTTTGTGGCATTTCAATGCAAACCAGAGCTTGGCAACCACTTGAAGGCCTTAACCTTGGTGAAGTTGATATTCAAGCTGATGATGTTGAGCTACTTGGCACTCAAAGCGCTGAATTTACCGGCAATGTTGATATTAACACCCTTAAGATGAGTTTGTCCGCACAAACTGCGTTGATAGACAAACAGCGTGGTTTATTAAATGCAACGGGGCCAATTACTTATCAAGATTACGTAAGTAAAGTAAACAGCACCGGATTAAATGCCGATTTAAATAATTCAGAAGTCAGTTTGTTAGGCGCCGACTACAGCCTAACCGAACAACAAGGTAAAGGCGGCGCTGAAAAGCTCACTGTTAATCAGTCTGGCCTATTACTCATGAATGCAAGCTTTACTACTTGCCCAAGTGACACCCCAGTATGGGAAATTGAAGCTGACGAAATAAACCTTTCACGCGAAGAAGGCTGGGGCGAAACATATAACGCCGTATTACGTATTCTCGATACACCGGTTTTATATTTACCTTATTTTACATTCCCGCTAGATGAACGCCGTAAATCGGGTTTACTTACCCCGACTATTTCAAGCTCTGATAAATACGGCCTTGAAACAATTACGCCGTACTATTTAAATATTGCACCTAATTTTGATGCCACTATTACGCCTCGTTATATGTCTAATAAAGGGCTGCAATTACAAACCGAATTTAGATACCTAACAGAGCAACACGAAGGCTTAGTAGGAATTGAATATTTAGATAGTGATGATTCAGAGCCAGACTTGAATGAACGCTATATATTTCATTGGCAACAGCAAAGTTATCTGGGTGAAAACTGGCGCGCAAACGTTGATGTAACCAATGTGAGCGATGATAACTACATCACCGATTTAAGCTCAAATTATGCCAGTAAAACCGATACACAGCTTTATCGTACTGGTTCACTAACTCATTTGGGTGAAACATGGCGCACCGATATTAAAGTACAAAACTTTGAAGTATTGGGCGATCACTTAGAGTCATACACTGCGGTACCACAAATTAATTTTACGCAAACTGCGCCTTGGCGTTTTGATAATTTTGATTTTAGTGTGTCGGGCGAGATTAGCCATTTTACTAATGATTCATCAGAAGTGGCCATAGACAACGCAACACGTGTACACGTAGAGCCAAAAGCCCGCTACAACTACGCAACGCATGCGTGGTCATTTTTATCTGAAGTGAGCTTATTGCAAACTAATTATAAGCAAAGCGGAAACTTAACAGGCACGCAATACAGCGATACCGTATCGCGTACTATTCCTAAAGTACGTTTGTATTCTCAGCTTAATTTTGAGCGTGACGCATCTTACTTTTTTGAAGATGCTATACAAACACTAGAGCCGCAAATTCAATATTTATATACACCTAATAAAGACCAGTCAGACATTGGCTTGTTTGATACAACCAAGCTACAAGACGATTATTATGGTTTATTTAGAGACGTGCGCTTTTCGGGTGTTGACCGCATAGCAGCAGCGAATCAGTTTACTTTAGGTGCTACAACGCGCCTATTTGATAAAAAACAAGAAGAAGTATTTAATTTTAGTGCCGGCCAAATATTTTATTTAAGTGACGATGCCAAGCCAACAGAGCAAGGCTTGAACTCAGACACTAATTATAATGCACTATTTGCAGCTCAAACCATGTTACATTGGCACCGCCGTTGGTACCTCGCTGGAGGTATTCAATACGATACAGATGGCAAGCAAATGGTACAGTCAAATGTAACACTTGATTATAAAGGTGATAATAATCAGCTAGTACAATTGAACCATCGCTATGCAAATGATGTCTCAGGAAATACAATCGAGCAAGCAGGTGTATTTACAAGTATTCCTATTAGCGACGAATGGCAATTTATTGCAAGCTATCATCGAGATCTTGAAAACAACAGAAGTATCGAAGTATTGAGCGGATTACAGTATGAATCATGCTGTTGGGCTATCCAAATTACTGGGCACCGCCAAATTGAAACAGATTTAAATCAATCAATAGGCCAAGAACAAGCAACTTTTGATTCAGGTATTAGTTTGAATTTTGTATTAAAAGGACTTGGCAGTAAAAGCCGTTATGATGCACAAAAATTATTACAACAAGGTATTTTTGGCTATCGTAGACCGTATTTTCTTAGTAACTAGTATCACAACAGTACTATCAGCAAGAGTAGTAAAAAGAATATGAATTTAAAAAAATTATTAACATCAGCAGTTTTAAGTGCCAGCCTTTGTCAAAGTGCAATGGCCGCACCAGTAGAAATAGATAAAGTTATTGGCGTTGTAAACCAAGGCGTAATTTTAAAAAGCGAAGTAGACACCATTATTAATCGTGTTAAAAAGCAAGCCGAAGAACAAAACCAGCAATTACCAAAAGATGAAACTCTTCGTGTACAAGCTGTTGAGCGTTTAGTTAATCAAGCCCTTATGATACAAATGGCTGAACGTATGGGATTACAAATCTCAGACAGCCAACTCGATCAAACTCTTGCAAGCATGGCACAAGAGCAAGGCGGAACAATTGCCGATTTACGCCGTACTATTGAAGGTTCGGGTGAAAGCTTTCAAGCTTACCGTGAAGAAATTCGTAAAGAAATAACAACGCAGCAAGTAACACGTGCAAGTGTCGATCGCCGTATTTATATTAGCGAGCAAGAAGTTGATAACCTTTTAAAAATTATGGAAACCCAAGGTCAAAGTGCTGAAGAGTACGACATAGGTCATATTTTAATAGATATCCCTAACGATGCGAACGCTGACGAAATTGCTGGCGCAAAAACACGCGCAGATAAAGTTATTGAGCTATTAAACGATGGCCAAGAATTTAAGCGTATTGCTATTTCATCATCAAGCGGCTCTAAAGCACTTGAAGGTGGACAGCTTGGTTACATGGGCATTAACGAAATGCCATCGCTTTTTGCTGAAGCAGTAAAAGGCCAAAAGAAAGGCGCTATTGTTGGCCCTCTTCGCTCTGGTGCCGGTTTTCATATCATTAAAGTACAAGATGTTCGTGGCCTACAAGTTGTAGAAACAACTGAAGTGCGTTCACGCCATATACTAATTAAACCTTCGATTATTTTAAGTGAAGAAAAAGCACGCTCTATGCTTGCTGGCTTTGCAAAAGATTTACGCGCAGGAACTGCCGACTTTGGCAAGTTAGCTAAAGAATACTCAGAAGATCCAGGCTCTGCACTTAAAGGTGGCGAATACGATTGGACTGATCCAACAACTTACGTACCTGCGTTTAAAGATACTCTGCTTTCTCTTAAGCAAGACGAAATAAGCGAACCGTTTAGAACACAGTTTGGTTGGCATATTGTGCAGTTACTTGGTAAACGTGTAGCTGATAAAACTGAGCTAGCTAAACGTAACCGTGCTCACGGTATGTTGTTTAACCGTAAATTTAAGGAAGAAAGTTTTAACTGGCAGCAAGAAATGCGCGAGCAAGCTCACGTTGAAATTTTCACAGCAGACCAATAAATATGACTCTAAGAATTGCTATTACACCGGGTGAACCAGCCGGTATTGGCCCAGATTTGCTACTCACGCTTGCTCAGCAAGCGTGGGACGCTCAACTTATAGCGATTGCCGATGGCAAACTATTAAAAGAGCGCGCAAAACATTTAGGCTTAACAATAAACTTAATTGAATTTGATGATAATGCCCCAGCCATCGCAGCACCTGCTGGCAGCTTGTATATTCATCAGGTTGATTTAGGGGTTGATGTAGAACTTGGCGTACTAAACGACGGTAACGGACAATACGTGTTAGATACCTTGCGTATAGCAAGCGAAAAAAACATGGATGGCACCTTCGATGCAGTTGTTACAGGCCCGGTTCACAAAGGCATAATTAACAAAGCAGGTATTTCGTTTAGTGGGCACACTGAGTACTTTGCGCAGCAATCAAATACTGCTGATGTAGTTATGATGCTTGCAACAGAGGGCTTACGCGTTGCACTTGTAACCACGCATATTCCACTAGCGTATGTATCGCGTGCAATTACACCTGAGCGTTTAACTAAAGTAGCGGGTATTTTAAATCACGACTTACAAACTAAGTTTGGTATAGAAAAACCACGTATTTTAGTGTGTGGCTTAAATCCGCATGCCGGTGAAGATGGTCATTTAGGTCGTGAAGAAATAGAAACAATCACGCCAACGCTTGAGATACTTAGAAGCGAAGGTATGAATTTAATTGGCCCACTACCGGCCGATACCTTATTTCAAGATAAATACCTATCTGAAGCAGATGCAGTGCTTGCTATGTATCACGATCAGGGATTACCTGTGCTAAAATACAAGGGATTTGGTAAATCGGTAAATATTACCCTTGGCTTACCATTTATCCGCACATCAGTTGACCACGGTACTGCACTCGATTTAGCAGGGACTGGTACAGCTGACGTTGGCAGTTTTGAATTAGCGATCCGCGAAGCAATTAAGCTCGCCCAAGAAAAAGCACAAAATCAATGACCGATAAAGTACATTTAGGACACCGCGCTCGTAAGCGTTTTGGGCAAAACTTTTTATTTGATGAATCTATCATCGACAAAATAGTCTCTGCGATCGATCCTAAACCAGAAGACAACCTAGTAGAAATTGGCCCTGGCCTTGGCGCAATCACTGAGCCAGTAGCCGAATTAAGCGGCCATTTAACGGTTGTTGAATTAGATAAAGATTTAGCGCAGCGATTAATTGAACACCCATTTTTGGGTCCTAAATTAACCGTTAACCAAGGCGATGCAATGACGTTTGACTTTGCAAGCTTGGTTCGCGATGACAAAAAATTAAAAGTGTTTGGTAATCTACCTTACAACATTTCGACACCGTTATTGTTTCATCTTTTTGAATTTTCAGATCATATTGAGCACATGCACTTTATGCTTCAAAAAGAAGTAGTAAAACGCATGGTAGCAGGCCCAGGTAGTAAAACATTTGGCCGCTTAAGCGTAATGACTCAATACTACTGTAATGCAATGCCGGTTGTTGAAGTACCACCTGAGTGCTTTAAACCAGCGCCAAAAGTTGACTCTGCTGTTATACGTTTAATACCTAAAAAGCCAGAGCAACGTACAGCAAAAAGCGTTAAAATATTAAACACAGTGTGTTTAGAAGCCTTTAATCAACGCCGTAAAACACTGCGTAACAGTTTAGGTAATTTACTAACTGCTGAAGAGCTTACTAGCATTGGCATTGATATAACGCTGCGTGCTGAGCGCTTATCTTTACAACAATTTATTGATATAGCTAACTGGATTTATGACAACAAGCAGTAATATTGGATCACCTGTAAAGGTATCTGTAGAAACATTTTACGTAGAAGGTCAATCTCAACCTGAGCTTGAAAAATACGTATTTGCTTACTCGGTAACAATTAAAAACCATAGTTTATGCAGTGCAAAATTACTAAGCCGCTATTGGTTAATTACCGATGCCAATGGCAAAGAAGTAGTAGTAGAAGGTGAAGGCGTTGTTGGCGAAATGCCAGACATTGGCCCAGGCGAAAGCTATAAATACACCAGCGGTGCAATTTTAGATACACCTGTAGGCACAATGCAAGGCCACTACACGTTACGCAACGAATTTGGCTCTGAGTTTCAGGCGCCTATTAATGTGTTTCGTTTGGCTTGCCCTAACATTTTGCATTAAGCGCTTAGATGGCAGATTATGCGATAGGTGATTTACAAGGGTGTTTTAGTGAATTTAACACCCTTTTGCAACGGGTTGATTTTAATCCAAGCAAAGATCACCTTTATTTAGTTGGCGACATCGTTGCCCGCGGGCCAGACTCCCTAGCTTGCTTAGACTATATTTACCAACATCAAAATAGCATGACCATCACTTTAGGCAATCACGACCTCCACATGGTTGCCTGCTACTTTCTTAACAAACCTACCAATCCAAAAGATAAACTAAACCCAATATTTGAAAGCCCAAAATTAGCGCATTACATCGCTTTTTTACAAACCCAGCCATTGGCTCTAGAGCTTATAAAACATAACTGCTTTATATCTCATGCAGGATTAAATCCCGATTGGTCTATTGAAAATGCACTAAAACACGCGCAATTTGCACAAAGCTGTTATCAATCAAATAACGCGAAAGCATTTTTTGAACACATGTATCAACCTCACCCTGCAAAGTGGTCAAGCAATCTTGATGACTTTGCAAAATTTAGATACATAGTTAATTATTTTACCCGCATGCGCTTTTTAACAAGTGATAACACACTCGAGCTTAATGCAAAGGGTGCAATAACCGATAGCCAAACATTAACCCCCTGGTTTAACCATCCTAATATTGCTAAAACTAAACACGATATTATTTTTGGCCACTGGGCGGCGCTTGAAGGTAAAACAGATAATCCACGGGTTCACGCCTTAGATACAGGCTGTGTGTGGGGTAACACCATGACCCTAATGGAGCTAAGTACTAAAAAAGTAATTATCGAAAAATCCCACCTTTCGTCTAAATAAACTGAAAAAAAACAGTACATCTGTTAGATTTATCAATTAATAGTTAAAATTAGTTAAAGTAATTGATTTTAATTACTTAACTTATTGGTACAAACGCCGATAAGTCTTAATTGAAGTACTTTTGAGTGGAAATCTTATGAACCTGACAGTAAGCCAACGTATTTGGGGTGGTTTTATATTTATCACACTATTATTATTAATAATTGGTGGTAACTCCTTAATAAAAATTGCAAATATTGACCGCTCCACTCAAAAAGTGAACCAACTATCACTTCCAGCACTAAATAAAAGCTCAGAACTACAAGCCGAATTTATTTTAATGAGTAAAGCCGCTCAAGCGAGTTTTTACACTACTTCTGCAAATGAACTAGCCCCCATTAAAAAACAAGTTCTTGAGCAAAAGCAGTTATTCAATACCCTTCATCGCGAACTTCAAGACGTAGTAAAAAATGATGCAACGCTTAATCAAAGTAGCCAAAATGTAGAAAAAACCTACTTAAGCTTTTTAAGCACAGTTGAAAGCTTATTAGAAGATAAAAGCAAACAGCTAGCATTAAACAAAACATTAAAAGCACAATTAGAAAATATAGAGCTGAGTGCAGAAGATGCCAACTCTGTTGTACTCGATATTATTGACATTGATGGCTTTGAGCAAAACCACCCTCGTGCTTATCAAGCTGCAAACAATTTAGAAAATAACTTTATGTCAGTGGTAAGTAACAGCACTGATATGCTAACTGTTAAAACGCTTAATACACTCGATATTGTTAAAAACGAGCAAACCTATTACCTAGAAGAAGTAACGCGTACCATTGCCTTAATTAAACCGGCTATTGAGCAAACTCATAGCGATTTATACTCAAGCTTAAAAGAAAATGTTGATACTTTAGAAAACAATATAAAAGGTAGTAGTGGTTTAGCTGCAAACAAAAAACGATTAATTGACTCTATTACCCTAACAGAATCTGAGCTTGCCCAGTCAGAGCAAGCTACCAAAATGGCACTTAACCAAATTGATGAGTTAGTTAATCAAGCAAGTGACGTTGCCTTTAAATTACAGCAAGGCGTACGCAGCGACGTAGACTCAGCAAACTTATGGACGTGGGTTGGTATGATTATAGCCACCCTTTTAGCTGTAGCGATTGCTATTATTACTGTTAGCCGTATTACTAAACCACTTGCTGAAGTTAACCGAATTTTAGATATTGTTGCCAGTGGCGACATGACACAACGTTTAGACGACAGCGCTAAAGACGAATTTGGCGAACTATCTAAAAGTTGTAACACCTTAATTGATAACTTACGCAGTCTCATTAAAGGCATTATTTCGCGCTCTACTCAGTTAGCTGCAGCATCAGAACAAACATCTGCAATTACAGCCGAATCAAGCCAAGCAATTCGTAACCAACAAGCACAAGTTGAACAAGCCGCCACTGCAACAACCGAAATGAGCAGTACATCGCAAACGGTTAGCAACAGCGCTCAACAAGCACTTAGCGAAATTAAAAATGCTGATAAAGAAGCTGAGCGCGTTAAAGGTATTTCGAATAACAATAAAGCCACGATTGAACAGTTAGCACGTGAAGTAGACGACGCCTCACAAGTAATTAATAAACTACACCAAGATAGCGCATCAATTGGCAGCATTTTAGATGTAATACGCGGAATAGCGGATCAAACTAACCTACTTGCACTAAATGCCGCAATTGAAGCGGCACGTGCTGGTGAATATGGCCGAGGCTTTGCTGTTGTAGCAGACGAAGTACGCTCTCTAGCAAGTAAAACTCAAGAGTCGACCCAAGAGATACAATCAATGATTGAGTCTCTTCAAACAGGCGCAGAAGCTGCCGTAACAGCAATGAGTAAAGGTAAGCAACGTGCGGTATCGTGTGTTGAGCAAACCGACCTAGCAAGTAGCGCTCTTGATTCTATTACATTTGCGGTTTCGCAAGCTCACGACGTGAGTGAAGAAATTTCGACCGCCGCACTTGAGCAACAACAAGTAGCGCAAGAAATTAGCGAACGCCTTGAGTCGATTGTAGCCATTGCAGAGCAAACAGCCGAAGGCGCAAACCAAACTAATATCTCAAGTTCAGAAGTAGCAAAACTGGCCGAAGAGCTTCGCTTGTCGGTAGACGAATTTAAAGTTTAGGTTTACTAAAACGATTAAAAAACCCCGATGATACTATGTACCATCGGGGTTTTCGTTTATCTGGACTTTAAAAGCGAGATGTAAAACTTTACCTACAGCATATACCAACCTATCGATGCGAATTTACTTCGCGCTCATCAAATTTAACCTTACCAAAAGCGAGGTATAAAACCTCACCTACAATATATACACCCTGTAGGTGCGAATTTACTTCGCACTCTTCTAATTTAACTTTACCAAAAGCGAGGTATAAAACCTCACCTACGATATATGCATCCTGTAGGTGCGAATTTACTTCGCGCTCACCAAATTTAACCTTACCAAAAGCGAGGTATAAAACCTCACCTACAATATATGCCCCCTATAGGTGCGAATTTACTTCGCCTCATCTAACTTAACGTTACCAAAGCGAGGTAATAAAACCTCACCTACAATATATGCACCCTGTAGGTGCGAATTTACTTCGCGCTCATCTAACTTAACTTTATCAAAAGCGAGGTATAAAACCTCACCTACAATATATGCACCCTGTAGGTGCGAATTTACTTCGCGCTCATCTAACCTAACTTTACTTCGCGCTCTCTTAATTTGAAACCTCTGCTACCTTTAATAAAAAGTATTGAAAGACTGTAAAAATGTATCGTTCTGATTTATTGCGAAAAGGCAGAGTATCATTAACAAATCAATTTTACTCAATCACACTAGTGGCGCACAAAAGAGAAAACATATTTATTTCTATGGATATTAATCGTTTGATAATCACAGAAATGAAAAAGATAGAAACGCAAGAAGCAGCTAAAACAATAGCATTTGTAATTATGCCAAATCATATACATTGGCTAATTCAATTAGGAAATAAAAAAGCGCTGTCCGATGTAATTAAGTTATTTAAAGGCCGTTGCTCTAAAGTAACCCGTGACGATTTAGGTATGTATAAATTATGGCAACGTAACTACTATGATCACATGATTAAAAATGAAAACGATTTACTGAACAATGCTAGATATATTATTGCTAATCCTTTGCGGGCTAAAATTGTCGATAAAATTGCTTCATACCCTTACTGGGATTGTATTTATATACAATAAAAAGCTAGGTATAAAACCTCACCTACAACATATACACACCCTATCGATGCGAATTTACTTCGCGCTCATCTAACCTAACTTTATCAAAAGCGAGGTACAAAACCTCACCTACAGCATATGCTTCCTGTAGGTGCGAATTTACTTCGCGCTCATGTAATTTAACTCTACCAAAGCGAGGTATAAAACCTCACCTACAATATACACACCCCGTAGGTGCGAATTTACTTCGCGCTCATCTAACTTAACTTTACCAAAAGCGAGGCGTCAAACCTCACCTACAACTTACATACACCAATTACCAACCACTAATATATCGCTTTTTTCTTCCTTACTTAGGCGTTTATTGCTAACCTCGCGTTAACGTTTTTACTTAAACAAATTTTTGCTAACGGAATAATTATGCTCAAAAAAATATCACTGTTTATCGGGATGGCAATCAGTGCAAATGCTGTTGCTAAAGGTGGCGTGTCACCTTATTTACCTTTAAATCAAGCCCCAGAACTTGAGCACTTAGTACAACAACTTTTAGCAGTAAGCAAAAATACACATATAATGAGTAAGCCTTATAAATCTCACGATATCTATCGAGTACTACAAACTATAAAATATGATTATCCTGAACTTTATCACACCCTTACTTATCAAATTAATCCTTATATACAATCAAGCGCAACCACTCTTGCGAAAGTAACTTTATCAGCAGGAACGAATGAAAAAAACATACCAAATCAACGTGGTCAAACAACAAAAACAAACCTAATAGTTGAAGGTGGTGCTTATTCTAATTTTGGTGATTACTTCGGTATCAGTGCTGTGGGTATAGCCAACGAGGATGAAATATTACTAACGCAAAGTATCATGTACTTAGGCTTCAAATATGCACAACTCGATATCGGTTATAGAGAGCATTGGTATTCACCTTTTAACAGCAGCGCAATGTTACTCAGTACACAAGCCGAAACAACTCCATCTATATCCATAAGTAATGTAACCCCCATAACTAGCTTTAATATTCGATATGACATGTTTATTACTCAACTCTCTGAGCAAAGAGGTATTTTAAAAAACAAAAGAGCGGAAAACGCAGAGGATCGAGAATATGAACCCGGGAAACCTTACTTATTCGGCCTACATACTAGCTTAGCAGTAACTGACAATCTGACTGTTAGTTTAAGTCGTCTCATGCAGTTCGGGGGGGGACCAAGAGATGTGTCACTAAAAGATTTTGCTGAAGGTTTTTTTAGCCCAGGTACCAAAGATAATGTTGGCGAAGATGACACAAACGACGTTAACTTTGAATTAGGTGATCAACTAGGTGCTATTGCTTTTGAGTATTCAGACACACTTTATAATACCCCCTATGAACTATATGCCGAAGTAGCATTAGAAGACACTCTTGGAGGGGATCGTAATAATGCATATAGCTTTGGTTTATTTCTTCCATTTATCAGCGATAAACACAGTTTACGTATCGAACACAGTAACTGGCAAGAACTTTGGTATGCCAATGGCATATACCTAGATGGAAATAGAAATAACGGCAATGTAATTGGCCATTGGGCTGGTGATGAGCATATCTACGACGACTACGTTGCAGCTAAGGCTGTTAGCTTAAATTGGAACTGGCAATTAAATCGAAAAGAGAGTCTACAAACTACATTCCGTGTTTTAAAAAACAAAGGTGATGATTATACGACCAGTTATGAGTTACAAGTAACTTATAATAGAAAGCTTTCTAGAGCAGTTTGGGGAGCTAAAAGCTGGGGTGTGGATTTTTATGGCGGTGAAGATGTATACGGTGACTCATTTGCTAAATTAGGTGTTACTGCCAACTTTAATTAATAACAGTAGTCATTAGCCTTGCACCTAAATTACAGTAGCGAGTTAAAAGTGCGGCATATCTGCCAAATCATAGTCGCATTATATAAATAAAAAACCCCGTACATACAGTTACGGGGTTACATAAATATCAAAAAATAAGAAGATAATAGCCTTTATTGGTTAATCACTACCAAACAAATCGCGCGTATAAACTTTGTCTGCAATATCACTTAGCTCTTCAACCATGCGGTTTGAAACGACAACATCAGATATCTGCTTAAACTCATTTAAGTCTTTAATAACACGTGAATGATAAAACTCATTTTCTTCAAGTACTGGTTCGTAAACTACTACCTCAATACCTTTCGCTTTAATGCGCTTCATAATGCCTTGAATGGCAGAGGCTCTGAAGTTATCAGACCCTGTTTTCATTACTAAACGATACACGCCAACCACTTTAGGGTTGCGTTTAATTATTGAGTCCGCAATAAAGTCTTTACGCGTCGTATTAGCATCTACAATTGCACCAATAATATTATTAGGTACATTTGCATAATTAGCTCTAAGCTGCTTTGTATCTTTTGGTAAGCAGTAACCACCATATCCAAACGATGGGTTATTGTAATGATCACCAATACGTGGGTCTAAACTAACACCCTGTATAATTTGCTTACTGTTTAAACCATGTGCTTCAGCGTAGCTATCAAGCTCATTAAAATAAGCCACACGCATTGCTAAATAAGTATTTGAGAATAACTTAATAGCTTCAGCTTCTGTTGAGTCGGTAAAAAGTACTTCAATATCTTCTTTGATAGCACCTTGCTTAAGAAGGTTAGCAAACACACTAGCACGTTCACTTTGCTCACCTACGACAATGCGTGATGGATATAAGTTATCGTGCAGCGCTTTACCTTCACGTAAAAACTCAGGTGAAAATATTAAATTACTAATACCCAACGTCTCTTTAACATTTTGCGTAAAACCAACTGGTATCGTCGACTTAATAACCATAACCGCATTTGGGTTATGTGCTATTGCATCTTTAATTACAGCCTCTACTGAGTTTGTATTAAAGTAATTGTTTTCTACATCATAATCGGTTGGTGTAGCAATTATTACAAAGTCTGCGTTTTTGTATGCTGCTACTTTATCAGTCGTGGCTGTAAAGTTTAAATCACTGCGCGTTAAAAAATCACTAATCTCAGTATCAACAATAGGCGATTGCTTATTGTTTAAAAGCGCAATTTTATTTTCGTCTATGTCTAATGCAACCACTTCGTTGTGCTGTGCTAGCAGCATAGCGTTAGAAAGGCCTACATAGCCTGTACCTACAACGGCAATTTTCATTTTATTCCCTTAAAGTTTATAGTTTTAATCATTTGAATTTTACCAGATACCTAAAGTAAAACGAATAAACAACTCGTTCAATTAATTTGTACTTAGATAAACATTAATAAACATTTAAAAACAATCAACCTCACCTTAGAAATAACTAAAATAAGGCTGTTTATCTAAACTTATAGTTAGTAAATAATTTACTAAGCGTATTAGTCCTAGCTCTTTACTTGAGTTAAAAACTCATTGAAGTCTTTACCTAATTTGTCATCACGCATTGCATATTCAACAATAGCTTTAAGATAACCAAGCTTGTCGCCACAATCATGCGAGCGACCACTCATATGAAATGCTTCTACAGTTTCTTGCATCATTAGCGCATCAATCGAATCGGTCAGTTGAATTTCGCCACCAGCTCCAACCGGCGTTTTAGCTAATAAAGGCCATATATTTTTACTTAAAACATAACGCCCTACTACTGCAAGGTTTGAAGGTGCGACATCTTCATCTGGTTTTTCAACCATTGTTTTAATTGCAGCACTTTGTCCTGGAGTAAGCTCAACACCACTAATATCAGCAATGCCGTATTTACTTACATCTTCGCGCGCAACAGGTTCAAGCATAATTTGGCTAGCTCGAGTCTCATTAAAACGCTTAATCATCGCAGCTAGGTTTTCAGTTTTTTGGTCCGCTGTATAAGCATCTAAAATAACGTCAGGGAGTAATACTATAAAGTCATTATTACCGACGATAGGTTTAGCGCACAAAATTGCATGCCCTAACCCTTTCGCTTCACCTTGGCGTACACTCATAACGGTCACATTAGATGGACAAATTGAACGTACTTCATCAAGTAATGCACGCTTTACACGCTTTTCAAGCGTCGCTTCAAGTTCATAGCTTGTATCAAAGTGGTTTTCGATGGCATTTTTAGAGCTATGAGTAACCAATACTATATCTTTTATACCCGCAGAAACACATTCATTGACGATATATTGAATTAATGGTTTATCTACAATTGGGAGCATTTCTTTTGGAATTGCCTTGGTCATAGGTAACATACGTGTGCCTAGCCCGGCAACCGGTATAACAGCTTTCATGGGTAGTCCTTTATTTTATTTAAATTTAGTATTTTTACTTAGCAATTTGAGCTTATATGTAAACTGAATAAAAATAACAGTTGAGTAATAAAAGTTAATATAGAGAAGACGCGTATTTTGTTTTTATAATTACTTAAAAAGTAGATATTGCACATCAAAATCTTACGCTTATACCCTTTAAAACAATTTTTACCACCGAGAACACCGAGGCGCTACACCGAAAAATAATAATTACTTATCCTTGCCTTCTCTGTGCCCTATTTGGTGATAACTATTACTTACTTTGTAAGTGTTCACTTTATAAATAAGATTTAGAACTCATCTAAATACATTACTTATAGTAACCTACTAGCTCAGTTATAAAGTTTGAAAGTTGCGCCTCTGGCAGCTCATTAATTCCAGCAGCAGCCGCTCGTCCACCACCTGTTGCAAACTTACTACATATATCAACAGCTCCCTGCTTATTGCTAAGCGGAGCACGTACACTAACAGTGTAACTTCCTTTATTATTGCTTGTAACAACACCATGCGCTTTAGTAGGAGCTTGGTTAGCTAAATCATTGCCTAATACACCACTAACTCGACGTGCCCAAGGTTCATCATCTAATAAAATAACTTTTGCCGTATTACAATCATGTAGGACTTTGGCCCCTGCGGCTTTCTTCATATCAGCTTTATAAGCACGCTCTAAAGTATAGTAAGCAGAGTTTTCATCGTTTATGGCATCTAGTGGCGATTTATATTGCAAAAGCTGCTCATAAAGATCTTCAGGAGCAAAATGTAAATCAGCAACTTCACTACCGTAACCGTTATAATTAATATACGTACCAAATGCTTTTAGCTGCGATTTTTGCAGTGCAGTCAATTTTAACTCATCAGCTTCTGCATCAGCCTTTGCAAATAAATTATCACCATATGCAGCCGTAATTGCCCATAAGTGAAATTGCTTATCAAGTAAATTACTCACAATTAAACTGGTGCACATATTCGCATCCAGATCTATATGAGGAAATAAATTAGCATGATTAGGGATGTCACCTGCTTTGTGATGGTCAACATACATAACCTTAGCGCCTGCCGTTAATGCATCGTGAAGAGCAGGCATATTTTTTTCCATTGAAATATCAAGCACACGAATACAGTCGCCTGATTGTGGTGTTACTTTTTTTAGTAACTGAATATCACGCTTAACCCCAGTTACTTTAACTGTGTCTGTCGGATTAGCGAGTTGTAACTGAAGTAATGCGATAATACCATCAGCATCACCATTAAAAACATCGTATTTCATAATAGTCTCAAAGTCAGAAGTCAAAGCACTTTGCTTCACTCAGCGGTTAATATTTCAATTATTCTGGTATCTAAAATCTGAACACCTATAATTTTATAACTTCTTTTTCTTTTAAACACTGAATGATCTGTTCAACGCTTTGATCAATACTTTGCTGCGCTGTTTTTACATGTATCTCTGGTGATATTGGTACATCAAACGCAGAGCTAATCCCCGTAAAGTTAGGTATTTCACCAGCCCTCGCTTTTTTGTATAAACCTTTAGGATCACGGCTTTCACATACTTCTATTGGGGTATCAATAAACACCTCAATAAACTCACCTTTAGCCATAATACTGCGAGCCTGGGCACGATCAGTTGCAAATGGAGAAATAAATGCAGTCGACACTATTAAGCCAGCATCAACAAACAACTTAGCAACTTCGCTAATACGACGAATATTTTCAATACGGTCTTCATCGCTAAATGTAAGCCCTTTATTTAGGCCCATACGAACATTGTCACCATCTAACAAATAAGTATGGCAGCCTAATTCAAATAATTTTGATTCCACCGCATTAGCAATAGTCGACTTACCTGAGCCACTCAATCCCGTATACCAAAGCAAAACCGGCTTATGTCCTTTATGACCTTGCTTTTGTTCTCGTGACACCGTTTGCGTGTGCCATACTATATTTTCATCCTGGCTCATTAATATACCTTACCTTTATTCTTATACGGTCCGAGATAACCTCGCACCGACGTAATATAATTTAAAATGTGACACTATAGTGTATTACATGTCTACTTAAACGGAAAAAACACCGGAATACAAACTAAAACAACCACGGCATAAACAACACTGACAGGTAAGCCCATTTTAACAAAGTCATTTAATCTATAATTACCAGCGTTAAAAACCATTAAATTAGTTTGATAACCATAAGGGCTTATAAAACTTCCGCTTGCAGCAAAAGCAACTGTCATAACAAATGGCAGTACATCGACTCCAAACCCCAGTGCAATGGTATAACCTATGGGAAACATTAACGCGGCCGCCGCGTTATTAGTAACAAACTCAGTCATTAACCAAGTCGCTATATAAACAAAAATTAAAGCAATATATACATAGCTCGGATCGTTAAACTGACCAATAAAATCGCCTAATGTACCTACTACACCAGAATTAACTAATGCATTTGAGAGCAAAATTGCCGATGAAACAACCAACCAAATATCAACCGGAAAACGTCTAACTATTTCATTGGTTGTTAAACTACGAGAGAATAATAATCCTCCAAGCAATAAAACTAAGCCTTCTAGTAAATCTATGATGCCAAAAGCAGCCAGCACAATAATTGCGATAAACCCACCAATAGACAACCAAGCACGCCACCCATTAATTCTTGATTCAGGTTCAACACCAGAAAGTACTAAAAAGTTTTTATTAATATTCGTTCTTGTTTTGTAGTCTTTGCCAACAGCTAAAACCAAAAAGTCACCTGAACGAATAATAACATCCCCTAGCTTTCCAGAGACTTGCTCACCATCGCGTCTAATAGCAACTACACCGGCATCAAATAACGCCCTAAACCCTGTTGTTTTTAAGGTTTTACCAACAATAATACTTTCCTGCCTAACCACTACTTCAGTTAAATTACTATTTAACGTACCGTTTTTTTCAGCAAAAATCTCTAAACCTGTAAATTGTCCAAGCTGAAGTAACTTAGTTATTTCTCCGCAAAATATAAGCCTATCAGAGCAGTGTATAACCTCCGAAGGAGACACAGGGCTAATTAAATGCCCCTCTCTCACTATTTCAACCAGAAACAATGACTCTAAATGCCTCAAACCATTAGCTTCAACTGAACGTCCTATAAGTTCAGAGTTTTCAGCTACCTTAGCATCAATAAAATACCCTTCAGATGTCGCTTTTGTTTGCTCAATACTGGGTAACATATTTGTACAAAAATACATAACGACACCACAACTAACAACTAAAATAGCCCCAATTGCTGTGAATGAAAAAAACGACAGTGAACGTCCAGAAGCCTCAATATACATTGAGTTAACAATCAAATTAGTCGAAGTTCCGATAAGCGTTAAAGTACCACCTAAAATAGAAGCATAGGAAAGAGGTAAGAGTAATTTGCTCGAAAAGTGGTGAGGATTGTTTCGTATAGGAGAAAGTAACGTAGCAACAACTGCTGTATTATTTAAAATAGACGAAAAGAGTGTGGTAACTCCAAATAACCTAAACCAAGTAGAATGATAGCTACTTACAATTATTTTAGATGCTACAACCCTTAACAAACGTGTTTTTTCAAGTGCTAAAGAACACAATACAAGTAAAATTAAAGTCACTAAACCAGGGTTTGCAATGCTTGTTAAAAATTGTTCTTTAGTGACCAAATCACAAGCTATCAAAGCAATAAGTGTCGCTCCAAAAACAGCGACAGGCCTTCCTTGAATAACAATTAATCCAGTAACCGTAAGTGCAAAAATAAAAAGCGTTAGATAAGCATCTAATGGCATAATTATAGTAGCCATCCATAGTTAATAAAACAAAAGTGCGGGCTTAAAAAGCCCGCAATGCTTAAAGCATGAGCAATCTAGCGGATTACTTTTGCATCCCAATGAGGGAAATGCTTACGAACCAATGCATTAAACTCAACTTCAAATGCAGGATGAGCGCTTTGCGATTTATTTGTTTTAGCATCTAAAGGTTTACGTATCATCCCAGCACCAACCGTTACGTTAGTTAAGCGATCGATAATAATAAACGCCCCTGTATGCTTATTAATATCATAAGCATCAAATTGTACAGGTGCTGTTAAAGCAAACTGACAGTTACCAATCTCATTTAAGTTTAACTGCGACGCCTCTTTTTGTTCTAGTGTATTCACGTCAACTTTATAGTTAACAGCTTCTACATGGCCAAAAACAGACTTACTGCCAACTTTTATTTCATATTCACGGTCAACTTGTAATGCTTCTTCAGTCATCCAGACCACATCAGCTTCTAAATTAGCAGATGAATGAGGTTTTTGATGAGGGCGCACTAACATATCCCCACGGCTTACATCAATTTCATCTTCAAGCGTTAGCGTAATAGCCATACCGGCTGAAGCTTTTTCAAGGTTGCCGTCAAAAGTAACTATTGATTTAACTTTGCTTTCTTTACCAGAAGGTAGTGACGCAACGGTGTCTCCCACTCTAATATCGCCAGCAGCTATAGTGCCACTAAAGCCACGAAAATCTAAATTTGGACGGTTAACATATTGTACTTGTAGTCTAAATTCGTCATTTTTAGCATGTGTAACTGACACCGTATTTAAAAGCTTCATTAACGTAGAGCCTGGGTACCATGACATCGCTTCACTTGCGTTTACTACGTTATCACCACGTAGTGCCGAAATTGGTACAAAACGTATATCATCAAAAGATAATTTTTCAGCAAACTCTCGGTAATCTTTTTTAATGTTTTGATAAACAGATTGCTCGTAATCGACCGCATCCATTTTATTAATAGCAATAACTACATTCTTAATTCCTAACAAAGAACAAATATAGCTATGGCGACGTGTTTGAACTTGCACACCATGGCGAGCATCAATCAAAATAATTGCTAAATCACATGTTGAAGCGCCCGTTGCCATGTTACGAGTATATTGCTCATGCCCTGGCGTATCAGCAATAATAAATTTTCGTTGATCAGTTGCAAAATAACGATATGCTACATCAATTGTAATACCTTGTTCACGCTCAGACTGAAGTCCATCAACTAAAAGTGCCAAGTCAAAATCATTATCTGTTGTATTAAAGCGTTTTGAATCTTTTTCGATAGCAGCCATCTGATCTTCAAAAATCATTTTGCTATCGTAAAGTAAACGACCGATTAAAGTTGATTTACCATCATCTACACTACCGCACGTTAAAATACGTAGCATATCTTTGTTTTCGTGAACCTTTAAGTAAGCTTCAATATCGGTTGCAAGTAAGTTTGTATCTTGTGACATAATTTTCTCTGAAATTTGGTTCGTAATAGGTTAATAACAAGCAGTTATAAATACATTATTTAAAACTTAGTCATAACTTGTCTCTGAAAACTTCTAACGTATGGTTAGAAGTAACCTTCCATTTTTTTCTTTTCCATAGAACCAGCAGAATCGTTATCGATCACTCGGCCTTGGCGCTCAGACGTAGTACAAAGCAGCATTTCTTGGATAATTTCAGGTAATGTTTGAGCTACAGACTCAACAGCTCCTGTTAATGGATAACAACCTAGTGTTCTAAAGCGAACCATTTTTTGCTGAACTTCTTCGCCTTCTTCAAGCTCCATACGTTCATCATCAACCATAATTAATGTGCCGTCACGCTCAACAACAGGACGTTCCTGTGCAAAATATAACGATGGTATTTCAATACCTTCAAGGTATATGTATTGCCAAATATCTAGCTCAGTCCAATTACTAAGTGGAAACACACGAATGCTTTCACCTTTATCAACTTTGCCGTTATAAACATTCCAAAGCTCTGGGCGTTGATTTTTAGGATCCCAACGATGATTTTTATCACGGAATGAATACACACGCTCTTTAGCACGAGATTTTTCTTCATCGCGACGAGCACCACCAAATGCAGCATCAAAACCATTCATATCAAGTGCTTGCTTTAAACCTTGAGTTTTCATAATGTCAGTATGCTTAGCACTACCATGAACAAATGGGCTAATACCCATCTCTAAACCTTCAGGATTTTTATGAACAATCAAATCAAAACCATGCTTTTCAGCCATCTGGTCTCTAAACTGGATCATTTCTTTAAATTTCCAATTTGTATCTACATGCATTAGCGGAAAAGGGATTTTACCTGGATAAAAAGCTTTACGGGCCAAGTGTAATAGCACCGAAGAATCTTTACCTACAGAGTAAAGCATTACCGGATTATCAAATTCTGCGGCTACTTCACGCATTATATGGATTGACTCTGCTTCGAGCGCTTTAAGGTGGGTTAACTTTTCTTCATTCATAACGTTTATTCATATCCTAAATTATCAAAATCCATTAAAGCCGATTATGTCATTACTTTCTTCGGCTAAATTAAAACTATTA
The DNA here is from genome assembly GCF_011378685.1 of Pseudoalteromonas sp. C8. Taxonomy (NCBI): domain Bacteria; kingdom Pseudomonadati; phylum Pseudomonadota; class Gammaproteobacteria; order Alteromonadales; family Pseudoalteromonadaceae; genus Pseudoalteromonas; species Pseudoalteromonas sp. C8. The sequence continues at coordinate 401,567 of NZ_WTKT01000001.1, forward strand.
TGTAGCCCTATTCTAAATTCAATTAACGCCACATGCAATGTGAGTATATACATATAACATTATATCATCGATAAAGTGCTTTTCATTCTTTAAAGAAAAGAAGAGTCACTCTTATACTCAGGTTCCACTACAATAACATCTAGCTTAAATTTTTTGTTAGTGTAAGGCTTAATTAAAAGAGAAACTATAAATTGGTTGTATTAAAATCTCTAGAACAACTATTAAACTACTACTTCCAATGCTTGTCATAAGGGCCTTTTCTCCCTATCAGACCATCGTAAATGCCTTTTAGCATAAACCCAAAACGCTTACGTCTATTCTTTTGCATAATAGAATTTAAAAAAAAGCGTATCGGCATAAAAAACAAACACCTTACTTTCCAATAATTAGGAACGTAAGCTCTGCGGCTCAGCAACAGAATATTTCTAAACTGATAATACAGCCTAATTGGGGCACCAACTTTATAAGTTATCCCCACAAATTTACTACGGGAGTCACCTAAACGATGAATCATTTCTATATTTTTGGCCTTAGCAATATCAAAACCCATACTACGGGCGCGCCAGCACCACTCATGGTCAACGCCATCAATAAATAAAGACTCGTCTTTTAAACCGATTTCATCAATAGCACTTAAATCTATCATCATCCCGGATGCAATAATTTGAGTAACCCCGACCAGCTCATCATATTCAAAGACTTCTTTTTGAACCATAGGGTTCACTTTTTTGTCCGAAAAACTACAACGAATTCTAGGCCCAATAGCAACCACATTTTGCTTCACCTTATTAGATGCCTTAAGCAAACTACTTAGGTTAAACACCATATCGCTAGGTATTAGGCTATCTTGGTCAAGTAAAATGGCATACTCACAACCTGCTTTTAATAAATATATTAAACCTGCGTTATGCGCTGATGCGATCCCAGAGTTAGAAGAGAGATGTATATAATGGTAGTGAGTAATAATTTTACTAAAATCGTGAGGTGTTGGACTATTATCAACAATAACCACCTCTTCTGTTTGACCGTATAAACGAGTTAATAAACGTTCAACTAAAGGCAAGTCTGGCTTATATACAACTAACACCGCACCAATCATAATTTAGTTATGCTTCTTTAAATTAAGTAAAAAACGGTCAGCCTTATATGCCAATTTTATTATTTCAGAGGGCATCATACGCAATGCTAAAACAAATAAGGCATAGCAATAATTTTTAATCGACTTTTGTGAAAGTAGATCCATAGCAAGTAATCTCGCTTTAAATTCATTTGCCGATTTACCTCTGCCACGCCTTTTGTAAAAACCATTAATGCGTCTAAAATGAAGTAATGGTTCTTTTACATTGGCAAATTTGCAGCCATCATTAGCCAAAGTAATCCATAAAAAATAATCTTGGGTATTACGCATTGCCTCTAAGTAACGGTGTCCACGCTCAAATACACTATACCTAATTGCAACTGTAGGATGATTTATTGGACAGCGACGAGAAAATGCCAATAATAACTTAGAATGGCTCAATGGAAGTCTTCGAATACCCGCTTTGTTACCTTGCTCATCCACTTCCCACAAGGCCGAGCCCAATACATCAACATCATTATGCTTTTCTAACAAGTTAATTTGCTTTTCAAAACGGTGTAAAACACATATATCATCAGCATCCATTCTAAAAAAATATTTAGGCTTTAAAGGTAAAGTAAAATCAATTATATGATTCATACATACACTTAACCCTTGGTTTTTTATTCCATGTACAAGAGCTAAATTAGCATGTGCTTTTTCAGCGTGTTTTAAATAAATTGAAATATCATCCGACACTTTACCGTCAATCACTATCATAAAAAGATCGGGTGGCATTGTTTGATTCAATACACTTTCAACGGCTTGTTTAACCCACTCTAGGCGATCATTTATATAAACAGACATACCACAAACCACACTCACATCGCTTGCAATTGGGTTAGTAGAATGTAATATAAACTGGCTATTGGTTGTCAAAATAGGAACCATACTCTCTCTATAAAAAGATAAAACAACTCAAATAAACAGTCATTTACAAACTAGAAGCAATTTTAGCTTACTTTAATTAAGCACACAAAAAACATAACGAATAATAACGCTACTTTTACTTTTTATTAACTACCTAAAAGGCTTAATCGCAAAATTTTCACGTCTACGGGTTAAATTAGGATTATATGCAGGGTCGTTAGCAATAAAATCACACCATGTAGTTTGCAAGTAGTTAAGCTCAGCATTAAAGCGTCGTACTTTTTCAGGCGTATCTTCATGCCCGCGCGATACAGACTCATGATGGTACAAAACAGCTTCTGCACAATATAGGTTTCGTCTACCTAATTGCAGTACCTTTAAACAAAAATCAACATCATTAAAAGCTATTGCTAGCTTCTCTTCGTTCAAACCACCCACAGCCCAAAAATCATCAGTCTTAACAAGCAAGCATGCAGCGGTCACCGCACTGTAATTTTGACTCGCAACCAAGCGGTTCATATAACCATAATGATCGCTTGGGAAATACTTATGCCCATGCCCGGCGCCGCCCCCATAGCCCATAATAACACCGGCATGTTGGATACGATTATCTGAATACAACAGCTTTGCGCCAACACAGCCTATATCTTCACGCATAACATGGCTAACCATATTCAATAGCCAGTCAGGTTCGATTACTTCAATATCATTATTAACTAACGCCAACACATCGCCATTTGCTTTTCTAGCTGCAAAGTTATTTATGGCCGAATAGTTAAATTCTGACGGATAATTAAACACCTTTATTTTTGAATGCTTGCTTAACTCATTGAAATATTTAATGCAGTTAGGATCATCTGAAGCATTATCAATAAGCAAAACTTCATAGTTATCATAAGTAGTTTTACTTAAAATCGAGTCAATGCAGTTTCTTACTAAATCCAAACCATTACGCGTAGGAATAATAATCGACACTAATGGTTTTTTATCTAAATGCCATCGTAAATAAACACTCGGTAACCCTGATGGTACAACACTCGCAAATGAGTCATATAAAGCACTTAACTGGCTTTTAGCATCACTAAAATCAGGTAGTGTAGGTTCTCTTGAAAGTAATACCTGAGCTATATGTCCAACCTTTAAATTAGGATTTTTAAGATGACGAGTACATACGTATATACTCAACATAAATTTATTGAGAGGAAGCTTTTCAGCATCAAAATCTCTTAACTGTTTAACCCAAATACCCGAACTAATATAACCGTTAGTCAGCTGTAAATCTGGATTCCAACTAGGTTTAAAATCAACAAACTCTCTTTTTTTATCCTTGGCACTTAATAAATCAGTATCAACATAAGTCAGCTCGGTTGGTTGCGACAACTCTGTAGCAATTACAAACCCTAAATACGGGTGTAACACATCACCAGCGTATACAAAAAAACACGGCTCGTTAATTATTTTACTGGGCAAACTCGGCTCTCTTAACGAACAAACTACATTTAAATTTAATTTGCTATTTAAGTTTAAAAAATCACTAATATCGCTTTTATTATTATTGTGGCAATACACAACTATATTTACAAATGGGGTATGCTGATCACTTATACTGTCAAAGGTATCAAGTAATTTACTAGGACTGTAATCTGTTACGCAAACTATTAACGAGCAACCACTACTATTTATATTGGAAAAGCAATCAACTTGCTTTGTAAGATAGCTACTATGTTGGTGAATATAATCGGCGTAAGAACGCTCCAGCTCATCTAAAGTTTGTAATTGATAGAGCAAACCGCTTTTGTGCAAATTGCGACTATAAGCAGCCACTAAACCTGGGTGTTGCTTTGCTTTATCAATAATACTAAGAGGTAAAATACCGATGAATGCTTTTAGCGTTTTTACTAAAGCCTTTCTTAATATTTTCACTTGAGGATCTGCTTTTCTGTATTGGCGTTATCTATCTTGCGCTCATACAATTTAATTTTTTTGTTAATTAACGGCCCATTAGGCCTTAACTTTTGTGCTCTTTTCATAAACATATAAGCTAACCCAATATCATGATTTTTTTCTGCAACAAAGGCCAGCTCTCTTAATATATCTACATCACTAACATCATCACCTAATCGAAGTGTATTTCTTAGTCTACTAATATCACCTGAATTTGGAAGCATAAAAGGAAGCTCTTCAGCATTCGTAGTTTTACCTAGTAAGCGCTTTATAAAATTTATCACTTGTGTTTTATACATATATTTATCCGAAATATCAGACAGCTTATATTTTTTAATAAAAGCCTGCCCATATGTGCCAGTGTAACAAGAACGATAACTAGAAAGGTAAAGTGCATTACAAATAGATTTATAAACCTCTGGTGCTTTGTGATCTATATAGTTAGCCACCCGATTAAATTCTTCTACACTTAACTTTTGATTTTTGTATGGTTTTTGCTTCGCATTATGGACATCATCTAATAAGCCTTCAAATCCAAAAATACAGTGTTTGCTCTGCACTTTGTTTAAAAAACACACAGCTTGCTCTTTATATAGCTCATATATTTTTGGCTCAATAAGAGAAAAAGGCCCTAAATCACTTTTAAAGTTTTGTAAAATTTTATCAGCTTTTAATGCTAGGCTATGAGAGCAAAACTGGTTTATCCATCGCTTAAACTCTAAAGCTTCAAAGCTATAAGAAGGATTAATACTTTTACTCGTTATCAGTGGTGGAGTAACATTTAAAATACTATAAAAATCGTCAATAATGCTCCCTCCTACAAATGCACTTTTGCTATATGCACGTAAAATAAAATGGCTAGCGCCAATTTCATCTAAAATAGCCTCAAGTTTAGTTAAATAAAACTTAGGCAACTTCGGGAGGTTTTTAATAGGGTCTACTTTATGATGCCTTTTTACCGACTGATTATATAAAGATTCAAAACTATCTAGTGGGTTACGAATATAAGCTATAAATATCGCATTAGGGAACGCACAGCTCACCTCTTTCATATTTTCAAAGAAAAACTCTGAGCTTAACAGTAAGGTATGCATGCTCAGCTTTTCACAAAGGTTGATTAGCTTATCAATCTTATCTTTATTAATAGAACGGCCTGAACTAGCTGTAGCGTCATAGATACTATTTAAATTGCCTGAACTGATCCCATTTACATCAGTAGTATGCTTTGGATAATAAATTCCATTTTCAGCTAAGCGTTTCCTATCATGCTGTAAACAATACTGTATTGCAGAGGTCCCTGTTTTAGGAGGACCTATATGTATAACTACCTTAACTGACATTAATAAACCTTAAACATAAATTAAAAGCTAAATAGGTTAGCTCTTAACTCTTTTTATCTTTGCTAATTAAATTCGAGATAATTTTTTCTTCTCTACCAACAATATAACTTTATAAACACTGCATAATTGGTTTTTTAATGACTCAATAACATGATGAACACTATTAATACGCTCCCCATAAGAGGTTAACGATACAATCAAATTACTCACCTTCTTCCCTGCAACTACTTATTCGTTGACTGTTGCTTAATCTGTAAAAGTTGCTCTAATTTTTTATTAATTAGCGGCCCCTTAGGCCTTACTTTTTTAGCCAATAGAATAATTTCAATTGCTTCATCAATATCTTGCTTTTGCGCATCATTCGATAAGTTAATAAGTAAATCAACATTTTTAGGGTCTGCCTTAATAAGCTCTGCTCTATAGCTTTTAAAAGCCCCCATTACTTTATCGTCAAAAACCCCTGAAAAAAGCCTTACCATTAACGGGTAGTCTTGCAATAAATGTTTATTCAAGTTATCAATTGACGCTTTATAGCGCTCACTAACAAAATGCTCAGCGACTTTACTTAACTTACCAATCGCCATGGCATCAACAAACTCTTCAAAGCTAGCTTGATACTCTGTATAAACTTTTTCATTTAGCAGTACAGAACTGGATTTGCTTGTAAGCTGAGGATAACCTCTTCGATTGCTTTTATATGCAAACGTATCACCAGGACGCCCTCGATAAAGTAAAGAGATATACTCATATTGAGAGCGATGAGCTCTATGATAAATAAAGCTTGATTTCAACGAATTAACACTTGAATCTAAAGCTTGTTTAACCTTTTTCTGTGGTTTAAATAGCGATTCATCAACTAGCATAGTATTAACTTGATCTGTAAAAAGCGGTAAATGATGACGAAACTCTTTTATAGCAATATTCACAGGTAGTAAGGTCTTAACTAAAGGCGATAGGTTACCTGTTAACGTGGGTGGTATTTTGCTAAAAGCTTCAGCCGTTGGTGTACAGTCATTAAGCCACTCAAATGCAATAGGAGTATCAGCAGGAAATCGTTTAATTAAATCATGAATAGACGAAGTTAATTCATCAAGTATTAAAAACTCATCAATATCTAAAAAGAAGATATGACTATACCCGCCCTCTTTTTGGCATTGATATTTAGCATTAGCATACGTAATAAACTGAATATGTTTGTGGGCTTCCACCGGACAACTATCAATCCAATCAGCATAATCCCATGTAACATTCGGGTACTGCTTATTAATCGCATTTAATACCTGTTCACTGTTGTCAGACGTACGATTAATAAAAATTTCAATTTCATCAAAGCCAACAAACAAGTGATGATGAACCCACTCAGGAATATAAGCGGCTTCATCCTTAGCAATTGCTACTAATTTAACTTTATGACCCTTATTGTGATTAGAAGTTAAACTTCGCATTTTTTTTAGATTATTTTTATAAACTGTTATTGCACGATTTACGCTATCAAGTGAGACATTTTTAAAAACTTTATTAATTGTATCCAGCTCAGCTCTAGGAGCACTTTCAAGACTTGCAAGTGATTTATAGTATCGCTGTTCTACAAATAAGCGGGCCTTAGCCAAAATATCTGCTAACTGGTATTTACTTAAAAAACTATCGTATTTAGATCTATAATCTATCAAAGTAGTTTTACCTACTAAAAAGCTTTCGTTTATTTGTGCATTTCTATAGTACCCATTACGGTTATCTTTATATATGGAGCCTGAACCCAACTTGGCCCCGCGTCCAGATAAAAGTAAAGAAACGTATTCCATCTCGCTTCTATACATTCTGTGTGTTATGAAAAAAGGTTTTAATTTTTCACTTGGGTTAACTCTGTGGCTTTGACCTATTTTGAATTCAAAAACAGAACCATCGGCGAGTCTATAGTCTGCATTTTTAATATTTACATTATGTGGATTCAAAGCTCTCAATTGCTTGTTAGTTTTAACCAATGACTTTACTAAAAAACCCTTTCTCCCTTTAACTTGCTCTTGAAAGCTAAAGGAAAAAGAATCTTTTTCGTTCATATGGATAAACCATTCAAATGATATAACGTCTGCATTAATCTCAGACAGACATTCATGCACTGTCGTTTTAAAATCAAATGGAGTCCAAAATTCATCGATATCTAAATATATTAAGTGTGTATATTCAGAGTTTCGAGCCCCATCATATGCTGCTATATATGCATCGCGTTGAGGCGTTTCAGAGGAGCCATCAAAAAACTGACTCCCATCTAAAAAATTAACATATTCAAGGTTTTTTAAAGCAGCAGCTAATTCCTCAGTATTATCTGAAGTATTATTTACATAAATATCTATTGCATCAAAACCAAAGTGCAAATGATGGAATATCCATTCGGGCAAATACGCTGCTTCATCTTTAGCTATAGCAACTAATTTAACCTTAAAGTCATTAGCCATTTAATTTCCCTTTTTCAATAACTGTAAAATCATATCCATTTGAATTGAATTAAGATCTTCTAGTTTTTCAATTTTTCTTTTAAGCAATAATAACTCTTGATCAGAATCGTTTTCCTCACACCTTAAGGACATCACCTCAAAGGGGAGAGTTGGAAAGAAAGACTTATGTAATTTAACATTTGAAGTTTCAAATTTATCAAATAATTTTATCTTAGATTCATCAGATAAATCGTTTTTATATTTTTTAGTTAAGAGTGAAGCAGAATTGGGGGCCGCATTAATCAAAGTGTTTTTTACATTCTGATCGTGCTTAGTTTCATAAATATCATAAATCTTAGCAAGCGAGTCACATAAAGCTGAGCTAACCCCTGTATTACTTGTATCAATTTTAAAGTTTAAATTAGTTTTATCAATCAAAGCACGAGAGCAAAAATCTATTAGTAGATTATTGTCAATCAAGTAATCACTTATCATGGGAAATACATGGAGCTTGCTTGTAGGATAATATTTCTTTAATTGGCGCGCTATAAAGTAAAAATCAGCAAAACGTGTTTTACTCATTTTTTCAATATATGCATCGAGGTTGAGGCCATCTTTATGTCCCCATTGCTGCCATGCGGCCTGCATTAATGAGTCTTGTCGTCTTACATAATAAACAATCCGAATATTATTAAACCTATCAGCAAATAATTGATGGATTGCTTTTGTATTTTTTGAAGCAATACCATTAATTAAGTTTTCGGCAGAAATAATTACTCTTCTACAGCCCAACTCCTTAGCACTTTTAATTAAATCATCTAACTTTTTAGATAGCTCATCTATCGATATACTGCCACTTTGTACCTGTGCAAAATAATCTCGAGAGGTATGAGTAAAAGTAAAATTATATTCATCATGACAAGGAAAATTAAAGTTTAGGTCGGGTAAAAAAACTCCACGTTTTTTAAATATCTCTCTATTAGCATAAAGAAAATCTTGTATTGTGGTCGAACCACACTTTGAATGCCCTGGATGTAAAACTAAATCAACCATTTACTACTCACCTAAAAACGGAAAACGGCCAAAATCACTGACCAGCGGCCCCCACTTGAGGATCTGCGCTTCATCTAAACTTGAATCACCCACAAATGGATTTTTAAACCCGCCTGCGTGCCATTTATCTAATGGGTTAAGAATATGCAAGTTTTGCAATCCAAAATCGCCCGGTATTTGTGCATCAGCAACAGCGTTATCACCAACGTGAATAAAACTTTGTTTTGCTGGTAGGCTCTCTTTTATATGCTGCCAAAGAGTACCGTTGTCTTTACGCTTACCCAAGTTACTTGACACCAATAACTCAAACCCAACACTGACCCCCACTTTAGCAAGCATTAGCGACACCTGGTCTTGCGTATAGTAAGTATCAGAGGCAACAGTTACCCGTTTGCCACCTATTATAAGCTCATTAAATAGATCTATCATTTCGTCTTTAGGCACAATCATATCTAAATCATAGGCAAATTCTTGTTCGGCATACTGTACAGCTTGCTCTTTAGTCCAGCCTAGTTGGTTTGCCAAGTATTGATATGTTTCAAAAATATCAACGTCGCCAATAAAGTTTTTTTCTTTTCTAACTTCAAACTCAGCGTTATTGCGTGCTTTAACAAAGCTATGGGCATCACTTACTGTTTTACTTTTTACAAGAGACTTCCCGAGTAATAACTTAGCATAATCTGGGGCGTGATACTTGCGCCTCACTAACGTATCAAATACGTCAAAGCTAATATGATCAAATGCACCAAGTTGGTGGCGTAAATTCTCTTGAGTGTTGACGTATTGGGCTAAAATAAAGCTATTATCAAACGTTAACTGTCCCGACTTTGGATAGTAATATAGTTGTTTAAAGCCGTTTTTCTCTACCAGTAGACCAAGCATTCGCTCAAGCGCATGAAGTTCTGAACCATCATTAGGGAGCGGCTCGGCAGGGAAGTCATCATACTTATAACTTTTATCTAAAAGCTGCTTTAATGCATCAGGCCTTGCCCAAAACATACCACCGGCAGGGTAAGATAAAAAGTCATCACTTAACTCTATATCCCACTCTTTTGCTATTGTTTGTGCATGAGGCTTATTTTTCAGCCAATGATTAACCCAATCAGGCATCATCCAAAACGAGGTTGGGTAATACATACCACTTTCAGGGTTATCGTTAAAATGGTTAAGTACTTGCTTAATAACATGCTGGTCTTTTAACAAATACTCACCTAAGTAATCTGCCCATTGCGTTTGAGCTCGACCTGAGTACAGGGACTTTTTAGAGTGCATATGGCAAAACAAATCATAGCTTTGTAGCTCGCTTGCAAACTCAACAAGCATAGGTCCAAAATTTCGACCATGGTTAGGCACTACTTTTACCGTCACGTTATTTACTTTTGCACAAGCTTCGAAATCATTTGTTGCTTTTTTAGCAAGTTCATCACTAGCCACACTCACAAAAACATCTACTGATTGTGGAAATTTAGCCAAAGCATCACAGTAGTAGTCAATAAATTCACCATAAAAAACATGAAAGCACATTGCTATTTTTAATGAGGTAGCCTCACCATCGGCAGTGCTTTGTATTGCTTTTGGATGCCATTTTTGAGTTGCTGGTAGCGATGTGCGCCCTTCTTGCTGGCCGTGATTTAAATAATGGACTAAAGCATGTTCGCCTTGTAAATAAATGTCTGTATTACATTTGTAATAAAGCTCTGTATCAAAATTTGGGCTTGGGTTTACACAGCTAAACTTTCCTTTATGCAAGTAATCTTCAAACGCTTCAAGCTCACAGCTAAATGTACGACACTGCTGCGCGCTATACCAAGCGTAATCAAATAAACCGGCCTGCTTAGCTCTACTTAGCAAATATGAAATATCTTTAGTTGTGTACCCTTTATCATTAGCGTTTAACTTAGCATACTCACGTGTTTGTATACGCTCATCTACTCGCTTTGCTAATTTAAATAGTTGTGGCTGGCTTTTAACAAAGCTAAATACACCCGGCATCGTTTTTTTTATAAGTTGTTTATTTATCATTATGCTAAACCAAAAAATTGTAGTGCATTGACGGTACCATTACCTGTCACGTCATCGTCAATATCAAATATATGCTTAGTGCTTCTGGGAATCATATTAGGTTTGCTTAAATAATTATTTAGTAGCAGCTCTAACTCATCACTATTAAACTCTATTTGATGCTTACCTGTATGGTGACAATACTCAAGTGCTCCAGCCATAACTTGCTCTAATTCATAAAAGTAACGCTGTGATGACACCTTGCGCCCATAGTAAAAATCAAACGTATTTTTATCAAATGTATTAAACCTAATACCTCTAAACTGCCCGAAAGGCGCTGTTAACAAAGATTCCAAAAACATAGAACGATCCAATGGCAGGTATCCCTCGCCTAACTTCACGCCTTCTTTTAAATAGCCTTTCATTGTTGCTGTGTTATCGGCTATGCGATGTTCTCCAGGTTTAGAAGATATTAGATAATGACCAACCGTGTCTTTATTCAATAAAATAGTCAGTAATGACTGAATAGTACCTGAGTAACCTAAATCGACTAAATGAAGTGTACTTTGAGCAGTAACACCTAATGATGCTAAATAGGCTAAATAGGGTTTTTTAATATAAGAGATAACATTATCTAGTAACTCTTGGTGCTGATTTAAAACAGCTATTATTTTTTTTCTGTCGTGAGGTAAATATACAAGTTCCTGGATGATATCTTTACTAAATACTTGCAGTATTTCTGCATTTGAAAGTAAAAAACGCGTGCGCATCAAGTCAAAAAAAGAGCCATTAAAGTCACCTTTTAAAGAATACTCATAGCTCCTGCTATCACTCAAAAGTAATTTAAATAAGAAGGCGCGTGATGCTAGTAAATAACAACTATTACCTTGTTTGTCACTACCCGATAAATACTGTTGGTAAGCTTTTTCGAGCCAATACCCTTCCCTAGCAAGAAAGAAAAGTGGGGTGTTTTTAGGTGTGTCTGTTGCTAAGTTATGCGAAAAGAAGCTCAGCGTAGGGCCCATAAACGAAGTGCCAAAAGACGAAAAACGAGCTTGTGAAATTTGCAGGTCTGCAATACTTTCCATTTTGATTAATACCATGATAGTTAAAACTAAAATATATTCATCGGAATTCAATAGCCACTTTAATTACAGCAACTTTTCATCCTTGAGTCGAGGGAGCTATTTTATGTTGTGTACTAGAAATAGTAAACCACAACTTAAACCAGCCAACGGTTTACTTATACCCTTTTAAAAATAATGTATAAATAATTTTAATAAAATCAAACTGTGTTAAAAAAGGTGTTGATACAGTTTCTCTAAATGGATTTAACTTTACTTCGTCCATAAATAACACTTGCCTATTAGGCATATATTTCTGGCACATTCTAGCATTAGAACTTTCGTAATAAGCCATAACTTCGTTGTATTGCTCGATAGTCATTAAATGTGATGGCTGCGGCTTTAACTCAATATCAATTATCTCTTGGGCAAATGTTAAAAAATCTAGCCTCTGTTGACCAGTAATATGCGTCATTCTTGCATTAGCTAATCGAGCGAACTCTAACATTGGATTGCTCCATTTTTCGTTAAGCTTTGCCTTAGCTAAATCCAGTCCAGAAAGCTCTGTAACTCCAATAGCCGATAAAAAATTAAGCCTTATATCGTCACCAATAGATGATTTTTCGTAGGGAATAATTTTAATTGAGTCTTTATTAAAAAAGCTTGCCCAAAGATCAATAAGCTGTTCATAGTCATATCGCAAAGACTGTGACTGGTACTGCTCCATAACCTTTTTAAAAACTTTGGGGCTACCCGCTTTAATTTCAGTTGAATATGATGATTCAATATAATCAGCTTGAGGTCTGAGATAAATTATTATCTCTGGCGTAATACTTAACTTTTCAAAAAAATTACTTATGTATTTTAATGCATTCTCTCTTAGCCTTGAACTAAAATGCTCAGCACTCAAAACGATAGTTTTATTTGGGTGCTCATTAATGCACTCTTCTAGTTTATTCCATAAAAAGTCAACAGGTTGTGTTACAGGCCCTAAAAACTCCATATGACGCCCTCCATTATCAAGAGGATGCACTGAATTAACCAGGTCAAAATGAGCATCTTTCCTAGAACCTAAGTTAGGATATACGATACCTTTAGTAAGTAAGGCCTGTCTATTTTGTGACATAAAGTGCTGAATACTGGTTGTACCTGTTTTTTCAGTACCTATATGTAAAACTACTCTACTCATTAAACTCTTCCTGCAGGCTGCGATTTTTATAATATGAATTACTGTAACTATAGTTTTGTAATGTCATTTCTTTGTCGCAATACTCTCTAAGCTCTAGCAACTGTGTTTGACTCCAATTAAACTCTTCTAAAGACTTTACTTTCGAAGTAGATATAGACGTTTTCTCTGGCCTATCTGAAGAAGCTAGCTGGGTAAAAAGGCGCTTTTTCTCGCCCTCCGTCAATGTTAAAAAATTACGAAGCTTACCTACTACTTGCTCAGGGCTATTGGCCATATCAAACTGATCAACTTCAACGAACCAGTCATTGCGTTTTAATAATTGGTTTATTATTTGACGAGATTGCCTCCATGCTACAAATGTTTGACGCCACTGTTTTACATGCTGTAAAAAACTAACTTTAGGGAATTTAATAATTCGAGACTGAATATTTTCCATTGCCCTTCTTTTACAAAAAATAACTTTGGCATTAGGCCAAGCCATTAACGCAAAAGGTAAACTTTGCAGCATTGGTATTCCTGGCGTTTTGTCTAAATGTATACTGTTACCGTAATACAGCTTATATATTCTTCGGAGCATATTCAAATGCTCTGCAAGCAATACTGTTTTAGGCACAGCGTTTACCAAGTTGCCATTAATACCTGCTGTAATTGACTGCTCAAAAAACACATCCGTGCCTTGTAAAGCTTTAGTGATTCCCTCGATTACATGTGATTCACCATGCGCATGGGCTCTCAATGCTTTACGGCATGCCTTACCTAATGCGGAGGTGCCTGAACGAGGTGAGCCTACAATAAGTAAAACCTTATCTGGCAGCTCTATAGGTTGTATAAAACCACGAAATATCAGAGTCTCTTTTGAGTTATTACTTATATGCACGCTAAAGTGATAATCTGTTGTTATAGCTTTTTTGATTAAGTTAATATCAAATCTAAATACGCTCTTATTAGCAGCTAAACCTAACTCTTCATGTAGCTTATGTGCCAAGGTAGATAATATCTCCACCCCGCTCTCAAGCTCTCCTTGTAAGTTTCTAACAACTAAAGTATCAAAATTTTCGTCAACAACTACGCGCCCACCAAAGGCCAAATCTGCATACTCTAAAGTACCAACTTTAGAACCTCTTATATGGCCAATTTCAGGGTTGCATTCTTCAATATAATAACTGTGCATATATTAGCTAATAATCTTATTTATTTTTATATAGCTCTCGGAAAGAGTTAGAGGTGCGGTTATATTTTTAGCTAAAGTGCTTCCTAAATCAGGCTCATTTAATACTTTTTGTAATGCATCAGCTAATGATACCGGGCTACCAGCCCTAAAATGTAAACCTGTTTTATTGTGCTGTATTTTTTCAGCCATACCACCAATGTCACTAACGATCACTGGCTTTTGATGATTTAAAGCTTCTTGTATTACCATAGGTGAATTTTCCCACCAAATTGATGGCACCACAACCCAGCTAGTAGCTCCTAGAATATTAGTAAGTTCTGAGGGTTCATAAGAGCCGTGCATTCTTACAACACCCTTTAACCTTTTTAGTTGAGCATGTACTTTTTCTTGGAAGTCTGTTGGTTGCGAATCAAAATTTGCGCCATGTATATCAATACAAAGTTGCTGTCTTAATTCTTTAGGTATTAATAGTAACGCGTCAAGTAGCACATCAACGCCTTTAAAGAGGTTAATTTGCCCTATATAAACAATACTTATTTTATCAGTATTATTTAGCTTTACGGTTGGAGCAACATTTTCTAACTGCCCGTTTTCAACAACGTGTATAGCTTCAGAAGAGATGCCCCAGTCGATATAACGCTGTCTTAAAAAAGCTGATGGAGCAATAAATGTGTCAACCATCTCAAAACAGCTCATAATATATTCTTTTCGCAAAAAGAAATCACCCGGTGACTTATCTGGAAAACATCCATTACACTCGCGCGTACCAGATTCAAAGCAAAGCTTATTTTGTCCGCCTGTTTTAATCATCAAACCTGAGTTGTTACATATTGCATAATATTCGTGCAAAGTAAGTACTAACTTTGCATTTGGTAACTTTTGTTTAATGATTTTCATCATTTCTACACCAAGTAAAAAGTAATGGTGACAGTAAATGATATCAGGTGCTATTTGCTCTAATAGGTCAGCGAAATCGCCCCATAAGTGGCGAGTTTTAATATTAGAAAACAAAAAGAAATCGTCATGCGTAGTATGAAATAAAATTTCACGCTTGTTTTTTATAGTAGAAAAAGCGGCTCCACCGTGCGGGGTAACAGAGGTTCTAGCTAAAAAGTAAGCATCGTCACCTTGTTTTAAGCATTCTTTATAAAACTGATAAGCAGCTTGTTCTCCACCGCCTTTGTTAAACTCAGGATGGCCATGAGCAATTATGAGAACTTTTTTAGACATTTTGTTGTTTAACCTCTTCAATTGCATCGCCCCATTTATCTTTTTGATACAAACCATTGAGGAGAGTTAATTTGTACTTCCAATCACCACTGTCAACCAGGTTTTGAGAAAGCCTCTCTAAATGATACAAAGATTCTTTAGTATCAATGTATATTTTCTTATTGTGTTGATAAGCCTTTAGGCACAGATCGGAGTCCTCAAAATCACCTAAAATATAGCGAGTATCAAACCCTCCAACACTCATAAAGAACTCTTTTTCCATTAACATGCATGCACCAGTAACTAGCTCTGTTAATTCAGTTTCTTTTTTATTTATTAAATGCGATGGCATTCCCTTGTGAGGGTGATAGTTCATCCAGATGCCAGGGTAATAGGCATCATCTTGAAAAGCCATGCCTATATGTTGGATAGTTTCATCTTCGTAAACTAGCTTAGTTCCTAAAATACCAGGAGAGTCAAGGGACGCAAACTTTTCAGCTAATCGACCTAGCCATCCTTTATTACTTGGCATTACATCTGAATTTAGTGCAAGTATATATTTACCAGTGGCAATACTCGCACCTAAATTATTTGCCCCTGCAAACCCTAAATTTTTACCTGCGTGTATAGTTTTAAAGGGGTGCTTAAAGGTATTAAACACACCGTGGCACGTAATATTAAATTCTCGCTCAATACGCGGATCATCCAAAACATAAATAATTTCATGATTTTGCATATCTGCATCACTCGAAAACGCGAGTAGCTGGTGTTGTAAAAAGTCATAGCGACCGTAGATAGGAATAATCACAGATACAGTGGGCTCAAAAGTAACTTCACCATACATAGCAACTTCTGGTAAAAGATTATCCATAATAGACTCAGCCTGCCAAATATCAGCTAAATGCCTCAATATCGCAGGCTGGCCATTATCAAAAAAACGAGCTTTATGAACATTAATAAATGCTAAATAGTCTTTTAGTATTTTTGTCTTTGATAATTGACTACTGCCACTGCAGTCAACATCAGAAATCATGATAAGATTTTCAGAAACATTTATAATCAGTTTTTCTGGTAAGAAGTCATTAGGTAACCTACACGCACAAACCATACCCGCATTGTAATCATCGGCTAAGCTAAACTTAGTATTTATATCTGTACGTAAGTAACGAAAACACTCTGTGACTTGATAGCTATTCCCCTCTTTATCTTGAACTACAATATCGCTTAAAGCGTCATTAGTTAGGGCCCAGCCATTAAAGTAAAGTAAGTTTGAATCAGTAAAAACACATAAATCAAAGTAGTGGCTAATTGATGTAGGCTCCACTAATTTATCGCTGGCATCAAGGCTGTTATTGAGCCCTTCTTGCACTTGGCGCATAAAAGATGTTTTTTTAGTTCCAAGAGCTGACAAAACAACATCAGGAGAGTCTATTATCACTGGCTCTAATGAAGAAGCCGAAACCTCTTTATTCTGAAGTTTAAATACTAATTTATTAAAAACTGGCTCACTTTGCTCTGCCACAAGAGTAAATCCATATGCATTAACAGTATCGGGTAAATTAAGTGCTGTTATTAAATCATCTCTTTCAAAAAATTCATAAAACACTTTAGCTAGTGCATTGTCTTCATCTTCAATAGATACAGAGATAACAGGTATATCGGCTTCACTAACAAGCCAACCTGACATATACCAAGCACCATCTAAATATGATGCGTAATCAATATGCATAACTTTATAATTATTATCTAACGCACTGGACACAAAAAATTCCTTTCTTTATAAACCTAATTAGGTTGTAACATGTATACTTTATCAAATTAAGTAGTTGAAAACATAATATTAAAAATTTAATTCCCTTAAACAGCGCCTTAAATGAGGAATATCAAAACGAGTTACTAATTTACCTTCATTGATAATGTGACCTGAAAAAGGTATGCATATAGACTCTATATTATTAAGCTCGTTACACATAATTTGGTTTGGTTTTATCTGATTTGGCTGCCTAACACTACAGATACTTATAACTTTAGTTCGAGGCTTCATAAATAGACAATTATGTAACGCAGAACCTTCAAGACCAGCAATAACACTCGCATTAACTAAAAGCGAAAGTTGCATATCTATTGTTAAATCTTCCATATAAACAACCTTAAAGCCATGCTCAGTAAATACTTCTTCTATTTTATGCTCGTTTACAACCTTGCGTTTTCTTTTTTGTAATTTTGAGCGAGATAAATAAAACTTTAGATTGCTAACTTGTAAATTTAAGACATTCTGACGTAAACGTTCAAATATATTAATATAATTAGGGTGTACCTTATTCAAAATATAACATTGAGCATTCGGGACTGTTAATGTTTCTACTAGTGTATCTTCTTTTAAAATTATTACCTTATCTGGATTTAAGCCAAGCTTTTTAAAGCAAAATGACGCGAAACTTGTCAGCTCATCACTTTTCCTAGGGAGAACAAAATTACTAAATATAAATCCGTCGTATTGAGTAGAACCTTTGACGGCCCAAATCCTAGATAAAGTCTCTAACAAGAAATGACCATAATGCTCGGTATAAAAACCTAAATAGATATAGTGACCACTTAGTTTATTTACATTTTTATTGGCTAAGTGAGTGCTCTTCTCTTTATCAATTTGAGTAAAGTGTTCCTGTTCTAAGTAATCAGAATCTTGCCTTAGGGCTTCACTTATAAGGTTTCCGGATTGATCATAAACCCCAGCTTTAAACTGTCTTTTCTCTCGGTTAACCTGTGTGGCACAAATATAAGCATCGCTACATTTCTTTATAGATAATGAATAACTTTTCAATTCCAGTTCCTAATAAACCAAGTAATTACATGCACACTAAAATTACTGTTCAAAACTTAAAAATACAGCATCTTTGGCATTAATAGTTAACTCTTTAGCTTTTAGCCCTTCCCCTTTAAGACTCGCTTGAAACGAAGTTAGTTTGCTGGTGTTTACTGTAACCACTTTTCTGGACGGATTAGCAATCACTACGCCATTTTCAAAAAAACGATAGGGTATCTCAATGCCGTATCGTATTTCTAAATTAGCTAATTCGACAGAATCAGCATCAGATGTCAAAGTTAAAGTGTTTTGTCCTTTTTTAAGGTTTTTAAAGTAAAAACGACTATCAAAAGCAAGGCTATCAGACCACGTCATATTTTTTTGTTCACTATCTTCATTCGGACTAATGGTTATATAGTTCACTCTATCTTTGTGCTTAATATTTGAACTCGAACTTACGGCAGCGATGACGGTTATATCACCAGGATTACTAAGTTTAAATTTTAACACTATATTTATTTCTTTATCATTACTTTTACTGAATCCAAATAAACTCGCATTCTTATTAAGATGTAGTTCTTTAGACTTAACCTCAAATTCAACAGTATCATCATGCCCTGGTTTTAAATATTGCATATCAGACAATGGCTTTCCAAGCCAAGTATTATAGTTTTTTTCATCTCCTACAAACTCTGACCAATTATCAATACCTTTGCCTCTTGGCCGGTATGCTGGAGCTATTATTGTGTCAGTAAATAGTGCACCTGCCATTCGTAATCTGCGTAAATTTTCTGTAGGTGACTGCGCAGGCCCTTTTTTTCTTGGTACCTTGCCAAGTTTAATGTAATTTAAAGAAGGAGAGTAACTTCGTGACTTCCAAAATAGGTGACGATTAATCCCCGATGACCACTGCTCTACTTGGTGATCCCAGTGACTTGGCCAAGTTTCGCTTTCAATCCCATTTAAAACCGAAAATTCACGTTGTTGATTAGCCTCATTACCATCAGCTAAAATCAACTTGCTCTTACCTAACTCACTGCGTAAAGAGCTTAAAAACAAATGAACACCTTGGCTATATTTTTGCTGATAAAGGACATCCAATTTAGATGCTTTACCATCATAATTATAATCTATCGGTGTTTTACGAGATGGGTGTTTTAAGCCTCGAGTATCAGCCAGTACATCAAACTCAACACCATCAAAACTACTTAATACTTTATCGCTGCCAAGATATCCCATAAGGTTATGTGTAAGCCTTAAAGGCATCCCACCTTGAGCTATAATGTTACTGAAATTATATCGCCATAACGCCTGACTACTACCCGGAGCAATTGCTGGTTGTGATACATGGGCAGCTAAATACGCTTTATTTTTTTTATATGATCTAGCTTTAGTACTAAATAAACCTCTTTTTACTGTAATAGTACTTTCGTTTTTTATGCTTAATAACTTAACCTGTTCTGATTTATGCCAGTCTAACTCTTCCATATTATTAACCGGCACAATTACAATATCATCTGAGTTTTTGAAAACCTGAGTGTCGTTGACGGTAATAACAGTATCTGAAGGATCGATTGCCCCCTCTGAATAAGTGCCAACAAAATAAGTCCAGTCTTCAGCGTGAAATGCATCAAAGTCAAAATTAGGATCTCGCGCATTTCCATTAAAATGAAGCAACATAAGCTTAGAAGGGTTATCTTTTTTATATTGGATAAACTTTTTTTGCGCTTCTTTAGATCTACCAGGGATCTCCTCATCTAATGCTTTAACCACCATTCCATCTAACTTAGACCACCGCTTAGCCCACTTCTCGTAACTAATAGAGGTATTTGCTGCGCTATTTTCAACATTACGAAAATAGATTGCTTTAGGGTATTGTTCATCAAATATCTTTAAATCACTTAATTCAGTGCAAGTTGATTGACCACTATAAAGCGCCAAGCTTATAACCATAACTAATAAAGTCTTAATAAAACTCTCCTAAACCCAATCAACGAAGATAAAAAAAGCCTCAATAAATTGAGGCTTTCTATCTTATAACATTTTTAATTTATTATCTGACTGCCAAGCAAAGTTAAGTCTTTACCATCCAAGCTTGTTAAAACTAGCGCTTGTTGTGTTTGGCTTATGCCACTAATT